>CAZBTA010000058.1:0-23974 GCA_964494515.1 uncultured Bryobacter sp.
CAGCTCTACTACGAGAATGGTTGGCGCGCGCCGCAGGCGTGGGGCATTGTGGGCCTGAGCTTTACTTATTAGGCGTCAGGCCGATCTCGGGCCAACGCTCGAGCCAACCGTTGGCAAGACCGTCGAGAAAAGGTGTGAGGCGGTCTTTGCCTTCGACCTGGATCTTGTTCCATACCGTGGGCCACACGGCGGGGCGACCAGACAAAGCCACCGCGACGCTCGCGGCATGATCGCGCAGAGTCTCACCGGCGCCTTCGGCGGGGATCGTGCCGTATTGCAGCCGATCGAGCACGGCGGCGTAGGCGTAGGCGGCAGCGGCGAGACGCGGCTCCCACATCACAGCCATTTTGTTTTCCTGCATCAGCTTGAAGTAAGCCTCGGGCAGGCGCTCCTTCATGGCGGCAAAGAGCTTCTCTTCGGTGAGGCCAAAGCGGCCGAGCGCGTGCGTGAGGCTGCGCGTGTGGCTGCGCTCCATGCCGTTCTGCCAGCGCAGCGCCTCGATGGTAGCTTCGCGAACGGCGTTGCCGATCAACTCGCCGAGCTTGGTGTGAGGACCGGCCCAGCGTACCTGCCGCACGGCGGCATCAACCGGCGCGGCGACGATGAACTGATCGGTGCCAGTGCCGGTGGCGAGATTGGCGGAATACTTGCTGCCGATGGCGAGTTCGGCGAGAGCGGCGGATTTGGCTTCGGCCATCGTGACGACGGCGCGTTCCATGGCGGCTGGAGTGAGAGGGCGATTGATGATGAGGATGGTGTTGATCGTGCCGGAGGTGGGCTTGACGTACTCGGTGCCCTTCTCGCCTTCGTACCACTGGGCGGGGTCGCCGGGACGAGTGGCGTTGCCTTCGACGCCGGCGGTGACAAAGGCATCCACGCGGAAATCGCGGAAGGTAAACGAGCGCCGACCGAGGTAATTCATGTTGGCGGCGGTGCCCATGATGGCGGTGCGCGCGGGGTCGAGCTTGAGGTCGCGCGCGACGAGATCGTGGTATTCCTCTTCGGACATCTTGGCGATCAGGTTGTGGCGCTCCATGTGCATGCGGGCTTCCATGCTCTGGTGGTTGACGAGGTGGGTGACCTGCTCGCTGAGGCCACCGGTGCGGCCCGAAGTGGATACAACACGATGGGGCTTTTTGAGGGCGACGATCAGATAGCGACCCTGGCGCGTGGCGTCAAACAGCGGCGCGTCCACCAGCGGTGTTTGCGCCGCAAGCGTGGTGACGGCGGCAAAGAGGTACATGAAGCGCATGGGGAATGGATGTCCTTGTCAGTTGCGTTCCGAGCGGCTCGCGCGGTTCTCCCAAAGGGCGCCGGCCGCCGTGAGCGACACGAGCAGAGCCGCCCAGGACCAGGCAACAGGAAGCCCCTTCGAAGGAGCGGTGTTGGCGAGCTTGAGAATCTTTTCTTTGACGGCAAAGCCGGAGACGATGTTCGACGGTGGCGCCGGGCGCGGTGGGCGAGCGGGGCGAGCCGTGTCGGCGGGCTTGCGGTTGGCCTCGGCGACGGCTTGACGCAGCTCGGGGCTTGAGTTGGCGAAGACCTTGGGCGACCAACGCGTGGCCTTGCCGATGACGCGGCCAAAGTTCTGCAGGTCGAGCTTGCCCAAGCCGCTCACGAGAGGCGCCATCTCGCCGACGTATTGTTGCAGGCGTTGATTGCCGCACGTGTTCGCCGAGCAGGCGACACCGTTCCTGGCGACGCTCTTGACGTACTCGCGGACGAGCGTGGCGCGGTCGGCCTCGTTGAACTTGTAGGAGCCCTGACGATCGACCTCGAGCATGCGGGCAAGCTGATTCTGGCGGGCGTGGGGGTTTTCCTTCTCGAAGAACTTCTCGAGCTCAAGGCCCTGCTTGTCGGCAACGTAGACGTCAAATGTGTTCTGCCAGAAGGAGCCGTCCATCTGCTCTTTGGTGGTGGCCTGGAAGCCGTAGAGGTGTTCGACTTCGCGGTACATCTGGCGCGCGCCGGCATAGCCGGATTTCTTCATGCCTTCGATCCACTTGGGGTTCCAGAGGCGCTGGTTCATCTCGGTGGCGAGGAAGGTCTTGAGGTCGACCATTTTCTCGGCGCCAAACTTGCGCAGGTTGTGGATGTAGAACTCGGGGGCCACGCCGCCACTGGCGAACTTGGAGGCGGCCGAAAGGCCACCGGCGTAGCTGTAGGTATCGTCGTTATCGAGCGCGCCGTAGAGATTGCTCGAGCGCGAGAAGAGAACGGTCTGATTACCCTTCAGCTGCTCTTCGAGCAGCTTGGGGGCGCCCTCGCCCCAGGTGTCATCGCTGAAGGCGAAGTTCATGTAGTGGAGGTAGAGCTTGGCGGCGTTGTTGCTGTCGGCGTTGTCGCGCGAGGATTCCGCGAGGCGATCGACGCCGATCGAATAGGAGCCGGGCTTGTTGCCGAAAACGCGGGCGCGAGCGAGGCGCTCGGCCTGTTTGGCGTCAACGCCCTGGGCGATGAGCGCCTTCTTGACCTCGGCATCATGGCGCGAGATGGCGTTGTTGCCTGCCGCGGCGGCGAGACGGGCGGCACGATCGAGCAGCAGGATCTTGTCGCCAAAGCCATCGCGATAGATGCCGCTGATGTTGATGACGACGTTGACCCGCGGGTGCTTCATTTCGCTGTCGGGGATGAGCTTGACGCCATCCACCTGATTGCGGGCATTCCATGTGAGCTCGACGCCCATCAGGTGCATGGCCATGGCTTCCATGGCGCCGTGATGCGTATCGGTCTCGCCATACCAGAGCATCATCGAAACCTTTTCGGGGTACTTGCCGTGATCTTTGAGATAGCGATTCAGCGTGTCGTCGGCCATCTTGCGGCCGAGCTTCCATGCCTCTTTGGTGGGGATGAGCGTGGGGTCGAAGCCAAATTGCTTGCGGCCCGTGGGCAAGCCATCGGGCGTACGCAAGGGCTCACCTAGCGGGCTGCCGGGGAGATAGCGACCACTGAGCACGTCGACAATCGCATCGACCTCGCGCTGGGGCGAGATGCGCAGATTGGCAATCCACTTGCGGCCGTGAGACCACTGCGTCTGGATCTTGTCGCGCAGGGCGGCGGGGTAGTTGCCAGTGATTTTGGGGTCGCGACCGTAGAAGATGTCTTCAGCCCAGGTGTGGCACTCGGTGCGGATCAACGGCACCTCGGCCTCAGAGAAGCCAAAGCGGAGAAAATTCTCGAGGCCCTCGATCTGCACAGGCTCTTCCGGCAGACGACCGAGCGCGTGAATGCCAGCGGGCATGGGGCCATCCTGCACTTCGGCGACAAAGTCGTCGAGCTTCTTGCGCCATTCGGCGACGGGCGTCTTGTCGACGTCGAAGTTGAGTTGCTTGTCGAGCTTGAGATTGAGCGCCTCGCGGGCGACGGTCTTCTGATACTCAACGGCGAGCTCGGGGTCTTGGGCGAGCTTCTCGTTCCACTGCTGCAGGGCAAGCTTGAGCGGCACGATGTCGGCGCGGATGCCGCTGGGCAGCAGCAGTGGCGTGAGGTGGGAGATCATGACGGCGGCGCTACGGCGCATGGCCTGCAGCGATTCGCCGTCGCCGTCCATGATGTAGTAATACGGGTTGGGGATCTCGCCCAGCATGGCTTCTGAGTGATCCCAGCCGGCCTGCAGCACCTGCTTGCCGGGCAGCCACTCGAGCGTGCCGTGGCGACCGATGTGCATGATGGCGTCGGCCTTGAAGACATTGCGCAGCCACAGGTAGGCGGCGACGTAAGAGTGGGGCACGGGGATGGTGGTGTCGTGCGTGGTGTCGAGCACGCGATCGAAGGTGGCGCGCAGCGGCTGGACGCCGAGGAAGATGTTGCCGTAGCGCACGCCGGGCAGCACGAAGAAGTGGCGGCCGTCTTTGTCCTTGATGTGGAGCATCTCGGACTTCTCTGGCGGGCCGTATTCTTTCTCGATCATCTCGCGGAACTTCGCCGGCAGGGTGGCGTAGTGCTTGCGGTAGAGATCCATCGGGTAGAGCGTCATGCCGCCGGCTTCCACCATGGCGTCGAGTTCGCCGGGGGCCCAAGTCTCGACATTGCGGCCGCTGCGCTCAAGCACCCGGCGAAGCTCCATCTCATCCGGGCTCTTGTCGGCGGTGACATAGCCGGCGCGCTTGAGGCGATCGACCAGTGTCGCCATCGTGGGCAGCACCTGCAGGTAGCTCGCGCCCAGATTGCCCTTGCCCGGCGGGTTGTTGTAGTAGAGCATGGCGATGCGCTTCTTCTCGTTGGGCATGTCCTGGAGGGCGATCCAGCGCTGGCAGCGCTTGACGGCCATCTCCACGCGCTCGGCCACGGGGGCGGCGTAGGTGGAGCCATCGGGGCGTGATTCCGTAGTGGCGATCAGGATAGGCTCGGCGGTGGAGGCGCGCTCGGGGGTGGCGATCTGATTGGGGATGGCAGCGGGCAGCAGGCCGCGCAGGCCTTCGCTCCATTCCTTGTAGCTCTGGCGGGAAACCTGCATGTTGAGGATGTGCACGCCATGAGCCTCGAGCCACTTGGAATCCTCGGGCTTGCCGATGCCGAGATTGAAGGAGAGGATGAGGCGCAGGGGCGACTTGCCATCGATCGAGAGGAAAGGATCGAGCGTGTAGAAGGGCCAGCCGTAAGCAGCATAGGCGCCGATGCCCGCCTTCTCGAGCGATTCGATGAGCGAATTGATGTGCGCCAGATCACGCTGCTTGATGTTGGTGTTGAACATCGTGAGGGCGACGACGGGACGCGTGGGCTTGTCCTTCTGATACCAGGAGAAGAAGTCGGCGAGGTCTTTGAAGGAGCGTGTGGCGCGGGGATGATAAATGCCCGACTGGGTTACGGGGACGGGTGGCGGCACCGTGAGCTTTTTTGCGCCGCCGGCCTGTTGGTACATGTAGGCAAGGAGGGCCGTGAGGTTCTCGACGCCGCCATAGGACCAATACTGTTCAGCGATGTCGGCGCGTTTCTTGTCTTGCTGGAAGCCCCACTGGCGGGGCACGAAGTATTGCGGTGTGACGATGAACTGCGCGCCGCGGCGATTGGCGGCTTGCGCCTGCGGGCCAAGCGAGATCATCATCTGCTCGTCAGGGTGGAAGAAGAACAGCACCCTGGCCGTGCGCATCTGCTCGGGGGTGGGCTTGCCCGCGATGTTGTCGAGCGTGATGAGATTGGCGCCGTACTGCTTGTCGAATGCGGCCTTGGCGTCATTGAGCACGGGGCTGCCACCGGTGACGGCAAGGATGTGAATCGGGTCAGCGGCGACAAGCGTGTGCGCCGCCAACAGGAGGATGAGATTACTGGCCAGCTTCCGGAACATAGACGACACTTCCATCAGGGAGTTGGTAGGCGACACCGAGGCGCGTGCCCGCGCCGGACTTCTTTTCGGGAGTGACTTTCTTGACCTTGATCTGCTTCTTGTCCTTTTCGACGATCTCCATTTCACCGGTCTGAGTGTTCTTCTTGACGATGGTGAACTGGGAGTTGGGATCCATGAGCTGGGTGAGCGAGAAGGCCTGAATCAGGGCAACCATCAAGCCAACGGCGAAGACGATGGAGGCGTCAAACAGATTGGCCACACCGGCGAGCGGATCTTCGCGATGGACGCTGGTGAACTGGAAGCCGCGACGGGACTTACGCTGAAAGGCGCGCATGCGAGGCCTCGCGAGAAAGATTGTTGTTACGGGCGGAGACGAGCAGTTCGCAAAGGTGCTCCATCTCTTCGAGGTCGACGCGCGACCAGCGTTCGCGAACGAGGGTGATCGAGTAGGCGATGCCGCTCATCATGAGGCCGCAGACGACGGCGCCAAAGCCGACGACAAGATGGCCGACCATGCCGCCCATGTCGCCCGTCAGCAGGGCCTGGAGGGCGGGGCCGAGCGGGATGATCGTACCGGCAAGGCCGAGCATCGGGCCGAGGCGCACCATGGCGCGGGAGAAATCGAGGCGGCTGGTGACGCGGGCTTCTTCAGTGCGCAGAATCTGCTCGAGGATGAGCTCAAAGTGAGCCGTGTGTTCGAGATCGGCCCGGCGCGATTCGAGCTGGCCCCAGAATCGTTGCAGGGCGAGGCTGACGGGGACGCCGCCGATCTGCGTGCCACTACCGGTGACGCGGGCGAACCCCTTGTCGAGCACATTGCCGAGAGCGTTGAGATCGGTGCGGCGATCGGACCGCTTCTGCCAGATGTTGGCAAACAGGCGACCGAGTTCAATCAGACTCCAGATCAGCAGTACGATCAGGGCGACCGAGACGGGCCAGAAGAAGAGGTTCGAGAGCTGGTAGAACAGCTGAACGGTAAGGTCGTAGAGCGATGCCATGGATTCAGGGGACGGAGAGCGTCGCCACAAGTCTAATGGCAGTTTTGGAAGATGCGAAACGAAATCCGGTCAGCGGGCGGCTATTGCCGCTGAACGGAAAATTAGCCGCGCGGAACGGGTCGAAACTTGCGCCACCAGATGCACACGCCGGTGACGCCAAGCGTGGCCAGCGCGAGGCCGAGCAGCACCCAGAGCCATTGCACCAGTGCTCCGCCGAAGACGCCAAAATGGAACCCGCTCAACCAGCCGAGAAAGCTGTCGCCCGCCGGCCGTTCGGCCATGGGCTGCACGCGCAGGACGGCCGCCGTGCGCGGGTCAAGAGTGACACTCGAGACGCGGTGGAAGGCGGCGAAGGTGCTCTCACGAAAGGTGACGCGCAGGGGGAACTTGGCATCGGGAATGGGGAAGCGATGGATGACCTGGCCTGGGTAGTGGCTCTGTGCGGTGGCGACCAGTTGGGCGATGGGGAGGGCGGGTTTGCCGGCAGCGGGGGCGAGGGCAGTATCAGGAGTGCGCGCGAGAAAGCGCGAGACGACCTCAGCGTAATTGCGCGACCACGTGTAGTAAGCGCCAGTGAAACCCATGGCGAGAATCCAGAGGCACGTCACCACGCCGAGGGAGTAATGGAGATACGTGTTGCGGGGCAAGGGCGAGGGCGGGCGCAAGAGGCGCAGACGGGGCGAAACCAGCACAACGCCGGTCAGCGCAAGCAGAATCAGGCCCAGCGCCGCATAACCATTGGCGAGCCGCCCGTCACGGCCCCAACGCAGATTGGTGTGAAGAGTTTCGGTCCAGCCGAGCCAGCCGGAGCGCGGGTCGTGAGTGCCGATAATGGCGCCGGTTTGTGGATTGACGTAGACCTCAAGGCTCTTCGGGCCATTGAGCATGAAGATCATCCAGTAAGGCGTTTGATCGTGGGGCCAACTGATGCTGAGCGGGCGCCAACCGGGATAGCTGGCGCGGATGGAGGCGATGACGGCGTCGGGGTCGGCCGTGATGGGGATGCTGCCGCCGGGGTGGAGTTCGGGGTGGAGCCAGTCGTTCAGATCGTCCTTGAGGACAATGACGCTACCCGTGAGACCGATGAGCACGGCATAGAGCGACAAAGGCAAACCCAGCCAGAGATGAAGCCGGGAGACGAGCTTGCGAAACCACATGGGATCCATTGAGGGTACACCGAGCGTAGAATCTTTGGGAATGAAAACTTTGCTGGCGGTGCTGATCGGATGTCTGGCGGGCGGGGCGCAGACGCAGGCGGATGTGAGGCTGCTCCGAACGGGCGAGTTCACGCGGGTGAGCGCCACGGGTGGCTCATGGCTGGGGTTGGTGGCGGGGCGCGATGGGTATGAATGGCGCCGGGTGATGGTGAAGGTGAGCGTGGCGGCGGGCCGGACGAAGGTGAGCGTGGAGGGCGAGGAGCCACTGGTGCTGGTGCGAGGATGGCGCCCGGCCACTGGGGGCGAAATGATGACCTGCTTTGATCGCACCGAGACAGGCTCGCTGCATGAGCAGAACCCGATCCTGCTCACCTGCGAGGCGGCGGCTTATCGCATCGAGGTGACCAATGCGAATCGCAAGATTGCCGGGGCGGGCGAGTCGCGACTGGAGTTTAGCCATCGTGGCGTGAAGCAGGTGTTGTATCGCTGGCCGAGGGGGCTTGAGGATCAGACGGCGGAGGTGGTGTGGGCGGGAGATTGTGATGGCGATACGAAGATCGACCTGCTGATCGATCATGCACCGCGCGCCGGGGGGCAGGGGCTGACGCTATACCTCTCGTCGCGAGCGCTCAAAGGGCAACTGGTGGGGCGGCTCGCCAGCTTTGATGTTCGTTAGTTTGTAACACGTATCGGCTATGCTGGTGCGGCCATTTATGACTGCCAAGAAAGACAAAACACGCAAGCCCCGCCTGGCCGTTGCCAACAGTGTGGTGACCACCGAGAACGATCACATCTCGGCGGCGTTTGAAGAGTTTGTGCCCGAGTGGGCCAAGGGGACGGATCAGTTTCTTGATGTGGTGCAGTGGAACATCGAGTGGTTTGGGGCGGCGAAATCGGCCGCCAAGGACAAGAAGCGCTACGGGTTGGTGCTCGATATTCTTGGGGCGCTCAATGCGGATCTGTTTGTGTTTCAGGAAGTGGCCGGGCCAACCAGCTCGGGCAAGCCGGGCGTGATGGACGCCGTGGCTGATGACCTTACGAGGGCGGGCCTTGGCGACTACCGGGTTGAGTACACCGCGGCGGGTGGCGAGCAGCGCGTGGCGATGATGTGGGATCGCGACTTCTTGCGCGCCAAGGGCGAGGTGGGCGATCTGTTCGCAAGAGGCACGTATCGTACGGCTGACGGCAAGGATGCCTTTGCAGGCCGGACACCGCTCTATAGCCACTTTGAGATGCGCACGGTGGAACCGGGAGCGCGCTTTGATTTCCAAACGCTCGGGGTGCACCTGAAGGCGATGGGCGATGGCGCGCCGCAGCGGCGCAAGTCCTCAGAGGTGCTGCGCGACTGGATTGCCGGGGATGGGCAGGGGCTCGATGCGGACATTCTGGTGCTGGGTGATTTCAACGCGCCGCCGTCGGACGAGGCGAGCTTTGGCCCGCTGCATGAGCTGGAAGCAAACGATGAGCGGGTGAAGTTTCAGGCAATCAATGACGAGTCGGACTTCAGCTACCTGTGGCTGGCTAATCAGACGAACAAGTTTGTCTCGCGCATTGACTTAAGCGTGATGAGCCTTTCGGGCGAGTTTGAAGCAGAGCTCGCCGGCAAGCCCGTCAACTGGAAGCCGATCGAGCAGGCGCTGGCCGAGGCAGGTGGGCTGAAGACGCTGGAGGCCCGCGCGATGCTGGCCGAGGTGAAAGAAAAGATCAGCGACCATCTGCCGGTGATCCACCGTTTCTACTATCGCCCGGCTACGCCCCAAGACCCGGACCAGTGAGCGCCGCCGTCTTGAGCGTGCCGTCCTTGACAGTAAACAACCCGGGAAAGCGCGGACGCCATGCCTCGTTGGCGGCGGGCAGATACTGGCGTGAATTGGCCTCGATACCCGAGACACCGGGTACATGCGCGGCGATGCCCGCCGAATGGATCAGCGAGCGCCCCGGACAACTGAGATCCTGCACGCACAGGAACATCTTGTACTTCTGCGCGGCGGCGGCCATCAGCATGGCCTGGGACTGGCCTTTGCAAGCCTTGAGCGCAACACCGGTATAGCCGAGATCGCGCGCCAGCAGCAACGTCTCCAGATCGGTGAGCGATTCGTCGATCACCACCGGCCGCAATTTGGCGGCCTCATGCATCACGTTATTGCGATCAGCGCGCAGGTCGCGCGCGGTGGGTTGTTCGATGTACTCGATACGGTCAAAGCCACGCGGAGACAGCTCCTTGACCTTGCGCAGATATTCGAGCAGGTAAGCCACATTGGGGCAGCGCTCATTGAAGTCGACGCAGTAGCGCCAGTTGACATTGGGCCGTTCCTGCTCGGCGATGCGATTGATCGCCACCGTGCGCTCGATATCCCACTTCAACTCATCGCCCTGCAGCTTGATCTTGATGTGATGCAGGCCATTGAAGCGGATCCAATCCGGCAACGTTTCCGGCAGACCATCGCCGAGGGGCTTGGTGATGTCGGCGCTGAGTAGCGGGTCGGCGCCGCCCACAGAATGATAGAGGTTCACCTCGCCGCGGGGCCTGGCGTTGATGTAGCGCGGCAGGTATTCGCCTTTGAAGTCCTTGCCCAGATAATGGGCGAGATCGTGCGCCATGTGGTCGGGGCCGTAGGTGTTGTAACAGCTCAGCCCAAGTGCCTTGCCATAGGCGTCATGGATCGCCGCGTCGATGGGGCTCGCGACCACAAGCGTGCATAGCTTGGGGATGGGCGCGAGCAGTTTGAGCTCGGCGGAAACTTCGGCGGCGGCCTTGAGATAGGCGGGCTCAAGCGCATGATTGATGTCGATGGGATGGCCCGGCTCACGATAGCCATTTGTGATAGCGACCAGCCGGCGGCCGAGAACCTGCATGGCGTTCTGCGTGGTGTCGTAGGACATCTGACGCGAGGGGAACGACCAGGGGTTTGACAACGGCATCGAACCATAGCCGGTGGCGGACTTTCCGTTGCCGAGCGTCACACGCGCGGTGACATTGAGCAACGTAGTGTGATCCATCGACACGCCGCCGAATTTGTAAGGGGTACGGTAGCGGATGTCTTCGAGCTCACCAGTGATCGCTTCGACCCGGATCTGCGGCGTTCCGGCCCGCAAAAATGCTGGTGCGGCCAGTAGCGAAATTGAAGATCGACGCGTCATACGATACGAAGTATATCGGAGAGATAGAATCTCATCCGAAGAGTGACGGATTGAGTAGTGTCCAGACAAGTTGTAAGCCTCGACGAGACCGTGGGCTGGATGCTGAGCGTGTTACGCCAGCATCTGGGGATGGCTGTAAGCTTTATCTCGGAGTTTGCCCCCGATAATCGCCACATCAGATACGTCAGCTCGGAAGGCGAGCAGGAAGTAGTGCGTGCGGGTGACAAGTTGCCATTTGAAGTCGGCAACTGCCTCAAGATTGTGACCGGCGAGATGCCGGCCCTCGTTCGCGATACGGGACAACCGCCAGCCGTCTCGCACATTGGCGTGCCGCTGTGGACTCCTGAGGGTGGCCTTTATGGCACCCTGTGCTGTTTCAGCAGCAATGCGCGCCCTGACCTTACCGAGCGCGATGTGCAACTCGTGCGTGCGTTTGCCGATATGTTCAGCAAGCAGTTGGGCCGCACGTGGGACACACCGGATGATTACCGGCATAGCGCGCAGGAGATCCGCGCGGTGATTGGGCGCAATGAGCCGCGCATGGTGTTTCAGCCGATTGTGCGCCTCGCTGACGGGCAGGTGGAGGGATTTGAAAGTCTGGCGCGCTTTGATGGGCAGTCGGGACGATCCACCGAGGCGTGGTTTCAGCAAGCCGAGCAGATCGGGTTGCATGAAGGGCTCGAATCGAACGCGGTGCGCAACTCGCTGGCTTCGCTCAAGCGGATTCCGGCCGGGTACTTTCTAAGTGTGAACTGCCGCCCGACAATGGTATCGCGCGGACTGTTGCGCGAGCTGCTTGCTGGGTATCCCGGCGAGCGGGTCATGATCGAGTTGAGCGAGAAGGAACTGGTGCGCGACTTTGGCACGCTCAGCACATCGCTCGAGCAGTTGCGCGCCGCGGGTGTACGGACGGCGATGGATGATGCGGGGGCGGGGTTCTCAAGCCTGCAGCACCTGATCGATCTGCGGCCGGACGTGATCAAACTCGACATCAGCCTCGCGCTCAAGATCCGTGAGGATCGCACAACGCGGGCCATGGTGGCGGCGATCGTAGCCTTTGCGCATGAGACTGGTGCGCAGGTGATCGCCGAGGGTATTGAAGAGAAGGCGGCAGCCGACGTGTACCGGGAACTCGGGGTGGATAGCGCGCAGGGATACTGGTTTGCGCGTCCGGATCACCTCGATGCCGCCCTCCTGCGAGCTAGCTCATCGACACCGCATCAATAGAGGCGACGCGCACGACGATGCGCGAATACTGCTGCGAGCGGCCTTCGACAAACTGATCGCTCACGCTCGTCACGAGCATGTTGATCAGCTGTCCTTTGGCGGCAATGCTGACGCCTTTCTTCTGTTCCATGCTGGCCTTCAGGGTGGCCATGATCGGGTCACCACCTTGGGCATTGGCGGCCGCAACACCGAAGGCGGCGGCGATTGAAAACGGGATAGCTCTACGTGTCATGCCTGAATTAGCGTGGTTGGCAGTGGTTTTCAATCGCGCCGGCGCAAAAATCTCGCCTCAGGCGGTGACAGGAATGTTGGCTGGCTCGGGCTGCGGCTTGCGAGCAAAGCGTTCGATGTAAAGGTAGATCACCGGCGTGATGTAGAGCGTAAGCAACTGCGACACCACAAGACCACCCACCACGGCAAGGCCCAGCGGACGACGCGCCTCAGCGCCCGCCCCGACGCCCACCGCGATCGGCAGCGTACCGAGCAGGGCGCACATCGTCGTCATCATGATCGGGCGGAAGCGCTGGATGCAGCCTTCGAAAATCGCTTCTTCAGCGCCCATGCCGTCGCGCCGCGCCATGATGGCAAAGTCCACCATCATGATGGCGTTCTTCTTGACGATGCCGACCAGCAGGATGATGCCGACGAAGGAGAAGAGATTGAGGTCTTCCCTGAACAGCAGCAGCGTGAGCAGCGCACCAAGACCGGCCGAAGGCAGCCCCGAGAGAATCGTGATCGGGTGGATGAAGCTCTCATAGAGCACGCCCAACACGAGGTAGATGACGAGGATCGCCACGCCCAGCAGAATGGCAAGGCCGCCGACAGACTTCTGAAATGCCGACGCCGTGCCCTGATAGGTGAACGACATCGTATCGGGCAGGCCGAGCTCACGCGCGGCTTCGTCCACCTGCTCGGTAACCTGGCTCAACGAGTAGCCGGGCTTGGCGTTGAACTGGAGATTGACAGCGGGCAGCTGGCCGATGTGATTCACGCTGAGAGGCGCCACGCTTTGCGCCTCATTGGTAACGGCCGACAACGGAATCAGCTTGCCGGTATTGGAACGGACGTAGAGTTTGGACAGCGCCGCCGGATCGCGACGGAAGGCGGGCAGCACTTCCATGATGACGTCGTACTCGTTGGCCGGGGCCGAGATGGTGGAGACGCGGCGATTGCCAAAGGCATCGTAAAGCGTGTTGGCGATCTGCTCTGGCGTGACGCCGAGCGCAACGGCGCGATCACGATCGATATCGACGTTGATGCGCGGATTGTTGAGCTGCAGATCGCTATAGACATCGGCCACGGCGGGCAGGGTCCGCAGCTTGGCCTCCAGCTTGGGGGCCCACTGGTAGAGGACATTGGTCTCGGCATCCTGCAGGGCCACCGAGAACTGGTAGCGCGACTCATTCTGCCCCAGCGTCAACATCGGCGGCGGCTGAATGAAGACGTTAAAGCCCGGGATGTTCGCGAAGTCCTTCTGCAAGTCGGCAAGGATCTTGAGGGCGTGCGGCCGCTTGTGGTCTTCGAGAAAATCGACGAACAGAAAGCCATTGCCCTGCTGGCCGGTGCCCGTGCCAAAGCGATCGATCCAGGGGTTCTTCTTGACGATCTCGACTACCTGGCGCTGCAGTCGCACCGTCTCGTCAAACGAGGTGTCCTGCGCGGCTTCAGTCCCGCCAAAGGCGGTGCCCGTATCGACCACCGGGACGAAGCTCTTCGGCATGGCGTAGAAGAGATAGCCGGTGACAATCGTCAGCGCGATGGTGGCGAACAGCGTAACGGCGCGATAGCGCAGCGTCGCGATCAGCGTGCGGCGGTAGAGATTGTTGAGCGCATCAAAGCCCGCTTCAGTGAAGCGATAGAACCAGCCGGTGGGCTGCTCATGCCGCAGCCAGCGGCTGCACAGCAGCGGGGTAAGCGAAAGCGATATCACGCCCGAGATCAACACGGCAACGGCGATCGTTACCGAGAACTCGCGCAACAGCCGGCCGATGATGCCTTCGAGAAACAGCACCGGGATGAATACGGCAACCAGCGATACCGTCATCGAGATGATCGTAAAGCCCACTTCGCGCGCGCCCTCATAGGCGGCCTGCAGCCGGGGCTTGCCCATCTCCATATGACGTACGATGTTCTCGAGCATGACAATAGCGTCGTCCACCACAAAGCCGACCGAGAGCGTCATCGCCATCATCGACAACGTGTCGATCGAAAAGTCGAGCAGTTTCATGACACCAAAGGTGCCGAGCAATGACAGCGGCACGGCCACGCTGGGGATGATGGTGGCCGAGACATTACGGAGGAACACGAAGATGACAAGAATCACCAGACCGATGGTGAGGTAGAGCGTGAACTTGACGTCTTCGATCGATTCGCGAATGTTGCGCGAGGCATCGAACTGGACGTCGAGATTGATGCCGGCCGTCATGTTCTGCCGCAGCGCGGGCAACTGGCTCTTGACGGCATCCACCACTTCCACCGTGTTGGCGCCGGGCTGCTTCTGCACGGCGACGACCATGCCGGGCTTGCCGTTCACCCAGAAGAAACTGCGCTCGTTGGCAACGCTGTCGCGCACGTTGGCAACATCCACCAAACGCACCGGGTTGCCATTGCGGTAGGCGATCACCAGCGGCTTGAACTGATCGGCGGTCGAGAGCTGGCTGTTGGATTGCACCGTGAAGGCCTTGGTGAAGCCGTGCATCGAACCGGCGGGGAGATTGACGTTCTGCTGCGCCATGGCGGCGCGGATCTCCTCAAGCCCCACCTGGCGGGCGGCCAGACGATCGGGGTCCACTTCGATGCGCACGGCGTACTTCTGCGCTCCAAAAATCTGCACCTGCGCCACGCCGTTGATCATGGACAGGCGACGGCCAATCAGATTCTCGGCATACTCGTTGAGGGCGCCGAGCGTCATCGTGTCGGAGGTAAGGGCGAGAAAGACAATGGGCCGCTGGGCGGGGTTGACCTTGCGAAACGAAGGCGGCGCCAGCATGTTGCGGGGCAACTCACCCGAGGCGCGAGAGATGGCGGACTGCACATCGAGCGCGGCGGAATCGAGCGTGCGCGAGAAATCAAACTGCAGGGTGATCGTCGTCGAAGAATTGGTGTTGGACGACGACATGCTTTCCACACCTGGGATATTGGAGAACGACTTCTCGAGCGGAGTGGCCACCGAGCTCGCCATGATGTCGGGGTTGGCGCCAGGCAGATTGGCGGTGACCTGAATCGTGGGGTACTCCACCGGCGGCAGGTCACTGACGGGCAGCGAGAAGTAGCTCATGAGGCCAAAGGCAAGAATGGCGGCCATGAACAGGCTGGTGGTGACGCTGCGGCGAATGAAGAAATCTGTTACCGACATCGCTAGTTGCTCGCCTGATTGGAGTTTGCCAAAAGCCGTACCTTCGCATTTGCGGTAAGCCGCTTCTGTCCCTCGGAGATCACCTGTTCGCCGGCGGTCAGCCCGGAAGCAATTACGGCTTGTTCGCTCTGGCCCGTGGGATTCCAGAGGCGCATGAGCTGTACGTCGCGCATGTTGACCGTGTTTGATGCGGCGTCAAACACCCAGACATACTTGCCGCGCGGCCCCGTCTGCACGGCTTGCGAGGTGACGACGACGGCGCTGCGCGCTGTGTTGAGCCGCGCCGTGACATTCACAAACTGGCCGGGCCAGAACGTGCGATCGAGATTGGGGAACGCGGCCTTGAGACGGATGCCGCCCGTGGTGGCGTCCACGGTGTTGTCGATAAAGATCAGCTTGCCGGTACGGGTTTGGTCGCCCGTGGTGGCGGCGATCTCGAGCGGCTGCTGCGCCTGAAACTTGCGAATCTGCGGCAGCAGATCTTCAGGCACCGAGAAGCCCACGTGAATGGGCGTGGACTGCAGGATCGTGACGAGCGTATTGTCGTTCTGCTTGGCGAGATTGCCTGGCTTGGCGCTGATCACACCGGCGCGACCCGCGATCGGGGCGACCACCTTCGTGTAGTCGATCTGCAGCGTGGTCTCGTGCAGGCGAGCGCGTTCGGCCTTCTCGGCGGCACGCGCGGATTCCAGAGCAGCGCGCGCGGAATCGAGCGCCGCCTTGGCGGCGTCGGCGGTGGCTTGCGCCTGATCGGCCTGCTCACGCGAAGCGATGCCCTCGGCGAGCAACTTCAAGGTACGGGCGGCGATTGCGGCGAGGTTGCGATAGTTGGCATCGTCGCGGGCAATGTTAGCCTCCGCCTGGCGGGCGAGCGCGTTATCGCGGGCAATGTTCGCTTCGATCTCGGCGAGTTGGCGGCGGAAAGGTTCGGCGTCCAGCTCGAAGAGCAACTGGCCCTGGCGCACCTCGTCGCCCTCGGCAAAATTAACGCGGACCACGGGTGAGGTGACGCGAGCTTTCACTTCAACCGTCGAGCTGGCTTCCACATTGCCAATCGAAGAAATCTCGAAAGGGACGTCGGCGGTAACCGCCTTGACGGCACGGACAGCTTGTGGCGGCGGAGCAGATGCCGCGGGACGCGCCTCCGGGGAACATCCCCAGAGCAGCAGCAACGCGGATAACAAAAACAGGGAGATACGCACTGATGAAAAGGCCTTAAGACTAAATGTAGACTGGATCACGCTCACGGCGGGTTACAGTAAGCGAGAAATCATTCTGGTACCAGCAGCCGCACAAACTGGTTGGCTGAAGCTTTGCGCACCAGATCCTTCAACGAATAGCCGTCCAGAACGGCAAGATATGCGTGCAGGGCTTTGTTGAGCGGGCCCACCAGCCCACAGACGGTCGTGATGGGGCAGGTGTTGGTGGCCTCGTCGAAGCATTCCACCATGTGCATGTTGGGCTCGAGAGCGCGCACCACTTCGCCGATTGGAATTTTGTGGGGTGGGCGCGCGAGGCGAATGCCGCCACCGCGACCGATTGAAGTTTCCACAAAGCCGGCATCGGCGAGATTGCGGACCACCCGCACGAGATGGTTTCGCGATATGCCGTAGGCATCACTGATGGCCGCGGTATGGACGCGTTGATCCGGAAAATGGGCAAGGTAGAGCAGGACCCGCAGGCCGTAATCCGTATGCAGTGTCAAATGCATTGAAGACTTTCAGGTTAGCGGTCTTGCCTCAAACTGGGACGAAATTACCGCAGAATCTTTTGATACAGCTCGCGCATGCGCCTTGCAGTCTGGCCCCATGAGTACTGGGCCGCGCGCGCTTGCGACAACTCGGGGCGAGGTTCCGCGGTAAGCATCAGGCTGGCCCATCCCGCCGGGTCTGTCACCGGAGCGTAAAGCGCTGCCTCGCCGCCCACTTCGCGATGCACTGGAATGTCGCTCGCAATCACGGTGGCGCCACACTGCATCGCCTCAAGCACCGGCAAGCCGAAACCCTCGTAGCGTGAAGGGTACAAAACGGCACGAGCATTGCCGAGCAGTGCCGGCAAGTCACCCTCGGGTTGTGGGCCCAGCCACTGGACGGCGGGGTGATCCGGTAAGCGGTAGCCATCTCGCAGTTGGCCAGCGAGCTTGAGCGGGATGTTCAGGCCCTGGGCCCGCAACAGATCCATCGCGGCAATCAGCACCTCGAGGTTCTTGCGTGGCTCAATCGTACCCAGATAAAGAAAGTAAGGCGCGGCGTCGCTGGTGGGCGTGGGGACAAAATGTTCCGCGGCTGCCAGGGGCACTGCTACGACGCGTTCCGCAGGCCAGCGGAACATCGCGATCAGCTCCTCACGCACCGCCTCGGAGGGCGCATGGATGAGTGTGGGAACGCGCAAACGCAACAGCATGCCCGCCCGCCGCCGCACACGCGCCGAGGCCGGCGTGGGCTCACGCCAGGGCGACAGATCATGCACGGTCATCACTGCCGGAATGCGTGGCAGATAGGGCACAGCAAAGTCTGTGCCGTGAAAAACCTGCGCCTCAACACGCGCGAGAGCGCGGTTCAACCCATAGAGCCACCACTTGCGTTCCAGCCCCTGCGGCGTGGGCGCAAACTGGTCGGAAACAACCGCATAATTGTCCGCGGGAAACTCATGCCGCAAAGCCAGCAGCAATTGGTCGGTAAAGCGGCGAATGCCACCCAGCGGGCCGGCCAGCGGTGTGCCGTCGAGGGCGACAACAAGCCGGTCAGCCATTGCCGGAATCTTTGACGCCCTGCGCCATATCGACACGGGTCAGCACGAGAAGCCCACCGATGAAGAACATCACCAGCGAGAGAATCGCGAGGCGATAGTTGCCGCTGATCTGCAGCGCAAGGCCGAAGACAAGCGGGCTGATCCAGCTTGTGCCCTTGTCGGAGATCTCATAGAGCGAGAAGTACTCGGCTTCTCTGCCCTTGGGGATCAACTGCGAGAACATCGACCGGCTCAGCGCCTGGCTGCCGCCCATGACGACGGCGATGATGAAAGCCAGGATAAAGAACTCGCTCTCGGATTTGACGGCCAGCCAGATGTAGAAAAGCACCCCCGTCCAGATCAGCAACGCGAAGCAGACGGCGCGCTTGGCGCCGGTAAAGCGCGCGAGGAAGTTGAAGCCCATCGCGCCAAAGAACGCCACAAACTGCACCATCAGAATCGCCTGCGTCAGCGACTTCATCGACATGCCCAACTGGTCGGCGCCAAACTGGCTCGAGAGCGAAATCACCGTCTGGATGCCGTCGTTGTAGAGCAGAAAGGCAATCAAGAACAGTAGCGCTTGCGGGTAAAGGCGAATGTCGCGCAGCAGCTTGCCCACCTGTTTGATGCCAATCGAGAGGTAGTTTTCGCCGAGGGGAAGCGCGGCGGCGGGCGCGTGATTCCGCAACCCCAGCAACGTGGGCACCGTAAAGATACCCCACCAGATCCCGGCCGAACAAAGACTGATGCGGACCGCCATGCCCTCGCTGATGCCGATTTGGGCGGCGTTCGAATAGAGGTATAGATTGAGCGCGAGCAGAACGCCGCCACCGAGATAGCCAAAGCCCCAACCCGTCGACGAAACCGTATCACGCTGTTCTGGCGGGGCGATGTCGGGCAGGAACGAGTTGTAGATGACAATCGAGGCGCCAAACATCAGATTGGCCACCAGGAACAACCCGGCGCCAAGCAGATAAGAATCCCCCTCCACAAAAAACAGCAGCGCCGTGGCAGTGACGCCAAGCAGCGCCAGCACGCCCAGCATCTCGCGCTTGCGCCGGCCATAATCCGCAATCGCCCCCACCAGCGGCAGAAAGATCACCTGCAGAATCACGCTCAGCGCGATCAGGTAGCTCCAAAGCGCACGCGGATCGAGCGGGATGCCCAGCGGATGGATACGTCCGGAGGAATCGGCCGCCGCCTTGGCCAGCGATGTCAGATAGGGGCCCAGAAACAGGGTGACCACAGTCGAAGAAAAGGCGGAATTACCCCAGTCGTAGGAATACCAGGCCCACTGTTCACGCTTGAGATTGGAAGAAGTCACAAATATTCCTAACTATTTCACGCTGCCGATCATCTATCAAATGATGAAAATCCTAGTATCTCTATTCCTCGGAGCATTAACCGTTATGTCCGCAGCCGACAGCGCCTATGAATTTGCCATGAAGTCGATCACCGGCCAGCAGGTGGAACTCAAGCAGTTCCAGGGCAAGCCGGTGCTCTTTGTGAATGTTGCCAGCCAGTGCGGCTACACCCCGCAGTACAAGGGACTCGAAGCACTCTATCGCAAGTACAAGGACAAGGGCTTTGTGATCGTCGGCGTACCCGCCAACAACTTTGGCCAGCAGGAACCGGGCACCAACGAAGAAATCGCCACGTTCTGCAAGCGCAACTATGACGTCACGTTCCCGATCATGTCAAAGGTGGACGTCAAGGGCCCGTCGATGACGCCGCTCTACAGCTACCTGACGAAGACGGGTGGCGACGTGAAGTGGAACTTCACCAAGTTCCTCGTCGGCAAGGACGGCAAGGTGATCGAGCGCTTTGAGCCGGGCGTGGATCCGCTCGACGCCAAGCTGACGGGCGCGATCGAAAAGGCGCTGCAGTAAAGTTCGCGCAGCAGACAGATCAACGAGGGCGGAGGCTGAGCGTAGCCTCCGCCTTTATGTTTTCAAAAGGCAATGCGATGGCGCCGCCGTTGAGCCAGGCATCCCAGTAATCCTTGCCATGCGGCGACATCGCGTGGCCACTCTCGCCGAGCGTGATGGTCATCAGCGAGTTGTCCCAGTTGCCGAGGTCCGCGACAAAGCGGAAGGCGGGCGCAATCCGCTGGGTAGCCTGCTTGACGGTCAAAGTCCCGCCGCTCAATGGCACCGGTCCCGCCTGCACATAGCCATCGATGAAGGGCACGCGCAGCGTCCGCAGGTAGCTGGCAAAAGGCATCCACGCGGGCGTGACGAACTTGCCCACCGTCACCGCCTCGGCCAGCACCAGATTGGGCACCGTCAGGCGATGGTAGCGGCCATAATCCCAGTAGCGCGGGTTCTTGCCTTGCTGGTTGCCGCCTTCATCCAGCGCATCGAGCAACGACTGCACCAGCAACTGGTCATAATCGCGGAACCAGTCCTTCGGCCGTTCACGCAACAGACGTTCAACCACTGTCGGAGCAAACTGCGACTCAAGCCCTGCACTGGCCGGCGCTACACGACGCGCCACGGCGAGCTTCAGGTGCTCATAAGCCATCGACGCGATCACCGGCGCCGCCTGATTGATCTCAAGCCGGCCATCCCACGCCGCAAGCAACTCGAGCGCCGTTGAGAAATCCTCGCGCGTCGACTTGCGGCTCTTGCCCGCCGCCACCAACTGCCCAGCGAGGAAATGGTGAAACGCCGAATAAACATCCATTTGCACCGATGTCATTTCCGCCGGTTGCCACTTGGGCTTGGCGGCCAGCCGCTGATGGATCTGGCGCTGGCGATAGGGCGGCGTAAACGTCCCCGCGACGGGATGCTTGTAGTCTTTCGGGAATGGATTCTGGTTCGCCGTGATCAGTTCGGCCGAGGACGGATTAAACGCCGTGGGCAGCTCTTCAAACGGGATAAAGCCCTGCCACTGGTGCTCGGGGTTCTGTGCATCCAGCACCACCCCGCTCTCGGCGGTCTTGCGGATCGGCATGTGGCCCGCGGCCTGGTAGCCAATGTTTCCACTGGTATCGGCATAGATGAAGTTGTGCGCCGGCCCGGCAAAGCGCGACAATGCGGCCCGGAATTCCTGCCAGTTTTGCGCCATGTTCAACTGGCGAAAGGCGAGCGGATACTTGCCCTCAAACGCGGTCCAGCGCATGGCCGCCTGCATGCCACTGTGTGAGAGCAGCGGCCCATTGGGCGTGATGCGCAGATCCACCACCGCGTCTGGCCGGCCCTTGATGCGGATCACCTCGCGCTCGATACCGATAACGCGCGTCTCGTTTGCGTAAAGATCCTGACAGTCGAAGTGGAGATTGGTCATCGACCAGGCGATCTTCTCGTTGTGGCCAATCACAATGCCGGGAGCCCCGGGCAGAGAGCCACCGATCACATTCAGGCCGCCACCCTTGAGGTGCACAATATGGAACGTGCTGGGCCAGGAATGCGCCAGATGCGGGTCGCCCGCGAGGATCGGCTTGCCACTGGCGGTCCGCGAGCCGGCAATCGCCCAGGCGTTGGACCCGAGCGTGATCTCGGCGCCCGCACGGGTGGGGAACAACTCGCGCGCCTTCTCTTTGTCGGTGGCCTGCGCGAGGAATGCCGTCTGGTTAAACTCGTTCGTCCATGAATTCGAAAGCTGCCGGTACATGTGCAAAATCAGCAGCATCGAATCGGCAATCTGCCACTGGCGTGGCGTGTAGCCAAGCAGGCGGATCTCAAGCGGCAGGCTCTCCTGATGCGCGGCCAGCCAATCATTGACCCCGCGCGCATAGGCGGCAAACCACACACGATCCTCAGGCTCCATGTTCTGCACCATCTGATTCGCCAGCCGGCGCAGCCGCAATTGACGAGCCAGCAGATCGCTCTCCACTGCTGTCTGCCCTACCAGCTCGGCCATCTCGCCCGCGGCAATGCGTCGCGTCGCCTCCATCTGCCAGAAGCGATCCTGCGCATGCACGTAACCTTGCAGGTAAACCGCGTCTTCCACCGAAGCCGCGCTGATATGGGGAATGCCCTGGCCGTCGCGCGCCACCGTGGCGGGCTTGGCGATGGCAACGGCCAATTCCCCCGACGTCTGCGGAAAACTCTGCCAAATGTAGCGATAGAAGAGCCCCACGCCAGCCAAAATGAGAATTGCCCCGATGGCGTTGGTATATTTGAGAACGCGTCGCACTTACTCAAAGTCTAATGGAAGCGAATAGCAATATCGGCTTCAAGCTGTTCCTGCTGCTCACAATCACGGCCATCAACGCGTTTTTCGCGATGTCCGAGATCGCGCTGCTCAGTGTCAGAAGGCCCAAAATCCTACAACTCGCGAGCGAAGGCAACATCGGCGCCCAGGCGGCGCTCAAGTTGCTCGAGAGCACCGAGCGCCTGCTCAGCGTGATCACCGTCGGCATCAGCATCACCTCGCTGGCCATGGGCGTCGCGGGCGAAGAGGCGATCAACCACTGGCTGCAGATGCAACTGCTGCCGCTCGCCCCCGCTGGCTATGAGCGGGTTGTCGAGCTCTTCTGCCTTGTGCTGAGCTTTGTGTTCCTCACCCTCGTGCTCGTTGTGATTGGTGAGGTGGTTCCCAAAAACATCGGCATTCTCGCCTCAGAACGCATCAGCGTTCTCAGCGCGCCGCCGCTGCTCGTGGTCAGCCGCATGTTCGCGCCGCTGGTGTTCATGGTGGAGCGCCTGTCGAATCTGTTCTCACGCATGCTGGGGTTGCCAGAGAGCGCCGGCCACGGCATCCACTCGGTCGAGGAGATCCGCCACATTGTGGAATCCAGCCTCGAGAGCAAGACGGTAACCCGCTTTGAGGCCCATGCCATGGATCGCCTGCTCGAGTTGCGCGAGCTGGTGGCGCGCGAAGTGATGACGCCGCGCAGCAGCATGGTGTCCGTGCCGCAAACCGCGGACCTCGATGACCTGCTCAAGGTGATGAGCGACAACCACTATTCGCGCGTGCCCGTTTATGCGGATTCGCCCGACAACATCGTCGGCATTGTGCACTTTCGCGATCTGCTTACCGTCTGGCGCGAGCGTCGCGTGGCCACCGAGAAACGTCGCCCCGTGCGGCAGTTCAAGCTCGAGCAGTACGTGCGCAAGCTGCCAGTGATCCCCGAGACCAAATCCCTCAGTGACCTCATCGATGAGTTCCGCGCCAACCGCGCGCATATGGCGCTGGTGGTTAACGAATTCGGCGCCATCAGCGGCGTGCTCACGCTTGAAGACGTCTTCGAGCAGGTCTTCGGTGAGATCGAGGACGAGCATGATCTCGTGGTGGTGGAACAATCGCGCGATGCTCACGAGATTGAGCTCGATGGCGCCACGCCCACCCGCGATCTCGAAACGCGCTATGGCATCGATCTGCCCGCCGACGCTGGCTTTGAGACGCTGGCCGGCTTCATCCTCTTCCGTCTCGGTTACATCCCCGAGGCGGGCGAGAGCATTGAGGAAGGCAACCGCCGCTACACCGTCATCGAGCGCGAGCGCAATCGCATCGGCAAGGTGCGCATCGAGCGCATCGAAGAGCCCGCCTCAAAGTGATGTCGGCGCGGGCATCTTGATCTTCTGCCCGAGCAGCTTCGTCAAGTCATCCTCGAGCGGGCCCACCGCGCGGTCAAAGATCATCTTGTAGGACTGGCAGAAGTAATCGAGATCGGCAAACTGGCCCCGCGGCCCATGGCGGAACTTGGGGCACCCCCCATGACAAATCGCCTGATAGCGGCACGCCTGACATTCCGGATGCGCGATCGTCTTGTTCTGCGCGAAGGCATAACGCCGGTTGCGCCGCGCAATCTCGGCCCACGAATCGGTCGTGATATTGCCCAGCTTCCACCCCGCCTCGACAAAGAAATCACAAGGGAAGACGTCGCCGTTGTACTCCACCACCGCATAGCTGTCACACGTCTCATGCATCGTGCACGAACCCGGCTTTTGCCCCGCGATCGCCTCGGCCATGTTGTCAAAAAACCGGATGCGCATCTTGCGCCGATCCGGCCACCACACCTCGAATGTTTCCACCAGAAACTTGCCGTACTCTTCCGGGGTGATCGCAAATGGCAGCGCCTTGGCCTCACCGCCAAACTCGGCGAGCGGGATGTACTGGAGGTTGTCGACGCCCA
>CAZBTA010000059.1:0-23799 GCA_964494515.1 uncultured Bryobacter sp.
GCTTGTAGCGCAAGCCATCCACAAACAGCACATCCAGCCCGCCCAGCAGCGCCATGCTCTCTTCGGGGATCTCGTTGTGATCCGTCAGATAAGCCGCTGCGCCAAAGCGATATCCCGTGCTGCGGCCATGACCGTGATGCAGCGGCACGGGTTGGAATTCAAGCCCCGCGATTTCAAACGGCTCCCGGTCGATCTCCTTGAGCACCAGTTTGGGCTTGGTCGATTGTGTCGGCTTTTCAGCGAAGGCGTAGGAGTAGATTCGTTCGACGACCTCGATCACGTCGCGCGTCGCATAAACCGAAATGCTCTCGCCCTGCCTGAAGTTAAAGGGCCGCACGTCATCGAGGCCAAAGATGTGGTCGGCATGGGCATGCGTCAGCAGAATCGCGTCGACGCGCGGCAGTGCCGCCCGAATCGCCTGCTCGCGAAAATCCGGCCCAGCATCAATCAACACCACACGCCCTTCGAACTGCACCGCCACGCTTGGCCGCAGCCGCCGGTCTCGCGGATCCGCGCTCTGACAGACGCGACAATGGCACCCAATCATGGGTACGCCGACACTGGTGCCAGATCCCAAAACTGTGATGCGCAATGGTGGATTCAAGGGGGTTTGACTACGCTTCGGCCGGCTGCCGTGTCGCCTGCAGATAACGGAAGCGCAGCTCGGTCAGCGAGTTCTCGAGCAGGCGCTTTTCCTCAAGCGTCAGGTTGCCTTTGGTCTTCTCTTCAATCAGCCCCAGCAGGTCGATGCTGTGCTTGGCCCACGGTAAATTGGGCTTCGTTTCTTCGCTCTCGCTACCCGGCATCGCGAACATCCCCAACTGCACTTGAGCTTGCATGATCAAGGAGGCGATGAGGAATTCGAAACTGGCCGGGGGCGGAGTGGCTTCGTTTTCGCTCATATTTCCCAGTGTAGCGAAGCCTTGGCGGGGGCGCTAAACTGTTGAAACTATGTTGCGGTCTTTACGACTCGTTTCCTCTCTCCTGCTCGTGTTCTCTCTCGCCGGCCAAACCCGCCGGCCGATCACCTACGCCGATACCGACCAGTGGCGTTCGATCTCGGCGCAAAAGCTCTCCGCCGATGGCCGCTATCTTGGCTACGCGCTCTTCCCGCAGGATGCCGACGGTCAAGTCATTTTCCGCAATCTCAGCACCGGCGCCGAGATCAAGGAGCCAGCCGGTCTGCGCCCGCCACCGCCGCCTCCCGATCCCGAGCGCGAAGGTCCGCCCGCCCAACGCACCAGCCAGATTGCCTTCAGCTCCGATGGCCGCTATGGCGCCTTCACCACCTTTCCCAACAAAGGCGTCGACAAGGGCAAGCCCGGATTTGGCCTTGTCGAGCTCGCCTCCGGCAAGGTAACTCGTATTGACAACGTCAAAGGCTACCAACTGCCATCTGAAACTACCAATGTCATCGCGTTCCTGCTCGATGACAAGGACAAGACTCTCACCGTGCATCGCCTTGCGGATGCCGTGCAAAAGACCTTTACCGGCGTTACCGATTACACCGTCTCCAAGGATGGCCTCAGCATCGTTTACGCCACCGCGGAAGGCGCCTTCGCCTTCAACACCGCTGGTTGGGAAACGGCCCCGCTTGCCCTCGTGAGCGCCAAGGGCAAGTATTCGAAGTTTGCCTGGGATGAGAAGCAAACCCAGTTGGCGTTTCTCTCCGCCGATTCTGTTTATCTGTGGGATCGCAAGCCCGCCCCGGCACGCGCCGCTGTCTCCAACAGCACGCTGAGCATGAAGATCAGCGACCGCGGCAATCTGCAGTTTTCACGCGATGGCGCCCATCTGTTCTTCCCCACGGCCTACGACAAAGCACCCGCGCCCAAGGCTGATGGCCCGCGCGTCAATTACGATCTCTGGCACTGGAAGGATGACAACATCCAGCCGATGCAGAAGATCCGCGCCGCCCTTGACCGCAATCGCACCTACCGCGCGGTTCTCCACATCGCTGACGGCAAGGTGGTGCAGCTCGCCACGCGCGAGCTGGCCGAGATTACGCCCAACGAGAATGGCCAATTCGCCTTCGGCATCGATGACCGCGCCTACCGCGCCACTGTCGATTACGAGGACGGCCGCCTTGCCGATCACTATCTCGTCAACACCGTTACTGGTGAGAAGCGCCTTCTCGCCAGGCAACGCGCTGGTGGCTACGCCTGGTCGCCCGACGGCCGTTATGGCACACGCTTTGATGGCAAGGATTGGTTCCTGCTCAACGTCTCCACCGCCACGGAAACCAACCTCACGCAAGGCCTCAACGTGGCCTTCTTCAATGAGGACACCGATACGCCCAGCCGCCCGCCGGCTTACGCTGGCGCCACCTTCACTCGTGACGGCAAGGCCATTCTCCTCGCGGATCGCTATGACATCTGGCAGATCTCGCCCGACGGTCGCCTCGCCAAGAACCTGACCGACGGCGTCGGTCGCAAGCGTGGCATCCAGTTCCGCATTGTTCGCACCGAGGCTGACGAGCGTCAGGACGGCATCGACCCGGCCAAGCCGCTGCTCTTGCGCGCCGAATCGCTCGAGACCCGTGAGACCGGGTTCTTCGTGGATACCGTCGATGGCAGCGCCGAGCCGCGCCAACTGATCTGGTCCAACAAGAGCTATGGCAATCCTGTCCGCGCCAAGTCTGCCGACGTGCTGATGCTCACCGCCGGCAACTTCCGCGAGTATCCCGATCTGTTCGTCACCAATGCCGCCATGACCTCGTTCAACAAGGTCACCGACGCCAACCCGCAGATGGCCGGTTTCCTCTGGGGCACCAGCGAGTTGATGAACTTCCGTTCCACCGATGGCCGCGCGCTCAAGGCCGCTGTGTACAAGCCCGAAGGTTTTGATCCCTCGCGCAAGTACCCGGTGATGGTTTACCTCTACGAACGCCTCAGCCAGAACGTCAACACGTTCGCCGAACCACGGCCCACCAATTCGATCAACATCCCGATCTATGTATCCAATGGCTACATTGTCATCACCCCTGACATTGTTTACCGCGAAGGCTACCCGGGCGACAGCGCAATGAGCTGCGTCATCCCCGCCGTGCAGAAGTTGATCGAGCAGGGCTACGTCGATGAAACGCGCATTGGCATCCAGGGTCATAGCTGGGGCGGCTATCAGATCGCCTACATGATCACCCGTACCAACATGTTCCGCGCCGCTGCCCCCGGGGCCGTCGTGGTCAACATGCTCAGCGCTTACAACGGCATCCGTTGGGGCCCCGGGCGTCCGCGTCAATTCCAGTACGAGCACACCCAAAGTCGCATCGCCGGTAGCCCCTGGCAGTATCCGCTGCGTTTCATCGAGAATTCGCCAGTCTTCCGCGCCGATCAGATCAAGACGCCCGTCATGACAATCCACAACGATGCGGATGACGCCGTACCGTGGTATCAGGGCATCGAGTTCTACCTCTCGCTGCGCCGCCTTGGCAAAGAAATTTACCTCTTCAATTACAACGGCGAGCCGCACAACCTCCGCATTCGCGCCAACCAGCAACACTACTCGGCGCGGCTGCTCGAGTACTTCAACTTCTTCCTCAAGGACGCCCCGCGCCCGGAATGGATGGAGAAGGGAAGACCCTTCCTCGACCGCGAGCCGAACGGCCCTGCTCGCCCGGCACAGAGCGAAGACCAGCCGTGATATTCTGTTGAACAGTGTTCAATGCTGAAGTCAAGGCGTGAAGCATATCGGGAATCATTGCGTGAGGACATCCTCAGTGCCGCCCGGCAATTGTTTGCGGTCCACGGCTATGAGGCCACCAGCATTCGCGCCATTGCTCAACAGGTGGGCGCCTCGCCCGGCATTATCTATCACTACTTCGAAGACAAGCCGCAGATCATGGCGGTGCTTGTCCGCGAGACCTTTGCCAAACTGGGCGCCCGTTTGAATTCCATTGTGAGTGATGGAGATGAGATCGTGCCCCGCTTGCGCCGTGGGCTACGGGCTTATATCGAATTTGGCCTCGAATTTCCTCACCATTACACGCTCCTCTTTATCAAAGCAGAGATGATCGAGGTTCATCCTGTTATCCACGACGCCTTCATGGAGGACGGCATGAAGGTCTTCGGCTGCCTGTTATCTTTGTCCGGCGAAGCGATCGCCGCGGGCGTCATCCGCCCCGACCTTAAAGACCACAACGAGATGGCGCAAATGCTCTGGGTATCGATCCATGGGCTGGTTGCCACGCAGATTGGCATCCGCACGTTCCCGTGGATCGAACGCTTCCGCTTGATCGACCGCCAGGTCGAAACCCTGCTCACCGGGGTCCTCAGAGAAAAGTAAAAAAATTTGCGACTTTATTGAACGCTGTTCAATCTTTGTACGTAGGTTCAAATTGAAAGGATTCACATGCGGTTCATCGCCTGGCAAATGCTGACCGGAGACAAGGCCAAATACCTCGGCCTGATCTTCGCCATCGCGTTCTCCACTTTTCTTATGTCCCATCAGGTCTCAATCTTCTGTGGCCTGATGAATCGCACTGCTTCTCAAATCGATGACGTCGCAGACGCCAACATCTGGGTCATGGATCCCAAGACCCAATACGTCGATGAAGTCAAAGCCCTCACCGATCAGGATCTCTTTCGCGTCCGTGGCGTCGATGGGCTCGATTGGGCTGTGCCGCTGTTCAAAGGCAATTCCCGTGCCAAGGGCCCCGACGGTAAGTTTCGCGCCGTTATCCTGATGGGGCTTGACGACGCCACCCTCGTCGGCGCTCCACGGCGTATCCTTCTCGGCGACATTCGCGACCTCCGCCTGCCCGAGAGCATCGCAATCGATCAGGTGGGCTACAAGTTCTTCTTTCCCAATCAACCTGTTACCCTCAGCCGCACGCTCGATCTCAACGATCATACCTACCGCATAGTGGCTGTCGTCGATTCAAACGCCCCCTTCGTCAACCTCCCGGTCTTCTATACGCGCTACTCGCAAGCGCTGCAATCCGTCGGCCGCGAGCGCAACCTCATGTCGTTCATCCTCGCCCGGCCCAAGCCCGGCGTGAGCGACGCCGAACTCACCCGTCGCATCGCCGCCCAGACCAACCTCACCGCCATGACCTCCAAAGACTTCGGCTGGAAGACGATCTGGTATTACATCAACAACACTGGCATCCCGATCAACTTTGGCATTACCGTCGTCATCGCCCTCATTGTCGGCACCGTTGTCGCCGGCCAGACTTTCTACCTGTTCACAATCGAGAACCTCAAACAATTCGGCGCGCTCAAGGCCATCGGCGTCTCTGATGGCCGTATCGTCGGCATGATCCTCATGCAGGCCACCATCGTCGGCGCCATTGGCTATGGCATTGGCATCTCGATGACTGCTGCCTTCTTTGAGGCTTTCAAGGCCGATCTCGATCTGCGAGGCTTCCGCATGCTGCCCGAGATCATGCAGGGTACCGCGGCCGCCGTCTTCATCATCGTTTTCCTGGCCAGCATTTTCAGCGTGCGTCGTGTCATCACGCTCGAGCCGGCCGTTGTCTTCCGAGGTTAATCATGTCTGCTGTCATCTGTCAGAATCTCCACAAATCCTTTGGTGCTGGCGAGGATGAAGTCAAGGTCCTCCGCGGCATCGACCTCGAAGTCCCCGCCGGGGAGATGACGTTCCTGGTCGGGCCTTCCGGCTGTGGCAAGACCACGTTGCTGAGTGTCATTGCCGGCCTGCTTAACCCCACCTCGGGCGACCTCGCTGTCCTCGGCACACCGCTGCACAAGCTCAAGAGCTCCGCCGCTGTTGAGTTCCGGCGCACCAACCTCGGCTTTGTCTTCCAGCAGTTCAATCTGCTGCCTGCGCTCACCGCCGCCGAGAATGCTGCTGTGCCGCTACTCGCCGCCGGCGTCAAGCGCAAGGATGCCGTCGAGAAAGCTCGCGCCCTGCTCAACGATCTCGGCCTTGGTGCGCGCGCCAACGCTTATCCCAACCAGCTCTCAGGTGGTCAGCAACAGCGTGTGGCCTTTGCCCGCGCGCTCATCCATGACCCGCGCCTCGTGGTCTGCGACGAGCCAACCTCGGCGCTCGACGAACACACCGGCCACTACGTCATGGAGCTGTTGCGCAAGATCGCCTTGCGTCCCGAGCGGGCCGTGCTCGTGGTCACTCACGACAACCGCATCTACAACTTTGCCGACCGTATCGCCCACATGAACGACGGTCTTGTCACCCACATCGAAACCAACGGAGATATCCAGTAATGTTGCTCAAATACGCCATGCCCGTGATTGCCGCCGGTGCTCTTGCGCTTTCCGTCTGGAGCGTCAAGCGGCTCACCCCATCTGTGGTCGAGGCGGCGCCTATCGCCACGCCGCCACGGTCCGAGTTTGCAAAACAACTCGGCGCGGTGGGCCTCGTCGAGGCCTCATCAGAAAACGTGGCCATAAGTGTTCCCGTACCCGGCCTTGTCACTCGCGTCGCCGTAACTGCTGGCGACACCGTCAAGCGTGGTCAGGTGCTCTTCACTCTTGATGATCGCGATCTTCGTGCCGAGCAGTCTTTGCGTCGCACGAATGTCTCCCTCGCTCGCACGCGGCTGGAACGCCTCGAGTCTTCCCCGCGCCCCGAAGAGATTCCTCCGGCACGTGCCCGCGTGGATGAAGCTCGCGCCCAGCTCGAGGACGCTCGCGTCCAACTCCGCGCCGTCGAATCCGTAAAGGACCCGCGCGCCATTCGTCAGGAAGACCTGCTCCGCCGCCGTCGCGCCGTGGAATCGTCCGCCGCGCGTCTCGATCAGGCCGAAGCGAGCCTCAAGCTCCTCCTCGCCGGTACCTGGAAGCCCGACCTCGAAGTAGCTCGCGCCGAGCTCCGCCAGGCCGAGGCTCAACTTGCCCGTGTCGAGGCAGACTTGGCCCGGCTCGTCGTTACCTCACCAATGGATGGCCGCATCCTGCAGTGCAAGGTGCGCGCTGGCGAGTACGCCCAGGCCGGTGTCCTCGCGCAGCCGCTCATCCTTCTTGGTCAGGTGGATCGCCTCCATATCCGCGCCGACATTGATGAAAAGGATGCCTCACGATTCAAGTCCGGCGCAGCCGCCAAGGGTGCTGTCCGCGGCGATGGATCCACGCAGTTCCCGCTCGAGTTCGTCCGCGTCGAGCCGTATGTCGTCCCCAAGCGCAATCTCACTGGCGAAGGCACCGAGCGCGTCGATACGCGTGTTCTGCAGGTGATCTATCGCTTGCCCGCGGGTGCGTCGGTTTACCCCGGCCAACAGATGGATCTTTCAATCGAGGTTCGCTAACATGCATTTTCTCCTTCTCGTATCGCTTCTCGCCTTTGAGAACCCCACCAACTGGTGGACCAACTACAAGGACCCCGAGCTCAACCGCCTCGTAACCACGGCTCTTGAAAACAACCTCGATCTCCGCATCGCCACCCAGCGTATCGCTGAGGCCCGCGCCATCACTGGTGAGACGCGCAGCCGCCTTGGCCCCAGCGTCAACCTTACCGGCTCGGTCAATCGTCTCCGCGGTGGCTTCGCGCAGAACATCATCCGCATCCCCAATCCTTCGGGCGCCCAGCAAAGCGGCAGTTTTGTCTCGCCCTTCGAGACCGGCCTGCTCCAGGGTGGCCTCGACATGAAGTGGGAGCTCGATTTCTTCGGCACCAATCGCGCTGCCCTCGCTGCTGCTCGTGCCGACGTGCAAACGGAGGAAGAACTCCGCCAGGATCTCTCCATCACGGTCAGCGCCGAGGTTGCTCGGTACTACTTCGATCTCCGCGGTGCACAGAATCGCCTTTCCATTCTCGAGCGGAATCTTGCTACCCAGCGCGACCTGCTTGCCCTGTTGCGTGATCGACGTGACGCTGGCCTTTCCTCCCAGCTCGATGTCGAGCAGCAGGAAGTGCTAATCGCCAATACGGAAGCTTCGATGCCTCCGCTCCAGGCCCAAACTCGCCTCGCCATGAATCGCCTCGCCACCTTGTTGGGCAACGAAGCCGTATCCCGTGGCCAACTGGATCTCTCAGCACCTCTGCCCGACACCCCTGCAGTCTCGGCCGAGATTTCCTCCGAATTGCTCAAGCGTCGCCCCGATGTGCGTGCCGCGGAATCCCGCATGGCTGCCTCCCTCGCACGACTCAAGCAATCTCGCACCGATCTCTATCCCAAGATCAACCTCAACGGCCTCGTCGGCCGCCAGGGCACGTCATTTACCGGCTTGAGTCTCGGTGGAGGCAACTTCTTCAACATTGGTCCCCAATTGCAGTTGCCGCTGTTCAACTCGGGCCGCATCAAGTCCAACATCAGAGCCAGTGAGGCGCGTCTCGAGCAGGAACGCCTCAACTACCAGCGCGAGATTCTCACCGCCTTTGAAGAGGCCGCCAACGCCATTTCAAATCTCACCCGTCAGCGTGAGCGCGAACAGCGCCTGGCGTCTGCTTCCTCGGCGGCCTCCCGGTCGCTCGTTCTCGCTCAGGATCTGGCGCAGGCCGGGCTCAATGATTTCATCACTGTGCTCGATGCCCAACGCAACGTGCTTGAGGCGGACTTCAACCGCGCCACCGCGCAAACCGAAGTCCTTCTCGAAAGCGTGGCGCTCTACAAAGCGCTCGCTGGAGGCTGGCCCAACTAATGGGCCAGTCTCATAACTCGTTACCCCAGTTCTTTGCCAGCCAGCTCCGCGCAAACTCCCAATCTTCGTTCACCGTTCGCATGCTCATCCCCAGTAGCGCGGCCGTCTCCTTAACGCTCAGTCCGACGAAGAATCGCAACTCCACTACCTCGCGCGCTCGCTCATCAATCAGCTTCAATTGGTCGAGTAACATTTCCAGATGCACGGCTTTATCTACCGGTTCGGTGCTGCCCTCGCCCCGGTTTACTTCTGTCTCGGTAAACCGCCTGTGCAATTGCCAGCGCCGTCCGTAATCAATCAGAATTCGCCGCATCTCCAGTAATCCCGCCCACAGCAACACCTGCGGATCTTCCCCTTCAATCTCGCGACGCAACAGTCGTAGCACTACCTCATTCGTCAATGCCGTAGGCTGCAGCGTGTGATTCCGCCGCTCGCCACTCAGCTTCCGCTTCGCCATTCGACGCAACTCGGGATACACCGTGGTTAGCAGCTCCTCGAGCTTCTCCCTGTCCCGTTGCAGTTGATCGCCTGCTGTTGGCTCGTCCCTAAGTTCCACTTTTTGCCGACCAGTCGCGCTTTTTGTTAGTAAAACACATAAAATTGGGAGAGCCAGTCCTTGCACATGAACCAATCAGATCTTTCGACTGTGAAGTCCATCCTTCTGGAGGCCCTGCAACAGCCTGAATCTGATCGGGAAGCATTTGTCCGAGCCAATGATCAGCTCTCTGATGCCCAGCGGGAAAATGTGCTTGAGTTACTGCGGGCCCAAAGTGCTTTGCCGGATGTCTTGATGCAGCCTTTTTCCGCCCTCCTGCCGGCTCGCAAGCTGCTTTCTGAGTCCCCGGTTCTGGAGCGTGACGCTCTCGTTGCCGATCGTTATCGCGTCGAGATGATGCTCGCTACTTCATATTCGTCACAGGTCTACCTGGTCGCTGACCAGCGCCTTGCCGGCAAGCGCATGGCTCTCAAGCTCATCCCGATTTCATCTGATCGCTTCAGTGAGTACCAGGATCAACTTTGGCGGGAGATCGAAGCTCTCTCTCGGCTGCACCATCCTTCGATCTCCGGCATCATCGATACCGGTATTCATCACGAACATCCTTACCTGGTCACCCAGTTCTATGAAGGTCCCACGCTCGACCAGTGGTTAATCGAGCACGGTCCGGATGCCGAAGACCGCCTGCGCCTGTTTCTCCATCTCCTCAGCATCGTCGAGGTCATTCATCGTGCCGGGCTGATGCACCTCGACCTCAAGCCACAGAACATCATTGTCAACAGTGATCCGGGGCTGCAGCCCTCTGTGACGATTCTCGATTTCGGCATTGCTTCCATCGCGGGCGAGCAGGTCCGCCATACTGCCGGCACTCCCGATTTCTCGGCGCCAGAACGCGCTTCGCGCATCGCTCTGCAGGCTTCCGACGTTTACTCGCTGGCTCGCATCGGCGACATGATGCTTCTCTCGCCCCCACGCAAAATCCAGCAAACCATCGAACTTGCGCTGAATCTTGATCCCTCGCTGCGCCCCCAGAACGCCACAGAGTTCCGCCGCCAGCTGGAGCAATCCTATCTGGTCGCACGTCGCAATCGCCTCCTGTTTACTCGCGTTGCCCCCATTTCGCTGCTGATCGCGGCCATGCTCTTTATCGTCATCAACCGCAACGCGACACCCGCCGAGTCCGTTCCTGTCCTGCGCGAGCTTACCTCGCTTCGTGGTGCCGAGACCGAACCTACCTTCTCCGCCGACGGCAAGACGCTTTATTTCACTCACGACAACTACAATCGTCCCTCCAACTCCATATACGCGCTTCCCATCGAAGGCGGCGAACCCCGGTTGCTTTTCTCTTCTGCTACCAACTCCCGCGTTTCGATACCGGCTGCCGCAGCCGATGGCGAGACGATCGCCTACATTGAGGAGCTATCCGATGGCACCAAGCTGATCAAGCTTGGCAATCTCAACACTGGCGTGGCCGAGACACTTTACTCCGGTGACTGCCAGCACATCGCTTTTCATCCAAATTCGCGCGTCCTGTACTTCATCGAGCGCAGCCGTGCCTATCCGCGTGGTCGTATAAATCGCATTGATCTTGCCACGCACCAGGTTCAACCGTTTCCGCCACCGCCTGATGGTTTTGGCGATGTAGAAAGCTCTGTCTCCCCCGATGGCAGAAGCCTTGTCGTAACCCGTTTCCGCACCTTGGAGACCGGAGACCACTATCTCTTCCCCCTTGATGCCGCTGGCAATGCCAAATCTCCCGCCCGCCGCATCACGTTTCTCGATAAGCGCGTGCAGCGTTCGAGTTGGCGTCCGGATAGCCGCAGCTTCCTGTTCACCGCCGGCACGCTCACCACCTACCGCGCCTTCGAGGCCTATATTGCCGACGACCTGGTTTCGCCCGCCACGGTTAAGTCCATCCCGCAGTGGGCTGCACAATTGCGGTATCCCACGGTTTCCCCGGACGGCAAGCGTCTCGCCTTCGTTCGCGACCGGGAAGATTGCGAGATCTATCGCCTCCATCTTGACGGCGCCAAACACCTTGATCCCTTCATCTCTTCTTCCCAGCTCGATGAAGAGCCGCGCTATTCTCCCGATGGCCGCCATGTGGCGTTTTTCTCAGATCGTTCGGGCTCACTTCAGGGTTGGATCTCCGATCTCAGCGCTTTTGCCAAAGCCCGCCAGATCACGCAGTTCAACAATGGCGAAAAAGCGTGGCCTGCCTGGGCTCCTGACGGCGGCCTCTTCTACTTCATCCGTATTCCCAACGTTGGTCCCCAATTGTTCCGTGCCACTTTTGACGCCAACCCTACCTTTACGCAATTGCTCCATTCGAGCGCCAATCAACGGATCGCGGGCATTTCGGTCGATGCTCGCGAAGTCCTTCTCGAGTACATCGATACTCCTCATCGTCTCGCACGCATGCAACTCGATAGCGGCACAATCACGCCGATCGCCGAAGTTCCCGCCCGCTTCGCTCGCGAGTTCTACCGGATGGGGAATGCTGGTCCCCGCATCATCCTTTTCACCGAGCAAAATGATCGCAACGGCCTCTTCCTCCTTGAGAATGGCAAGGTACGCAAGCTCTACCCCGACGTCTACACTCGCAACACTTTCACCTACCGTGATGGCTCGGTTTATCTCGTCTCTCGTTATCCTCAACTCGGCATCTATCGCATCGACATAGCCACGGGCAAGGCCTCTTTGATCCTTGAGCTCGACAAGACCCCAGGCTGGGGCATGGACGTTTCCCCTGACAGCAAAGAACTCCTGATCCCGCTGTTCGACGTCAATGATTCGAGTATTGTCATTGCCGAGTGGCCCACGAATTCCAATTGACACCACTCGCCGCGCCGGATAACTTAAACGGTTCGTGCCAATCATTGAACTCCACTGGATTGATTACGCAATCCTCATCACCTACTTCGCCTTCGTCCTCGGCATCGGCTTCCAGTTGCGTAAACAGATGGTCTCCGCGGAAGACTACCTCCTCTCCGGTCGTGGCATTCCCGCCTGGATTGCGGGCCTCGCCTTCCTCTCTGCCAATCTCGGCGCGCAGGAGGTAATGGGCATGGCGGCCTCGGGAGCCAAGTATGGCATCTCGACGAGCCACTTCTACTGGGTTGGCGCCGTGCCCGCCATGGTCTTCGTCGGCGTTTTCATGATGCCGTTCTACTACGGCTCTCGTGCGCGGTCGGTACCCGAATACCTCAAGCTTCGCTTCGATGAGAAAACGCGCGCCTTTAACGCCATTACCTTCGCCGCCATGACCGTGATGTCCTCCGGCATCTCGCTCTATGCCATGGGCCTGTTGCTGTCCTCATTGCTCGATTGGAACTTCGATGCGTCCATCGCCCTTGCCGCCCTCATCGTGCTCGTCTACATCTTCCTCGGCGGCCTGACGTCCGCCATCTACAACGAGGTGCTGCAGTTCTTTCTCATCTGCGCCGGCTTTCTGCCATTGGTTCTTGTAGGTCTTGAGAATGTCGGTGGGTGGTCGGGTCTTGTCGCCAAGCTTCAGGCTGCCGCCACTGCCAAGGGCTACGTGCCCGGCGCCTACACACAGGCTTGGGCGCAGATGTCCCATCCCAGCGCCAACCCCATGGGCATCGAATGGTTTGGCATGGCCATGGGCCTGGGCTTTGTGTTGAGCTTCGGCTACTGGTGCACGGATTTTCTCGTCGTTCAGCGCGCCATGGCGGCCGATTCGATGCTTGCCGCCCGTCGCACGCCTCTCATTGCCGCCGTGCCCAAGATGCTCTTCCCGTTCCTTGTGATTCTACCCGGCATGATCGCCCTTGCCATCTCCACGCAGGCCGACGGCGCCTTCCACCTGCCCATCAAGCCCGACGGCAGCACCAATTACGACATGACGATCCCGCTCATGCTCCAGAACTTCTTCCCCGCCGGTATGCTGGGCCTTGGGTTGACCGCGCTCATGGCCAGCTTTATGTCGGGCATGGCGGGCAACGTAACAGCCTTCAACACCGTCTGGACCTACGACATCTACCAAGCCTATATTCGCCCTGGCCAGTCCGACCGCCACTACCTCAACATCGGTAAGCTCACCACGGTCTTTGGCATCCTCGCCTCCTGGGCCACTGCCTACGTCGCCATGAAGTTCAACAACATCATGGACCTCCTCCAGCTAGTCTTCGCCTTCGTCAATGCTCCGCTGTTCGCAACATTTCTGCTGGGAATGTTCTGGGCCCGCGCCACCTCAAACGGCGCTTTCTGGGGCCTGCTGTCCGGCACGGTTGCCGCCGCCGTCCACCATGGCCTCTCGCTTCCCGTCGGCTCCTCGCCGGGCCTCAAGGGCGCCTGGCTCACGCTTACCACCACGTACCCCAGCGAGATGGCGCAAAACTTCTGGACAGCCATCTGGGCCTTCTCCGTGTGTTTTCTGGTCACCGCCAGCATCAGCCTGCTCACCACCCCCAAGCCCGCCAGCGAGCTCAAAGGCCTCGTCTACGCCTATACCGAGATGCCTGCTGATCCGCCCAACCTCTCCTGGTATCAGCGCCCTGGGTCTCTCGGTGTCGCCATTCTGGTTGCTGTTGCCGTTCTGAACGTGATCTTCTGGTAATGTTTTATGGACCTTAGACTCATCATCGGTCGTCTCATGCTCGCCATAGGCGGGTTGTTGTTGATCGCCTCTGTCCTCGCGCCAGGCAGCATCAAGAATCAGCTCTACGGCAACAACCTCAATCGCGTCTGGGGCGTTGTTCTCATTGCATCGGGTCTTTGGTTCACCTTTCTGGCCTCCCGCAAGGGAAAATGAAATCCGTGACCCTTCGATTCCGCGCGCCCGGTCGAGTGAATTTAATCGGCGAGCATACTGATTACAACGATGGCTTCGTCCTTCCGATGGCTATCGAGCTCCACACCACCGCCAGCGCCAAGCCCGCTCCCGCCTTTGCCTTTACCTCAGCCAGCAATCCACCCTCCGGCTGGCAAACTTACGTCGAGGGCGTTCTTGCGCAGTTCACCGCTCGCGGCATCTACGTCCCACCCCTTGCCATTCACTTTGAAAGCACGTTGCCACTCGGCGCCGGCCTTTCAAGCAGCGCCGCTCTCGAGGTCTCGGCCGCTCTCGCCTTTGCCGCGGCATCAGGAGCGAATCTCTCCCGGCTCGAGCTTGCGCAGCTTTGCCAGCAGGCCGAGATTCAGACGGTGGGGCTGGCCTGCGGCATCATGGATCAGTTTGTTTCGCTCCATGGCGAGTTGGGCCACGCCATCCTGCTTGATTGCCGCTCGCTCACATGGCGCAAGGTAGCCATCCCGGACGGCATCGCCATTGTCATCGCCGATACCGGCGTCAAGCATTCGCTTGCTGGCAGCGAGTACAACGTCCGTCGCGCGCAGTGCGAAGCCGCCGCTGGCTCGATGGGCCTCACTTCACTTCGCGACGCCACGCACGATGGTGGCTCGCCCCGTGCCCGCCACGTGATTACCGAGAATGCGCGCGCTCTCGCCTTTGTCGACGCCCTGGAGCGTGGCGACCGTGCCGCGCTCGGCCAACTCATGGCTGCCTCGCACACAAGCCTCCGCGACGATTATGAAGTCTCCTGTCCCGAGCTCGACCGCATGGTTGCCCTCGCCGCCTCTTGCCCTGGCTTCATTGGCGCCCGCATGACCGGGGGCGGCTTCGGTGGTTCCACCGTCAATCTCGTGGATGCTGCCCAGGCGCAAGCTTTCGCTACCCAACTCAGCTCGAGCTATGGTGGCGCCACTACCTACATCACTGGCCCCGCCAGTGGTGCTGGTCCGCAAAATCCATAAAGCCCTCCCAATCCCACTTCTGGATGTCGTGTGGCCCCTGCCGCAAGTGGTAAGCGAAGCGCCCGTCGTAGTAACGTTCGCCGGGCTTCAACATCTCCCTTCGCTTCATGCCCGCCGCGATGATGCCTTCAAACTCACCTTCCGGGTCCGCCCACAGGTCTTCGCTTGCGCTCGTTACATAAAGCAGCCGCGGCGCCGTCGCCTTCATCACCCAGTGCGAATCGAACGGCAATTCATTCTCGTGGTCGCTGTACTTCTTGAAGTTGGCCGCAAACCAGTGCGGAAAGTTGCGATTCAGGTCCCGCGTGCGTTCACCGGCCAGCCGTCGCGAAACCGCCGCCCCACCTTCGCCCGAGTTATTCGAGATCACCATCGCAAATCTCTCATCCACCGCGCCTGCCCACAGCGCCGCCTTGCCAATGCGTGAGTGCCCATGCACGGCCACATGTTTGGCGTCCACTTGCGGGTCTTGCTCCAGATAATCCATCACCCGGCTCATGCCCCATGCCCACGCCGCTACGCTGCCCCATTCATCGGCCTTCGGTTTGCCATAGACCGCATGCACACCGTTCTCATAGCCATCGTCAAAGTCCGGGTCGAGATCTCCGTAATACACGATTGCCGTGCCATAGCCGCGCGACACCACATATTCGGCTTCCCACCGGCTCGCACATCCGCCTCGCTGCACCGGCGCCCGCTGCCACCTGGTCGAAGCAAAGATCTTCTCATCGCCATTGGCGCACTCATTGCCGCCAAAGCTCATGCCCACAAACACGGGCACCTTCATGTCCGTCTTTGGCAGATAAAGCAGCACCTCGATCTTTTCGCGCTTGCCGTTGTGCGCTTCATACCAAAGGCTCACCTGCTTGCGAATCGCCTTGCCGCCCAGCGCCTCCTCGCTCTTTTCCCGCAGCTCAAAGCCTTGCTTGCGGGGCTTCTCCGGGCTTTTGCCGTACATCTCGCGCTCGAGCACGCTCAAAATTTCCGTTCGCCCGGTCGGCGCTACTGGCAGCTTTTGAGGCAGAATCACATCCAGCCATTCATCTCCCTTGGCGCCTTCCCACGCCAGCGTGATCCCGCCCCACGGTCGCGCCACCGCGCTCACATATCCCGCGCTCTCCGAGATCTTGCGCCTTGTGCCATCCGGCTCGCGCAGCCACAACGTCTTGCCCTCGGTCCATGCCGCCCAAACGCCTTCGCTCGTCTTCACCAGCACTGGTTGCCGCCCGTTGCCCAATACCTCTTCCTTCGCTCCCGGCCTTGCCAGAAACACCTGCTTGTCACGCCGCCAGGCGGTCAACAGCTTGCCCGGCGCCTCCCATACCATCGTGCCCCCATCCATCGGGCATGCGTTCAGCAGCCAGCTTTCCATCCCCAGCTTCGCGGCCTTGCCGCCCCATGGCATCACATACATGTCTCGATTGCCCGCGAGGTGATTGCGGAACATCACCATCGCCCCACCCTTCTCGTCCACCAGCAACGTTGGGTGGCAACACTCACAGATGCCTCCCTCCGGCGATCGATACAGCAACTCATTCTTGCTCCACGTCGCTCCTCCGTCGCTGCTCACACTGCCATACAGCTTCATGCCCGGCTCTCGCAGGTCGAGCCACGCTGCATAGATCTTGCCCCCACCCGCCGCCATCGCATGCAATCCCTCACGTGCCGAAAGGTCCACATCATTTACCTTCAGCGCCTGGCTCCACGTCGCCCCACCATCGGTGCTGCGCCATGCCAGCAGATTGCCTCCGCTCACCGCGCTCACCACCACCGCTCCCCCGCTTGCCGCAATGCGTGGTCCACGCCGGCTGCCGCTCATCACCTTATCGGGCGTCGCCACCAGTAGCGGCTTCGACCACCGTCCCGCCCCGTGCACGCTACTCCGCGCGTAGACCTTGCCTTCCTCGACATAAGTCATCCAGATCATGTCTGGTGTCGCGGTCAATTGCGGCTGCCTGGCGGCCACCAGCATCACACTCATCACTACTGCGGCAATCAGCTTCATGGGTTTCTCCGCCTCCATTCCATCACGACTCGGTCCACGGGCAACGCCTCCACCCTCACCCCATTGCCCTCCATCGTCCGCGCCAGGAACAGCGAGTTCAACACGGCTTCTTCCGTTGCATCAATTACTGCCGCCAGTAGCGGGCTCAGCTTGTCCCCCTTGAGCAGCGTTCCACTCCGCGCCGTGCTAAACGCAATCGCATAATCGCCGCTGCCATTGCTTCCGCTCGATCCTGTTCTGCCCAGCCCCCACATCGCTCTTGCGCCCAGCCGCTCCAGTTCCCTGTGCTCCACTGGCGCATCGGTCGCGATCACCACGATCACGCTGCCATCTCCACTCGCCGGCCCCACCTTGCCGTTCTCAAATGGCATGCCTGCGATGCGCAGTTGCCCACCGTAGTTCGTCTGCACCAGCACACCCACCGTGTATCCACCTGCCACGCGCGAGCTCGTCCCGATGCCACCCTTCCACCCAAAGCAAATCGTCCCCGTTCCCGCGCCCACCGCCCCTTCCTCCACTGCTCCGCCGCGCGCGGCCTCAAGCGCCGCAAACACTTCCGCCTTTCCCACGCGTCTCGCGCGAATGTCATTCAACTGCCCATCGTTTGTCTCCCCCACCACTACATTCAGGCTTCTCACCCGCTCATTCCCTTTGAGCTCCAGCATGTAGTCGAGCATCGCGTCGGCCACCCGCGCCACATTCAGCGTCGCTGTCAGTGCGATCGGGCTTTCAATTTCGCCCAGCTCATTCACCTGCGTCGACCCCATCAATTTGCCAAACCCATTGCCCACTACCACCGCCCCGCGCACCTTCTCCTGAAACACATTCCCCCCATGCGGCAGCACCACCGTCACACCCGTGCGAATGTTGCTGCCCTCGATCAGCGTCTTGTGCCCTACGCGCACTCCCGGCACGTCCGTAATCGCGTTCCACTGGCCTACCGGGAGGTTGCCAATGACAATGCCGTAATCCCTCACTCGCTTGCCACCCTGCAAAAACGGCGCCGCCAACAATACTCTTCTCGTGATCACTTTCTTACAATACGCCTTATGGCATTCATTTCCCGCCGGGCATTTACCAAGGGCCTCGCCGCCTCACTGCCCACGCTCGCTGCCGCGCAGTCTGACCCCCGCCCCAACATCGTCTTCATCATGTCCGACGATCACGCCTCCCACGCCATCTCCGCTTACGGCAGCCGTATCAACAAGACACCCAACATCGATCGCCTCGCGCGCGAAGGCGTTCGCATGGACAACTGCTTCTGCACCAATTCCATTTGCACGCCTTCTCGCGCCGCCATCCTCACCGGCAAGTACAGCCACAAGAACGGCGTCAATACACTCAACGACAAGCTCGACCCCAAGGCCAACACCGTCGCCAAGTACCTCCAGGCCACCGGCTATCAAACCGCCATGATCGGCAAGTGGCACCTCGGCACCGAGCCGCAGGGCTTTGACCACTGGCGCATCCTGCCCGGCCAGGGCCTCTATTACAACCCCGAGTTCATCGAGCCCTCTGGCCGCAAGAAGTACGAAGGCTACTGCACCGACCTCATTACGTCCTTCACACTCGACTTCCTCAAGTCCCGTGACACGGCCAAACCCTTCTTCCTCATGTGCCACCACAAGGCGCCGCATCGCGCCTGGGACCCCGGCCCCAAATACAAAGACTTCCTCAACGACAAATCCATCCCCGAGCCCATCAACCTCACTGAGGACCTCGCCTCTCGCCCTGCAGCCGTGCAGAAGGTCAAAATGCGCGTCGGTGACGACATGACGCGCCGCGATCTCAAGGTCGATCCTCCCGCTGGCCTTTCCGGTGATGCCCTCCGCAAGTGGGCCTACCAGCTCTACATCAAGGATTACCTGCGTTGCGTTCAATCCGTCGACGATTCCGTCGGCCAGGTCCTCGACTACCTCGACAACAACAATCTCCGCGAAAACACCCTCATCATCTACACCTCCGATCAGGGCTTCTTCCTCGGCGATCACGGCCTTTACGACAAGCGCCTCATGTACGAGGAATCACTGCGCATGCCATTCCTCGCCCGCTATCCCCGCGAGATCAAGCCCGGCACGGTGAATTCCGACATCGTCCTCAACGTCGACTTTGCCCACACCTTCATGGACTTCGCCGGCCTCGGTCGTGACCAGTACATGGACGGCGAGAGCTTCCGCACCAACCTTCAGGGCCGCACAGTCGACAACTGGCGCCAGTCAATGTACTACCGCTACTGGATGCATGACGACCCCGATCATCACGTGCCCGCCCACTACGGCGTGCGCACCAAAACCCACAAGCTCATCTGCTATCCCGGCCCGCCGGTGGAATGGGAACTCTTCGATCTCCGCAACGATCCCCACGAGATGAAGAACCTCATCAACGACTCAGCCCAGGCGCCGCTGGTTCAAAAGCTCCGCCGCGAGCTCACCCGCCTGCAGCACAAGTACACTGATACTCCGGCCCACTTCTAGCCGCGCCACACTCGCGCCACCAGGTTCGTCCCGGGCATGGTGGCGACATCGCGATAGTCATCCGTATCCAACATCACGAGGTCGGCATCTTTGCCGGCCTCAATCGTGCCCACCCGCAGTTCCTCTCCAATCGCATACGCCGCATTCCGCGTCGCCGCGCACAAGGCTTCTTCATGCGTCATCCCCATTTCTCGCACCGCCAGATGCACCACAAACGCCATCGACCAGCACGGCGCATCCCCGGGATTTGCATCCGTCGCCAGCGCCACCCTCGCCCCACTTTCGATCAACTTTCGCGCGTCCACAAATCGCTCCGCCCGCGTGTAGTATGCCATCGCTGGTAACAACACCGCTGTCATCCCCGCTCGCCCTACACGCTCCAGTGTTGCCGGGCTTGAGTGCAGCAGGTGCTCCACACTGCGCGCGCCCACTTCAATCGCGAGGTCGACGCCATTGCTCTCGCCTGTTACATCCACATGCAGTTTGATCCCCACGCCGCGCTGCTGGATAGCCCGCAGCGGCTCTTTGAGCTGCTCCGCGCTTAATCCCTCCGGGTCACAAAGCGCATCCACAAATCGCACGCCCTCGCCCAGGCCCCACCTTGGCTCGTTGGTGAGCCGCAGCGGCGACATCTCCGTCACCACCACACCGCGCCGCCTTGGCGCTGCCGCCAGACACTTTGCCACGGCTGCGACGCTCGTGGCGTACCCAGTCTTCATCTCAACTGTGGTTGTCCCCATCCGCTCCATCCATGCCAGTTGCCGCTCGACATTTGCGCGCAACTCCTCCTCACTGGCCTCCTCTACCCGGCGACACCGCTCTGCAAAATCCCCATGCAACCCGCCCGCATGCAGCAAATGCGTGTGACAATCCACAAATCCCGGCATCACCACGCGCCCCTGTGCATGAGTCGCTTGCTCGGGCAGGGAACTCAGCTCCCCCATCTTTCCAACGCCCACAATGCGACCGTTCTCCATGCTCACCCACGCATCGCACACCACTTCCCAACCATCCCGCATGGTCAGCAATTGTCCGATGTTGTAGATCAGCTCACGGCTCAAGTGCGAGTATCGTCCCCTGGTCGAGCAGCGCGAACACCTTGCCTGAAGGTGTTGCCGACAGCACTACCTTCCGGGCTGAAGCACGGTAATCCACCGCCACTTCCGTCCACGTCTTCAAGTCTTTGGAGTGCAGCACGTGCACCTTCGTCGGCACCGGCAATCCGCCTTGTCGCGCGGTCCCCGCCAGATAAGCCCCATCCCCGGGCACGTAGATGACATCGTGCATCTCAAGATTCCGCATCCGTAGCAGCAGTTCTCCTGATCGCTTCCCGCCGGGATAGAACGACATCAACTCGCCGCCGAACATAAACGTGCTCTTGAACTGGATCAGCACCATACCCACGCCATTGCTGCCGATCACGATCTTGCCCACCTTGCCAAACGCTGATACTTCCTGCTTCTGCCAGGTCGCGCCTGCGTCGGTTGTCTGCAGAATCACAAGCACCTTTGGGTCCGTGCTGCCCGCCAGTCCAAGTTCTGGCCGCATCCAATCGGGTAGCTCCGCACTCCTCCGTCGCCGCTTCGGTTCTTCGGGCTCCACCCCGCCTGACACCATCCCGATCTTCCCGTTCCAGAAGTCCACCGTGCGATATACAAACTGGTCCGGCGTCCCTGTCACTTGTGCGCCCTCCGGCACGTAGTCCCACGACTTTCCGCCATCGGTGGTCTTCATGAACGTCTTCTTTTCGCCCACCAGAAAGCCACGTTGCGCATCGAGAAAATGCACCCGCTTTGCTTCCTTCTTGCGCCCCATCTTGCGCCAGTCACGCCCGCCTTCGGCACTTGACCAGATTTCACCCTTGTCACTTACCGCCCAGATCTGCGAGTCATCGAGCACAAACAACGACTCCGGAATAAACTGTAGTGGCACCTGTTCCCAGTTCAGGCCACCATCCTTCGTCCGCAGCATGATCCCGTTGGCGCTGCGTTCCTTAACGATGCCCCCCAGCGCCCAGCCCACTTTGTCTGACCCAAACGCCATATCGACGAGCACCATCTTCGTCTGCGGCTTCAGATAAAAGTACTTGCGTTCAAACTTGGGCCGCTTCGGAGGCGCGGCCAGCGCCAATCCCGGCGCCATTGCCAGCAGTTGTCGGCGGTTCAACATGCGCGTTACTTCGTGCCCGCTCCCATGGCCACTTCTTCGTGGATCCCCTTACCTTCCAGTTGCGCCAGGCTTAACAGAACGCCTACCTGTTCGCCCACGGTGGTGAGCGTTTCCATCTCCTCGCCGGTGAACACATGCGGCTTGCGGTGCTGCACGTTGATAACGCCCACCACCTTGTTGCGCGCAATGATCGGCGCCGACAGGAATGCCTCAAACTGGTCTTCCGGCAGTTCGGCGAAGGTTTTGAATCGTGGGTCGAGATACGCTTCTTTGCTAATCGCCACCAGACGCCGCTCTCGTGCCACCCAACCCGTCAGGCCCTCATCCAGTCTCAATCGCACTTGCCCCAGCGTGCCCGGCGCCGGGTTGTTCGACGAACACAACAACAGATCGCCTTCATCCAGCATGTACAGCAGACATGAATCCCCGCGCATGAATTCCAGCACCAGTGAATTGATGCTGGCCAGCACCTGCTTGAGGCTCAAATCTTTCACCATCAGGCGACTTACTTTTTGAAACAGGCGTAACTGCTGTTGCACCCGGTCCAATTGGGATTCCAGTTCTTTTACCTTGGACACAGCTACATTATGGCAGGTCATCTTGGGTAGAATCGCGACATGCCTCGTCTGCTCGCCTTCGTCCTCCTCGCCTTCGCTCTCAACGCCCAGTTCCGCATGGTCGAGATCGGCTCTTCTCTTGGCGTCGTCTACGCCGTCCGCACGGCTGACGTCAATAAAGACGGGCGTCCCGACGTCGTCGCCATCACCGGCACTCGCGTCATCTGGTATGAGAATCCCACCTGGACGCCCCACATCATCAGCGAGCGCATCGCCCCGGCCGATCACGTCTCCATCGCCGCTCACGACATCAACGGCGATGGTCTTCTCGATTTCGCCCTTGCCGCCGAGTGGCAACCTCGCGAGCGCGCCACGCGCGGTTCCCTCCACTGGCTCGAGCAACTGCCCGGTAACCAGTGGAAACTTCATGACATCGCCAAAGTCCCCGGCGCCCATCGCATCCGCTGGGGTGACGTCACCGGCGACGGCAAACCCGATCTCGTCGTCATGCCGCTCGAGGGCAAGGCCCTCGTTTACCAACTCCCCGGCTTTCGGGTCGAATCCGCCGCCACCGAACTCGAGCTCGCTCACAATTTCTTTCTTGAGGACACCAACGACGACGGCGTCCTCGACATCGTCATGGCTTCGAAGCGCGGCGTCGAAACCCTCATCCGCAATGCCGACGGCACCTGGCAGCGCCACCTCACCGGCGAGGGCCAACCCGGCGAAGTCGTCATCGGTCGTGTCAATCGCTATCGCGTTGCCGCCACCATCGAGGCCTTCCACGGCGATACGCTCACCATCTATGAAGAGCCTACGCCCAGGCTCAACCCCCAGGGCGCGCCCCCACCAGAAAAGTGGCACACCGCCCCCGGCACTCTCTGGCCCAAGGCCCTTCGCGATACCACCGTCTACGGCGGCCATGCCCTCGGCTGGGCCGACTTTGATGGCGACGGCAGCGACGAGCTTGCCTTCGGCTTCCGCGGCAAAGACACCGGCCTCGCCATCCTTAAGCGCGATGGCTCCGGCAAGTGGCAACGCATCCTCCGCGTTGAAGATGCCGCGATGTCCCCCGAAGACCTCACCATTGCCGATCTCAACGCTGACGGCCAGCCCGACCTCATCGCCTGTGGCCGCGCCACGCAGAACATCCGCATCTACTTCAACGAGTGGCGCAAGCCCTGGGTCCGGCACGTCGCCTCCTCGGGCGAACGTGCCTTCGGCGCTGTCGGTCTGCGCCTTAATGGTGGTTCGCGCGCCATCATCGCAGGCCTTGGTGAGAGCACCACGCTGCTGCCCCATGCGAAAGTCCTCCACACCGGCGCCCAGCTCATCCATGCCGCCGTCATGGACGTCGATGGCGATGGTGACGATGACTTCATCGGCGCTCGCTACACTCCCGGCCTCGTCTTCTGGCTCGAGCAACCCGCTCGCCCCCTCACCGATCCCTGGCCCTATCACCTCATCGACGATGCCATCGATGGCATCCACGGTCTTCATATCGCCGACATTGATCGCGACGGCCGCCCTGACATCGTTGCCAACAGCGCCCAGCCCCAAGGCAAGTTTGCCAACTCCATCGTCTGGCTCAAGGCCCTCAATCGCGGCACACGGTGGCAGCGCAACGTCTTCGCCCCCGGCAACGCTCCCGGCCTCAGCCACTACCACGGCGCCGGTGATCTCAATGGCGATGGTCGCCCTGACATCGCCAGCGCGGCCAAAGTCGGCAAAGACGGCCAATGGTTCGCCTGGTGGGAGC
>CAZBTA010000060.1:0-23781 GCA_964494515.1 uncultured Bryobacter sp.
TCTCCCGAAACGACGCCGTACCTCTATCACGACCTTTCACCCCGCGTGCTCACCACGGGCCGCTACTCGGCGTACATCAAGATCGCCGAGGGCTGCGACCATCCCTGTGCCTTCTGCGTCATCCCGCAGTTCCGCGGCCAGTTCCGTAGCCGCCGCTTTGAGTCGATCGTCTCCGAAGCCACGCGCCTGTTCGGCCAGGGCATCCGCGAAATCAACCTCATCGGGCAGGACACCACCAGCTATGGCGAAGATCTCGGCATCAAGGATGGCCTTGCCCATCTGCTGGGTCGCCTCGCCTCGATCGAGACGCCGTTTGAGAAGTGGGTGCGCTTCCTGTACTGCTACCCCAATCGCGTCACCCAGCAGTTGCTCGACACCATTGCCGAACATGCCTCCCTGGTCAAGTACATCGACATGCCGCTGCAGCATGCCAGCCGCAACGTGCTCAAGCTGATGAAGCGTGGCTCCAATGCCGACGCCTTCCTGAAGCTGATCGAGCGCGTCCGCGCCACCATCCCGGGCGTTGCCATTCGCACCTCGATGATCGTTGGCTTCCCCGGCGAGACGAAGGAAGACTTTGAAGAGCTGGTGCAGTTTGTCGAAGCCGCAAAGTTTGATCGTCTCGGCGTGTTCAAGTTCTCTGATGAGGAAACCGCCAAGTCCTTCTCGCTCGACAACAAGGTCGATGGCCGCACGATTCATAATCGCCAGCAGCGCCTGATGGCCACCCAGCGCAAGATCTCGCGCAAGATGAACAAGTCGCTGATCGGCCGCGAATTCCCGATTCTCGTCGAAGGCCCGTCTGAGGAAACCGATCTGCTCTGGCAGGGCCGCCTGCCCTCGCAGGCTCCCGAGATCGACGGCGTCTGTCTGATCAATGACGTCTCTGATGGCTCGCTCGCCAAAGGCCAAATCCGTCGCTTCCGCATCACCGAAGCCCACGATTACGACCTCATCGGCGAAGTCTTCGGCGCTCCCGAAACCAATCTGCCGCGCATCCCCGACAACCCGTTCCCGATTCTCAACGCTGCCCCCCGCAAGCAGCACACGCACATCTAGTTCCCATGGCTCTTCAGGCGAAATGCCCCATCTGTCGCAAGCCCACCACGCAAGGTGAGGAATACTTCCCCTTCTGCAGCGAGCGCTGCCAGATCATGGATCTCGGCGCCTGGTCCGCCGAAGAATACCGCATCCCCGGTCGGCCCTTAGACCCCACCGAACTCCACCAGGCCGACAAGCGCGACGATGAAACTGACGATCGCTGAGGCCCTCTCCACCAGCCTTTACGCGGGCTACGCGCCCAAGGCCCCCGGCACGGCTGGCGCGGCTGTTGGCGTCTTGCTCGTCTGGGCCATCCATCACTTCTTCACGCTCAGCGACGGCATGCTGCTCGCCATCGTGCTCCTGCTGCTGTGGCCATCTGTATGGGCCACGGATGTGCTGATCGCCGCCCGCGGCGTCAAGGATCCGCAATGCGTCGTCATTGATGAAGTGCTCGGGCAGATGCTTGTCTTCTACAACGCCAACCTCGCCAACCCCTGGGTTTATTTGCTTGCCTTTGGCCTTTTTCGCGCCTTTGACATCTTCAAGCCCTGGCCCGTGAATGCCTTTGAAAAGCTGCCCGGCGGCTGGGGTGTGATGATGGACGACCTCATGGCCGGCGTCTACGGCGCGCTGGTGCTTTATGCGCTGCGCCATCTCGCCGCGCTGCCTCTGTAACAATAGAGGTAACCAGTCTTTATGTCCTCCATTCGCATTGATCGGGTTTTGCCAGGTGCCGCTCTGCCCGGCGGTGAGTTCACCATTCGTGGTGCCAATCTTGGCGGTAACGTCCAGCCCGAAGTCCACTTCGGTGATGTTCGCGGCGCAGTGGTGGTGGGCTCCGGCAATCTTGTCATTGCTCGCGTTCCTGAAGCCACCGCCTACGGTGACCTCACGATTTCACGCGAGGGCGAATCCTCCAACTCCTATCACTGCCCCATCGGCATCCAGATTGCCGACAGTCTGCACCCGGTGGCCAATCCTGCATCGGATGAACAGGGCAACATCTACACCACGTTCTCCGGCAGCCGCGGCCAGAAGACCGCCGTCTCCGTCTACAAGATTGATCTCAACTACGATTGCCGCCCCTTTGCGAGCGACATCATGAACGCCACCGGGCTTGCCTTCGATCGTCGTGGCATTCTCCATGTCTCATCGCGCCACGACGGCATCATCTACCAGGTCACTCCCGGCGGCGAGATCTCAACGCTGGTTGAGGGCATGGGTATCGCCACCGGTCTCGCTTTCGACCCCGAGGGCAACCTCTACGTCGGCGATCGCTCCGGCACCATCTTCAAGATCAACGAGAATCGCGACGTCTTCGTTTTCGCCACGCTTGAGCCATCGATCGCCGCGTATCATCTCGCCTACGGCCCTGATTCTTACCTGTACGTCACTGGCCCCACCACTTCGAGTTTCGATTCGATCCATCGGATCGCCCCCAGCGGCGAGTCAGAAGTCTTCTTCCGTGGCCTCGGTCGTCCGCAGGGCATCTGCTTTGATGGCGCGGGCAATCTCTACTGCGCGGCCAGCCACGCCGGCCGTCGCGGCGTTGTCCGCATCGCGCCCGATCGCACGCCTGAGCACTTCATCTCCGGCAACAGCATTGTGGGCCTTTGCATCCTGCCGTCACGCGCCGTCGCCGTGGCGACGAACAATTCCATCTTCCGCATCGACGTCGACATCACCAAAGCATAGCCACATGCGCGCCGCCATTATCGCCGTCGGCAGTGAGATGCTCACGCCCACTCGCACCGACACCAACTCGCTCTACCTCACCGACAAGTTCAACAACCTCGGCATCGAGGTGTCACAGAAGATGATCATTGGCGATCATCGCGGTGAGCTCGAAGCCGGCATTCGCTATTGCCTCGCCCACGCCCAACTGCTCATCCTCACAGGCGGCCTCGGGCCGACTGAAGACGACCTCACGCGCGATTGTGTCGCTGCCGCCACCGGGCGCGAGCTCTACCTCAGCGAAGTTGCGCTCTCGGCTCTCGAGGCGCGCTTTGCTACCCTCGGCCGCAAGATGGCCGAGATCAACAAGCGGCAAGCCTGGGTGCTCACCGGTGCTGAGATCATGCCCAACCCGCGCGGCACAGCTCCGGGCCAGTGGCTTGAGCTCGAAGGCGGCAAGATCGTTGTGCTGCTACCCGGCCCTCCCGGCGAGATGAAGCCCATGGTGGACGGTGATCTCATCCCGCGCCTTGAGCGCATTCTGCCCCCGCTCGCCCTCGCCACGCGTACCTACCGTCTCACCGGCATTGGCGAATCGGATCTCGATGCGATGATCGCGCCCACCTACAAGCAGTACGAAAACCCTGTCACCACCATCCTCGCCAAGGCGGGCGACCTCACCGTTCACCTGCGAGCCCAAACTTCGAGCCAGGCCGATAGCGAGCGGCTCGTCGCCGAACTGGGCGAAAAGATCGAAGCCCTGCTCGGCCAGCGCATCTATTCGCATGATGGCTCCCCGCTTGAAGCGGCGGTGCTGGGCCTGCTGGCCCAGCGCAACGAAACGTTGGCGGTGGCTGAAAGCCTCACGGCCGGTATGCTTGGAGCCCGCTTCGGCGGTGTGCCCGGTGCATCAAAGCACTTCGTTGGCGGTTTCATCACCTACACGGACGCGCAAAAGCAGAAGCTACTCGGCGTGCCCGCGGAAACGCTGGCCACGCATACTGCGGTTTCTGAGCAAACCGCCCTCGCCATGGCCCACGGCGCTCGCGAGCGCACTGGCGCCTCCTGGGCTGCCAGCCTCACTGGCTACGCCGGCCCTGACGGCGGTACTGAGGCCGACCCCGTTGGCACTACCTACATCGCCATCGCTGGGCCCAACGGCTATCAGAAGGTCAATCGTTTCCGCTATCCCGGTGGCGATCGTGACCGCATTCGCCAGTTCGCCGTGCAGTCGTCGCTCAACCTGCTGCGCCTCGCGATGCTTGAGATCCTGTAGCGATTTGCGATATCCAAGGCTGGTAGCAACATGGGCCATCTCCTGCTTCGAGCCTTCCTCGCCTCACTCCTGCTAGCTGGCGAATCTCCCTTCGCCCACCGCCTCGAGCACGCGCCGACACCGCAAAAGCACCTGCCTGAGACGATGCCGGGCGGCATTGCAGTCCTCGACTACGACGGCGACCAATATCCCGATCTGTTCTTCACCAACGCCTCTCAACCCTCGCGCCTCTATCGCAATCTCAAGGGCAAGGGCTGGCAAGATGTCACCAGCGATTCGGGCATCGTCACCACCGGCTACACGATGGGCGCCGCGGCTGCCGACTACGATGGCGATGGCCGTCCCGACCTGATGGTCACCGGCCTCGGACACAATTGGCTGTTCCGCAATCTTGGCGCGGGCAAGTTCGCGCCAGTGCCGTTGCCCTCCACCGGCTGGAGCGTTTCGGCTGGCTGGCTCGATTATGATCACGACGGCGATCTGGATCTCTTCATCGTCAACTACGTTCAGCACGACCCCACCAAAGAGCCCTTCTGCGGCGACGCCAAAGCCGGCTACCGCACCTATTGCCATCCAAAGCATTACGCTGGCTTGCCCAATTCGCTGTTCCGCAACGATGGGCCGCGGGGGTTCACCGATGTCACCCAGGCCTCCCAAATCGCCCGCCACATCGGCAAGGGCATGGGCCTCGCCTTTGCTGATTACAACCGCGATGGCTGGCTTGATGTTGTGGTCACCAACGATGCCACGCCCGACTTTCTGTTTCGCAACAATGGTGACGGCACATTCACTGAATGCGGTATGGAAGCGGGCATCGGCATGAACGACGATGGTCGCGCGCTCTCCAGCATGGGCGTTGACTTCCGCGACATTGACAACGATGGCCAGCCCGACATCTTCATCACCGCCCTCGCTAACGAAACCTTCCCGCTTTACCGCGGCCTTGCCAAAGGCTTGTTTGCCGACATCACCTACCCGGCTCAAATCGGCGCGGCCACCATGGCTTACTCCGGCTGGTCCACGGGCGTTTACGACTTCGACAATGACGGCCGCAAAGACATCTTCGCCGCCAATGGCGACGTCAACGACAACACCGAATCCTTCTCAAGCCGCCGCTCGCGCCAGCCGAACCTTATCCTCTGGCAACAAGCCAACTCCCGCTTTCGTGCCGAGTCGCTCGGCGAAGCCGCACAACATCGTGGCGCCGCCTTTGCCGACTTCAACTCTGATGGCGCCATCGATATCGCGGTCTCACGTTTGGGCCAGACGCCACTTGTCTGGCTCAACGATCGCGCCAAGGCGAACCACTGGTTAATTGTCGATGCCCCGCTCGGCAGCGAAGTCCGCATCGGCAAGCAGCTCAACCATGTCACGCAGGCGGTCGGGTATGCCAGCTCCTCTGAGCCATTGGCTCACTTCGGGCTCGCCTCGCAAACCATGGTCCCGGAGGTCGAAGTGCGATTTCCCAATGGACAGTCGAAGCGGCTCACTCAGGTCAAGGCCGATCAGCGTCTTAAGGTTGTGCCTTAGCGGCTGCCCGGCGCTTTGCCTTCTCAAGCAGTTGGGCTGCCCATTCCAGTTGTGACGCAGCTCGCTCGAGGTAGGGGATTGCCGCCGTCGCATCGCCCCGTTGCAACAGAATGCGGCCCAACTCTCCGCTCACCCGCCCATTCTCCGGCGCCAGTTGCAGCGCCGCTCGCATCACGCCTTCGGCTTCATCCACCCGTCCGGCACGAAACAGAAAAACTCCATAATGCAGACGCGACTCGAGCGGCGCATCATTCTGCGCTATCGCTTGCTTGAAGTTGGCCTCGGCCTTCTGTCCTTCACCGTTGGCCTCATATGCTTGGCCCAATGCTGTGAGCAATCGTCCTCGCCTTGGCTCGCTGGCGCGTAATCGCTCGAGCGCGGCAATTGCGGGCACAAAGCGATTCAACGTGTACAAGCTGCGGGCGTGGTAGTAGCAGGCATCTTCAAGCCGCGGCGCAATCTCGCATGCTCTCCGAAAAGCTTCTTCGGCATCCGCGAGGTCTCCCATTTGTCCAGCCACAACACCTAGTGCCTTCCATGCTTCTGCGTGCCGTGGCGAGGATTCAACCGCGCGTGCAAGCTCTGTCCTTGCTTCCGTCAGTCGGCCAGTTGCCAGCAGGCGCAGCCCCTCTTCGTAGGCTCCTGCCATGAGCAGCATTACCGTCCACCACATCGATTCGATCTCCTGACGCAAAACATCATGACAGCTTTTTCATCATGTCGAAATTCTTCCTGGATTGTGATAGATTGCTCATCGCTGGAAGTGCTGTACGGGGCTCCAGCATTCTACAGGGGGAATTACAACCTATGCAAAGCAGTCGTCTGCTTTTCATGGCCGTGCTGTGTCTCGCAACAAGCTTCGGCCAGGAATTCCGCGCCACGATTACCGGAAGAGCACTCGATTCATCCGGTTCCGCGGTGCCAAACGTAACCGTTAAGGCCATCAATACGGCCTCAAATGAAACCAGTACCGCCACTACAGATGCAAGCGGCGTGTACACCATCCCATTTCTGCGGCCCGGTCAGTACAACCTGACGGCTACCGCCAACGGGTTCAAGACCTTTACCCGCAGCAACATCACTCTGGTCGTCGGCCAGCAGGCTGGTATTGATGTTTCACTCGAAGTCGGCCAGTTGACCGAAACCATTACGGTCGAAGCCAACGCCGCCACTCTTGAAACGCAAACCGCCTCCCGCTCGGGTGTGATCGATAATCAGCGCGTCGTCGAACTGCCGCTGAATGCTCGCAATCCTTTCATGCTCGGCGCTACGCAGTCAGGCGTCACGTTCCGCGGCGCGGCCATCTGGCAGCGTCCGTTCGACAACGGCGCCATCGCCGAGTGGAGCGTCAACGGTGGTCAACAGTCACGCAATGAGTTCTTGCTCGATGGCGCGCCCAACAACGCCCAGCTCGGCGGCAACAACATCGCCCTCGTGCCCGTTGTGGACGCCGTGCAGGAATTCTCGATCCAGACCAACAGCTACGACGCGCAGTACGGTCGCACTGGTGGCGGTGTCGTGAACGTCGTTCTGAAGAGCGGCGGCGCCAAGCACCACGGTACGGTGTGGGAATTCATGCGTACCTCGAGGCTCAATGCCAACAGCTTCCAGAACAACGCCATCGGTGCGGCTCGTCCCGGTGGTCGCATGGATCAGTACGGCATTCAGCTCGATGGTCCGATCTACATTCCCAAGCTCCTCAAAAAGGAATCGCCGGTACGTCTCTTCTACATGGGCACCTACGAAGGCTACTCCGAAGGCACGCCCAACCCGCTGCGCAACAGCTACGCGGAACCCGAAATGCGCACGGGCGACTTCAGCAAGCTCGTGCAGCCCAACGGTCAGCCGGTCACCATCTTTGACCCCTTCACGAGCAGCTTCGATGCCTCGGGCAATCCGATTCGTGCGCCCTTCCCGGGCAATCGCATTCCGGCTGCCCGCATCAATCCGGTGGCTCGCAACGTGATGCGCTACATGCCGAATCCCAACATCTCGGCTCCTGGTCAGCGCTACTCCACCTTGAACAACGCAATTCCCGATTACGTCAATCAGGATGACTTCTACAACCTCAACCTGAAGTTCGACTGGAACTTTGGCGACAAGCATCGCGCTTTCATTCGCCACGCTTCCAACGATCGTACGGAAGAGCGTTGTGTCAACGGCATCTGCTCGGGTCCGGCCATGGACGGTCAGCAGCCCTTCCAGCGCATCAACGACGCCTACGTCATCGACTGGGTCTCCACCATCAATCCGACCACCGTTTTCAATATCCGCGCCAGCTACAACCGCTTTATTGAAAAGGGCCTCGGGCGTGACAACGTGGGTTTCGATCTCACCAGCCTCGGCCTGCCCTCTTCGCTGGTCAGCCAGTTGCCCAGCCCGGCCTACTTTGGCCGCTGGAACCTGAACGGCTACTCGGGCCTCGGTCGCGGTCAGAGCATCAACATCACCAACAACTACTCGATCGCCTCCAACCTCACCAAGATCCTTGGCAAACACACGATGAAGTTTGGCGCCGACATCCGTCGCATCCACTACATCCTGCAGAACTCGGGCAACATCCTCGAGTTCACGTTCACGGATGCCTGGACGCGTCGTCTGTGGAACCAGGCCGAAGCCAACGCTGGTGACAGCTTTGCCAGCTTCCTGCTCGGTCTCCCCGGTGGTGGCGGCACCAACCGCAGCTTCTTCCCGTTGTACCCCTTCTACCAGAACTGGTATTCGGCGTTCTACTTCCAGGACGACTACAAGCTGAGCCGCAAGCTCACGCTCAACCTCGGCCTGCGTTACGACGTCAACATGCCGGCGACGGAGAAGTACAACCGTCTCAATCGCGGTCTGGATGAAACTGTCCAGGCCCCCTATCGCAACCAGTTGCCCGCCAACCGCCTCGTGACGCCCTCGCTGCAGAATCTCGTCGGCGGCCTCAACTTTGCGGGTGTAGGCAACGTTCCCGCCAATTCGGGCAACACCTACAAGAACACCTGGCAGGCGCGCCTCGGCTTCGCCTACCAGATCAACAACCGTCTCGTCATGCGTGGTGGCTACGGCCGCTACTACATGAACCCGTCGAACAATAACCTGCGCTCGACCGGCTTTGAAACCGAAACGCCGCTGGTTACCTCGCTCGACGACGGTCGCACTCCGCTCAACAACATTCTTTCCAACCCGTTCCCGCAGGGCATCGCAACCCCGGCCGGCGCGGGCCTCGGCGCTGCCACCTTCGTGGGTCGCGACTTCAACATCTGGACTCCGAACTTCAAGCTGCCCTCGATCGATCAGTACAGCTTTGGCTTCCAGTTCCAGGTGTCCAAGGGTAGCGTCCTCGACTTCAGCTACATCGGCAGCCGCACCAACAATCACGAAACCGAAATCGCCCGCAACCTTCCCTCTGCCCAGTTCATGCGGCAGTGCGATGCGCTGCAGGGTGGCAATCCGCAGTTCTGCAACGAGCAGGTCGCCAACCCCTTCCAGGGTGTTGAGGCCTTCCGTGGCACCAACTTCTTCACCGCCAACACGATTTCGCGCTTCCAGGCCAACCGTCCGTTCCCGCAGTTTGCCGGCAACATGACGCAGCAGGGCCTCAACGATGGCAAGATCAGCTATCACAGCTTGCAGGTCAACTACAACGTCCGCGTCGGCGGCCTCGTGTTGATCTCCAACTACACCTGGAGCCGCATGCTTGAAACCTGGGGCTTCACCGATCAGTTCAACCGTGTTCCCCAGAGGAGCCTTTACTTCAACGACCGTCCGCATGTCTTCAAGCTGACGGGCATCTACGACCTGCCCTTTGGTCGTGGCAAGAAGTTTGCTTCTGGCATCAGCAACCTCGCCGACAAGTTCGTGGGCGGCTGGAAGATCACCAGCTTCTTCCAGTGGGCCAGCGGCGAACCCGCCGACTATCCCGCCAACGTTCTCCCGCTGCGCGACAGCTTTGTGCGTGACATCAACTGGAACGCCCATCAGGTCCGCGGCTGGGGCAATTGCGTCGCGCGTCAGAATGACGATCGCTCGATCACCCCGATGCCTTACTCGGTCGCCTCTGGTTGCGGTACGGACCTCTCCAAGTACGACTGGCTCTGGGTCGCCAACTTCTCCAACGGCCAGAACGTGCCCGGACGTCAGACCCCGACCCGCATCGGCCAGCTCCGCAAGCACCGCGTGCCCACCCTTGATGCTTCGATCCTCAAGACCGTTCGCTTCAAGGAATCGCTCCGCGCTGAATTCGGCGTTGAAGCCTTCAATGCGATCAACAAGTACTACTTCGGTCGCAACGATACGTTCAACACCAACCCGAACGATCCCAACTTCGGCACGCTCTTCCCGAGCTTGACCTCCAACCAGAACTTCAATCCGCGTGTTCTCCAACTGCGGTTCAAGTTCTACTGGTAAACCGAAGCTGCAATCCAACCCGAAAGGCGCTGCGTTCCGCAAGGAAGCAGCGCCTTTTCCCTTTAGCGCTTCATCGCCTCAAGCAGCCACGTCTGCACGGCCGCCTGCTGTTCGGGGATGTTGTTGTGTCCCGTCTCCAGCGCCAGCATCAGCCGCTTCGGCGCGCTGATCACGTTGTAGGACGCATACATCGACGTCGGCGGACAGGTCTCATCATTAAAGCCCCACGTGTAAAGCCCCGGCACCTTCAGCCGCCGCGCAAAGTTCACCACGTCATAGTAAGCCGTCGTCTCGATCTTGTCGGTGCTGCGGTGATTCATCACGCCGCTCGTCGCGCGGAACATATGTGGCCATCCGCCAGCGCGCCCGTCAAGATAACCCGTCACATCCGACAAAGCCGGATAGAACGCCGCCAGTGCCTTCACCCGCGGATCCAGCGCCGCCGTCACGATCGACAACGCCCCACCCTGGCTACCGCCCATCACCACCAGATTGCGCCCGTCAAACTTCGGATGGCTCACCAGATAATCATTCGCCCGCACGCAGCCCAGATAAACACGCCGATAGTAGTAGCGATCCTTGCTGTCGAGACCAAACGTGTTGTACCCCGCCAGCGCCCCCACGCCGAGCGAATCATAAAGCTCTTGCGGCAACACCACCGGGATGCCGTGGATGCCGATCTGCAACGTGATCACACCCTTCGCCGCCACATCCACAATGCCCCTATAGGGCCGCACGCCCGCCCCTGGCACGCTCAGCATCGCTGGGTACTTGCCCGGTGCTTTGGGCTCACACAGGATCCCGTACAACCGGCTCACGCCCGCCCATGCCCCAACGTTCTGCAGGTTCAAGTGGTAGCAATCCACCGTCGCATTGCCATACTCGGGCAACAACGTCAGCTTGGCATCGATCGGAATCTTCTCAAGCGCTGCCTTGCCGGCCGCCCAGAACTGGTCAAAGTCCGCCGGGTTCTTCTGTGTCGGCTGGAGCGTTTCCGGTGCAAAGCCAGCTGTTGCCAGTCCGCGATATGTCTTGCCCTGATACTCCACCGTCGCGATGCAACGGATAAACCCACCCGTCTGCAGCGTGCCCCCGTCAACAGTCAAACCATCGGCCGGCAGCGCCACCGTCTGGTCTACCTTCGGCTCCATCATCTCGGGCCCGATCTTGTACGTCACCTTGAGCCCACTCACCGGCTGGCCATCCATAATGGCCGCGATCTTGAACTTCACGTTCTCCCCGGGCTTGTAAACCCAGTTCGCATGATCCAGCGTCACCCGCAACTGAATCGTTCCCACCCGGTCCTGGGCCAGCACGCACAGCGCGCTCATGAGCAACAGCAAAATTCGAATCATCATAAAGATCCTCACAATATCGCGAATCCACCCCCTGGTCATCAAATGCAAATCGTGTTGTGATGTGTTCGCAAAATTCGATTGTTAACCTCTCTACATTCTTGGGTCACCACCATCTATGAAACACATCCTCACCCTGCTCCTCTGCCTTTCGCTAGGCGGAGCGGCGTATAGCCAGACCGCCACCGGCACGATCCTCGGCACCGTTCTCGACTCCTCCGGCAGCGCCGTTGCCGGAGCAAAAGTCACTGTCACCAACACTGGCACAAGCTCTCGTGTCGAACTCACCACTAACGATCAAGGCGGCTACACCGCGCCACTGCTGCCACTTGGTGGCTACAGCGTTACCGTAAGCGCCAGCGGCTTCAAGACCTTCGAGCAACGCGGCATCCAACTGCAAGTGCAGCAGCAGGCGCGCGTCGATGTCACGCTGCAAGTCGGCGCCCTCACTGAAAGCGTGCAAGTCACGGCTGACGCTGCCGTTGTCGAAGCCACCACATCATCGGTCGGCAAAGTGGTCGACAACAAACGCATCGCCGACCTGCCGCTCAACACCCGCAACGTCTACAGCCTGGTCAATCTCACGCCCGGACTTGCCGGCGGCATTGGCAATGCGCACAACGGCGTCAGCTTCTCGGTCAATGGCGCACGCGGCGGCACCTTCGACATCCTGATCGACGGCTCCTCGGCCGCTTTCCCCACCGTCAACGGCTTTGCGGGCGTCTCGGTATTCCCCTCGGTCGACGCAGTCGCCGAGTTCAAACTGCAAGCCCAGAACTTCCCCGCCGAATTCGGCCGCAGCATCACCGCCGTTCTCAACCTCGTCTACAAATCCGGTACCAATGAGTTCCACGGTTCGGCCTTTGAGTTCCTTCGCAACTCCGTCCTCGATGCCAACAACTTCTTCGCCAACCAGCGCGGCGTGCCGCTGTCGAGCTTCAAGCGCAATCAGTACGGCGGCAACTTCTCGGGCCCGCTGCGTCGCAACAAGCTCTTCTTTATGACCACCTACGAAGCCCTGCGCGAACGCAGCTATTCCGAGCGCCTCACCACCGTCCCCACCGCTCTCGAGCGCGCTGGCAACTTCTCTCAGACTCGCGCTTCGGCCACGCAAACCATCACCATCTTCGACCCCACCACCACCCGCGCCAATCCCACCGGCACCGGCTTCATTCGCGATGCCTTCCCCGGCAACGTCATCCCCACCCAGCGCTGGGATTCCGTCGCGCGCAACGTCCTGCGCTACTATCCAACACCCAACCAACCCGGTGACAACATCGGTCGCAATAACTACTACGCCACCGGTTCGGCCAAGTTCAACACCGACAACTTCGACATCAAGGTCGACAACAACCTCACCGACCGCCAGCGCATCTTTGGCCGCTTCTCCTACCGCCGCAACTTCAATGGCCCGCCGCCGTTCTTCACCGGCGACACCCAGATCGCCGAAGGCCGCATCAACAACAACGACTTCGGCCGCAACGCCGTCGTCGATTACACCAACACGCTCAGCGCCAATTCGATCCTCAACCTGCGGCTCTCCTTTGCCCGCAATCGCTTCCTGTTCGACAACCAGGGCCTTGGCTTCGTGCCCTCAAGCCTCGGCCTGCCGCGCAGCTTCGATACGGCCGTCGATCGCCTGATGTTCCCGCGCTTTGATGTCGCGACGCAAACCTCCCTCGGCGGCGGCGATCATCGCCAGAGTGGCTTCAACAATTACGGCCTCTCCGGCAGCTACACCCGCATCATCAACAAGCACAACATCAAGGCTGGCTATGAAGGCCGCATGCTGCGCATCAACGTTTGGGAAGCCCGCGCCGCTGGCACCTTCGGCTTCAACGCCGCCATGACGCAGGGCCCCAACCCCGCTGTCGCCAGCTCCACGGCCGGCTTTGGTTTCGCCTCCTTTCTGCTCGGCGCAGGGTCGAGCGGCAACTTCTATCAGAACTGGAAGAACGTCGCCTCCCAGAGCTTCTATCAGGCCTTCTATATCCAGGACGACTGGCGCCTCACCCGCAAGCTCACCCTCAACATCGGCCTGCGTTACGACTTTGACACCCCGCGCACCGAGCGCTACAACCGCATGAGCTGGTTTGATCCCTCGCTGCGCTCACCGCTCGCCACCGTCGGTGGCTACTCCAACCTCAGTGGCGCTCTCCGCTTTGTTGGCGTCGATGGCAACTCGCGCAGCCAGTATACAGGCGACTACAACAATTTCGCCCCCCGCCTCGGCCTCGCCTATCAGCTCAACGACAAGACGGCCATCCGCGCCGGCTTTGCCCAGCTGTTTGGCCCCAGCACTCTCGCGGCTCAAGGCACGGTTGGCCCCTATGGCTTCCGTGTCGAAACCCCGTGGATCACCAGCCTGGACGGCTTCACGCCGCTCAACTACCTCAACAATCCTTTCCCCGGCGGCTTCCCGCCGGTGCCCGGTTCTTCGCTCGGCGCCTCCACTGCCCTCGGCAGCAATCTCGACGCCCCGCTCGCCAACACCAACACGCCCTACACGTTGCAGTACAACTTCACCGTCCAGCGCGAACTGCCCGGCGCCATCCTGCTTGAGGCGGCCTTTGTGGGCAATCGTGGTCGCCAGCTCTCCCGCGGCGGCGAGGGCGGCTTCACTCTCAACCAGCTCAACCCCAACCTGCTCAGCCTTGGCACCCAGCTCAACCAGTTGGTCGACAACCCCTTCTTCGGCCAACCCAACGTCGGCGGCGTAATCGCCAATCGTCAGGTTGCTCGCGCCCAGCTGCTGCGCCCCTATCCGCAGTACGGCAGCATCTACCCGCTCTTCTCCCAGGGCGCTACCTCGGATTACAACTCGCTCCAGGTCACCTTCAGCAAGCGCTACGCCCGCGGCGTCACGTTCGAAGGCAGCTACGCCTGGGCCAAGGCCATGGACACCGGCACCAGCTATCAGGACAGCTACAACGTTCTCGGTAGCCGCGGCGTCTCGAGCGTCAATGTGCCCCATCGCCTCGTGTTTAGCGGCGTCTACGAGTTCCCGCTCGGTCGCGGCCGCCAGTTCGGAGCCAACATGTCCCGCGTGCTCGATCTGATCGTCGGTGGCTGGCAGGCCAACGGCATCTACACGCTGCAGTCGGGCAATCCACTCGGCATCAGCGCCAGCGGTACCTCGGTGCTGTTCAGCGAAGCATCACGCGCCAACAGCAACGGGCAGAGCCCCGTCATCAACGCCAACGCCAAAGATCGTCTCGATCGCTGGTTTGATACAAGCGTCTTCAGCCAGCCGGCTCCCTACACGCTCGGCAATGTCTCGCCGCTGGTGGCCAACCTGCTCAACCACCACACCAACAATCTCGATTTCTCGATCTTCAAGCGCTTCCGTCTCTCCGAGCGCTTCGCCCTGGCCTTCCGCGCCGAGGCGTTCAACTCGCTCAATCGCGTGCGCTTTGCCAGCCCCAACACCAACGTCAACGGTGGGTCCAACTTTGGCCGTGTCATGTCGCAGGCCAATGATCCCCGCCAGCTGCAGTTCGGCCTGAAGCTCACTTTCTAGGCCAATCGGAATGGGGGCGGCGCTATCCTGTAATCAAGATGCGCCGCCCTCAACGCAATGTCCTCGGTCAGATCCTCGTGCCCTGCTCGCTTGACCCGATGACCGGTTTCTACCGCACCGGTTGCTGCGAGACGGGCGATGAAGACGAAGGCCGCCACCTGATCTGCGCCATCATGACCGACGAGTTCCTCGTGTTCTCAAAGTCGCGCGGCAACGATCTGTCCACCCCCATGCCCCAATACGGCTTTCCAGGGCTTAAGGCCGGCGATCAGTGGTGCCTTTGCGCCCTGCGCTGGAAGGAAGCACTGGAGGCCAATTGCGCCCCGCAAGTACGTTTGGAATCAACACATCACAACGCCTTGCAGTTCGTCACCCTCGAAGACCTCAAGGCCCACGCTGTCGCCCCGATTTGCTAATCGCCACGTCCTTTGCTATGCTCAGAGATTGTGGCGGCACATGCGGTCAGCGTGCGCCCTATTTTCTCGCTGGAGTAAGAGTTATGTCCAAAGTATGTCCCGTAACCGGCAAGCGTCCCATCAGCGGTAACAACGTCTCGCACGCGAACAACAAGACCAAGCGCCGGTTCGAGCCCAATCTTCACGAAAAGCGGATCTGGGTCGCCAGCGAAAACCGTTTTATCCGTGTTCGCCTTTCCGCCAAGGCTCTCCGCACCATCGACAAGGTGGGCGTTGAAGCCGTTCTCCCGCTGATCAAGAAGTAGAGAGAGAATCCTCATGCGCATCAACATCAAGCTTGTTTCCACCGCCGGCACCGGCCACTACTACACCACCACGAAGAATCCCAAGAAGAGCACCGAAAAGCTGCTCAAGAAGAAGTACGACCCGGTGATCCGGAAGCACGTCGAATACAAGGAATACAAGATTTCCTAGTCTTCGATTCTTCGCTAGCAATTTCAGAGGCCGCCCTATCGGGCGGCCTTCTTCGTTTTCGGGATAATCTTCGCGATCTCCGTGGCGATTGCCACGCCCAGTGCGATGGCAATCGCCACCAGCAGCATCAGTCGCGGCCCCACGCTTAGCAGCACGGTATTTGCATCCTCGGGCGGAAAGGTGAATTTCGGCGCCGACCGTAGCATGTCAAAATCCATGATCTGCCGCTTGGCGAGCAAGGGCAGCGTGAACTTCTGCCACGTGGCGTGGAACTCGATCGACTTCTGCCGAAAGTCCGAATGCCGTCGCAGCCCTGTTCCCGCAATCTCGTCGATCATGAACTGGGCCACCAGATACGGTGTCGTCCAGCTCGCAATCGAAGCAAACGTATCCAGCCGCGCCACCGAGGCTTCAAACTCGGCCAGCTTCGGTGCCACCATTTCTTCAATCCGCAGATTCACCAGCGCCTGCGCTTGCACTGCCGGCAGCGGCGTTTCCAGCGAAATCGGACCCAGCTTGTTCCGCTCGAGATAGCGATTAATCCCCGCCACATCGTCCTGGCGCACCTGCATGGCCGCCTGCCGTCGCGCCACTACCAATGGCAGTCGCCCCATCGGCCGGTTGATGGCAAGGCCGATTGACTGCACCAGTTGGGGCACGATAAACACCACCAGCAGGAAGATACCCGCATACTGCAGCAGCGCGGTCGGGAATGCCTTCGTGCGCAGCAGCAGCCAGGTAAACAGCAGCATCCACAACAGCACATAAACGGCCAGCGAAACGCCCCACACCATCACGAGGATCAACTGCTCGTTCGATCCAAGCCTGACTCCGGCTCCGTAAATACACGCCAGCGTCACCAGCGCCACAAAACCCGCAATCGCAAACACTGGCAGCAGCACGCGCTCAATCACAAAGTCACCGAGCGTGGTGCGCCCCGTAGTGAGCTTTTCGACGTCGCCTCGTGCCGTGCATTTCCGGTAAATCAGAAAGTACATCGGGATCAGCGCAATCGGCAGAAACACGAGAAAGGCAAAGCTGAAGTCCACCCGACCAAATCGCCGCCGTGCCGGATGCTCGATCGGATCCAGGTTCGACAGCGGGCGCGACGACGCCAGCTTGATCATGTGAATTGACGGCGCGATACCCGTGTACCCCGCGCTCAGGTGCGCCAGCGATGAGGGTTCCATCAGGATCTCGACAAAGCTCTCGGCCGGATCCGCGCTCTGGGGTTCGCGCGTTGCTCCCGCTTGCACTTTGCGGTTCATGTCGTTCAAACGTGCCGTATTGGTCGATGCCAGCAACAGCACTATGGCAACCACCACCGCCGTGAAAACTTGCAACAGAATATAGCGCCACTGGATCATGCTGCCTGCTCCTGCTTGCGGCCCCGCAAGCTCATCACCACTCCCGCAATCGCGATCATCGCCATGCCCAATCCCGGCCCAATGCACGACAGCAACGGCCAGAACGGCGACGGAATCCGGCTCTCAAAAAACGGTAGCTTCGTCCAGTAGTCCGACCCCTGCTCCACCTTCACCGCATTCGGTCCACTCGTTTCCGCCACATCCTTGTAAACCTTCGGCACCAGCCCCGCCCAGAACGCGTCCGCTTCCGCGAGTTGGCGTCTCTCACAGGCAAAGTCAGTCGCCGCCAGGGCACTCGAGGTGATCTGGATCGCCGCAAAAGGAAACAAAACACTCAGGGCCTGTTCCAGCCGCTCCTGATTCAGGAACTTGTCCTCAAGGCTGTTGCGCAACTCCCGACCCACGGCTCGCTGGTGAATCTCTTCCTTCATCATCATGAGCGCCGACACATTCACCGGCACTTCCGCCGAGTTCCTCGCCTTGTAATCCCGCAAAATCTCGCTGAAGAATCGTCGCTGCCGGTCGCTCCGGGATTCCACGCCCCCGATACCGCTCTCAACACCCAGCGTCAGATCCTGGGCATACTTGTCGAGCGAAGGGAGCGGAAACACCAGCGACGCCAGATTCACTGTCAACGGCCGCGCAAGTGTAAAGTTCAACAGCCAGAACACCACCAGCATTCCCATCGGGCGCGAAAGGCTGGTCGAGAACTGAAACGCCAGCCAGCAGATCGTGCCACAACACAACGAATACAGCACGTACGCCCCAAGGATCAGCATCAGCCGCGTGGCCCCCTCCACCCCCAGGCTCTGCCGCTGCAGCACGGCTGTCAGCAGACAGCAGATCGCCACCGTCGGCCCGGCAAACTCAATCAACGACGTCTGTAGCGCCGTCCACGATTGCAGCGAAATCTCCCGTGCCCGGCGGGCTTGCCGCCATGCCAGCACCAGCGCCAGACTCGGGATGATCAACTGGGCAAACGTCGCCGCCGACATGTTGATTTGCCGGCCAACGGAGAATACGTCGAATCCAAACTGGTCCTGTCCCCGCGAAATCTTCGCGATCTGCAGCCAGATCGACTGCGCGAGCCACGGGCCCTCGCCCGGATCGAATGCCGCCAGTGGTGACACCGCCGTCGGAATGTAAAGAGCAGCCCCCAGGGTGTCCAGCGGGAACGCCGGCGGGTGGTTCGTCCAGATTTGTCGCATCGTCTGGTTGGCTGCCTGCGCCTGGTCAATCAGGATCGAAGTCTGCCACCACTGCAGCACAACCAGCAAAATTCCCGTCAGCGGCACCGCGATTCTCGCTAACCTTAGGAACCGCTGTATCAGATCGGCTCTTTCATCCGTCATAAGACTAACAGTTTCTCATGAGCGCGGACCTTATACCGATCATGCAAAAATAGAGGCGTCCCCTTAGGAATCCAGTGGCCATTCGACTTCAAATCCCCGCGCGTGCCTTGCTGGTGCGTATCTTCCTGAGCCCAATCGGTCGGATCTTCGTCGCCGGAACGGCCTTTCTGTTCATCAGTGGTTTGCTCGTGTTCGGCTTCCTGTATAGCCGCTACTCTCGCGAGATCGATGAAAAGCTCGCCGCCGGCCCCTTCCGCGATGCTTCACGCATTTACGCCGCCCCCCATGTGCTCTCTGTTGGGGACCAGATCGATGCCGACGAGTTGGTGACCCAGCTCCGCCGCAGCGGCTACAGCGAAGCCAGTGGCAACCCCATCGGCCACTATGTCGTCCGTGGTGAATCCATCGAGATCTACCCCGGCCCCGATAGCTATTTCGCCCGCGATGGCGGCCTGATCAAGGTCAGCGGCGGCAAGATCAATCAGATCGTTTCGCTCGCCGATAACTCCGCTCGCACCCAATACCAGCTTGAGCCAGAGCTCGTCACCAACCTCTTTGACCGCTCGCGCCAGAAGCGCCGCATGGTGCGCTACGAGGATCTCCCCAAGGTGCTCGTCAATGCCGTGGTTGCCGTCGAAGACAAGCGCTTCTTTTCCCATTCCGGTTTCGACCCCATCCGTATCGTCAAGGCCGTGTTGGTCGACGTCTCGACGGGTCGCAAAAACGAAGGCGCCTCCACGATCAGTATGCAGCTCGCGCGTGGGTTCTTCCTGTCGATGGAGAAGACCTGGACGCGCAAGCTCAACGAGATGATCTACACGCTCATCCTCGAGCAGAAACTCACCAAAGAGCAGATCCTTGAGTACTACGCCAACTACGTTCCGCTCGGCTGGCGTGGTGGATTCAACATCTTTGGTTTTGGCGAGGCCTCCCAGGCCTACCTTGGCAAGGACGTGCGGGATCTCAATCTTGCCGAGGCCGCCCTCCTCGCTGGCCTGATCCAGCGCCCCAGCGCCACCAACCCCTTCCTCTATCCCGATCGCGCCAAAAACCGTCGCAACATCGTCCTCCGCCTGATGCGCGACAACGAGTTCATCAACGATTCCCAACTCGCCGCCGCCCGCGCCACTGAAGTCAAAGCGGTTCGTGGCAATGGTGATTCGGCCGATTCGTCTTACTTCGTCGATCTCGTCAACGACACGCTCCAGCAGAAGTTCCCCGCCATGGACTTCCAGGACGGCGGCTATCGCGTCTACAGCTCGATCGACATGGATCTCCAGAAGGACGCCGCCGAAGCCATGCGCCTCGGCCTTAAGGAAGTCGACGAACTGATTGCCCGGCGCCACAAGAAGGACAAAGACGGCAAAGTGCCTGAAGTCCAGGCTGCCCTCGTTGCCATGGATCCGTCAACGGGAGAAATCAAGGCCCTCATCGGTGGTCGCAACTACGGCGTCAGCCAGCTCAATCGCGCGATGGCCAAACGTCAGCCCGGCTCGATTTTCAAGCCTCTCGTCTACGCCGCCGCCCTCAATACGGCCCTTTACGATAGCGAGAAGGTCTTCACGCCCACCTCAGTGCTCGTCGACGAACCCACTACGTTCTATTACGACAACGGCCGCACCTACGACCCTGGCAACTTCGGCGAAAAATACTACGGCAGCGTCACCCTCCGCACCGCGCTCATGAAGAGCTTGAACATCCCTACCGTCAAGCTTGCCGAATCCGTTGGCTACGGCGAGATCGTCAAGCTCGCTCGCCGCGCCGGCCTCAACATGGACGTTCGCCCCACCCCCTCGATGGCGCTTGGCGCCTATGAAGTCACTCCAATCGAGATGGCCGGCGCTTACACCATGTTCCCGTCGAGCGGCATCTCCTCGCGGCCCAACTGGATCCGCTCCATTCGCGATCGCCACGGCTCAAACATCTTCGAGCAGAAGGTCGAACGTCACGAAGTTCTCGACCCGCGCATCAACTACCTCATGGTCAACATCATGGAAGACGTCGTCCGCGCCGGCACCGGTGCTGGCGTCCGCGCTCGTGGCTTTGGCTTGCCGGCGGGGGGTAAGACGGGTTCGAGCCGCGACGGCTGGTTCGCCGGGTTCACCTCCAAGCTTGTCTGTGTCGTCTGGGTTGGCTTCGATGACAATCGCGACATCAAGCTCGAAGGCGGCAAGAGCGCCCTGCCGATCTGGACGGAGTTCATGAAGCGCGCTCATACCCATCGCGAGTATAAGAACGTGCACGGCTTTGAGCCGCCTCAGGGTGTAGTCTCCGCTGAAGTCGACGTCGCCACCGGCAAGCTCGGCACCGGCCGCAATGAAGTCTACGTCGCTGGCACCCAACCCGTCGACGGCGTTACCGGCCAGACGCAGGTCTTCGGCTGGGATGTCCCCGAAGAGCCCAAGCAGGACGAGGCCGGCAAGGAATCAAAACCCGCCACGGCCGCCAGCTCTGGCCGCTCCGTCACCGTTCGCAAGCGCGACACCGTCAGCTCCCGCGGCGACGAGCCCAAGGCCAGCAAGCCAGCCGAACAGGCACCTGCTGACAAGGGCGGCATCTGGGGCCGCATCAAGTCGATTTTCAAGTAGACAAAATTCGATTACACTTATGAGCAAGTGAGGGGCACCAATGCGATTGGTCACACTTGTTTCGATTGTTTTTTCCGCTGTCCTGCTCGGCTCAGAGCAGCCTCCTGTGTCGAACTTCGTTTCCGGTTCCACAACGACGGCCACCGCCAGCAATAGCAATAAATCCGATATCGGTCCCGAAATGCGCGGCGATATTTTCATGGCCCGCAAGATGTATCGCGAGGCCGTGGAGATGTACCAGCAAATGCCGCAGGATTCTCCCCTGATGTGGAACAAGCTCGGCATTGCCTACCACCAGTTGGGCCAGCTTGGCCTCGCCCGCAAGAGCTACGAGAAGTCCGTCAAGCTCAATCCCAAATACGCCGAGGCGATCAACAATCTCGGCACGGTGGCCTATGCGCAAAAGAACTTCCGCCGCGCCACCAATCAATACCGCAAGGCACTCAACATCACGCCCACCGCCGCCAGCATTCATTCCAACCTCGGCACCGCCCTGTTTGCCCGCAAGAAGTACGAAGAGGCAGCCGCCGAGTACCAGAAGGCCCTCGAGCTCGACCCCAACGTGTTTGAGCATCGCGGCTCATCGGGCACCATGCTGCAGGAGCGCACTGTCGAGGAGCGCGCCAAGTTCCACTATCAGCTCGCCCGCATTCACGCCAAAAACGGTCAGCACGATCGCGCCATGCAGTACCTCCGCAAGGCCCTCGAAGAAGGCTTCAAGCAGCGCGACAAGATCGCTGAAGAAGACGCCTTCGCCGCGTTGCGCGATAATCCAGAGTTTCAGACACTTCTGAAAACGGAGTTTCGTGTCATCTAGCTGTCGATCGGCCCTGAGCCTGATGGTTCTTGCTCTGGGCGTTATGAGTTGCAGTCGCCAGACGGCTGCCCCGGCCAATAGCCGGATTGTGTGGAAAGCCTTCGACGATCAAACCGCAACGGGAGAGCCATGGCTCTCCCCGTTGCTTTCTACCATGGCTCTCTACCAGCTCAATTCCCATCCGGAATACTCGCTGCTGGTTGTCGAAGACATGGAAGGCGTGCGCGAATCCGCTTCCGCCCGCATGATCACCGGTACGATTCGCCGCGCGGGGCAGGGCATTGAGCTCACCGCCCGGCTTACCGACGTCCAGTCCTCCACCGTGGTTGCCACCGTTACCGAAGTCGCCCCGAACGACGCGGCCCTGCCCGATCTCAACTCGCGGCTCCTGACGCGTCTGTTGGGCGCGAAGATCTCGCCTTTGCCTGGTAAACCCACCGACTGGCTTGATTTCGGCAAAGCCGCAGCTTCGCATGACCTTGCCCGGCTCGAAGCCTTCGTTCAGTCCCACGCCGATTTCTCTCCCGCTTACCTTGCCCTCGGTCGTGCCTATGCCCAGCAGGGGCGCCGTACCGAAGTAGCCAGCCTTCTCGCCCGTTATCCCCAAATGGGCGATCCCCTTTCACGAGCCCAGCTCAAGGCCATTGCCGCCACCACCGATGAGGAACGGCTCAATGCCCTTGCCGAACTGGTCAAGCTCCGCCCGAATGACGTGCCTGTGCTGCGTCAGGCGGGCACACTGGCTGAATCAGCCGGCAATTGGCCTCTTGCCGCCAGTTTCTTCCGTCAGCTTTCCGCGCTTGAGCCGGGCAAGGGCGAGCCTTTCAACAGCCTTGCTTATGCCGAAGCCCGCCAGGGCCATTTGCCTGAAGCCGTGGCGGCCATGCAGCAATACCAGAAGCTCTCCCCCGATGACCCCAATGTGTATGACTCCCTCGGCGAGATCCACTACATGAGCCGCAAGTTCACCGAGGCCGCAAACTACTTCGAGCAGGGCGTCCAGCGTTACCCCATGTTCCAGGGTGGCGTCGGTCGCCGCAAGGCTGCATTTGCTTACTATCACGCCGGCAATCTCGCCAAAGCCGACCAGCTGTTTGGCGAATGGCTCAAGCAGGCGATCAATCCCCAGCTCAAAGAGATCATCGCCTTCGAGCAGGCCATGTGGCTGGTTCACACTGGGCGCCCCACGATTGCTCGCCAGTCGCTCGCGCAAATCGGCACCCCCGCCGCGGCGATGTATCTCGCCGCCATCACTTACGGGCTTGAGGGCAAGCGCCCCACCCCCGATCAGCTGCGTGTGTGGGCCACCACGCTTGTCGAGCCCAATCAGAAAAACGACGCCGGCATGATGGTGTTGCTGCTCACGCCCGCGCCAAACGAAGCCGCTCTCGCCGCGCGCATCAATAGCGCCCTGCCTCAACCGCAACTGGCGGGCATTCGGACCCAGTTGCTCGCCACCGCCAGGCAGATGTTCGAGACGCCCGCGCCGCAGAAACCGGCGATTTTCCCGTTGCCCAACAATCTTGATTCGGTTCTTGACGCGCTTGTTTTGCGCGCGCGACTTGCTGTGATACGATAGAAAAGTTGTCAGGCGGCCTTCTTTACGAGATTGGCGTCTCACGATGCACTCGAGGTAATCCCAAGAGCGGTTTCGTTGAGAGGGTTCGTGCGCATATGGATAGGTGGCCGAGCGGTCAATGGCAACAGACTGTAAATCTGTCGGGACTTGCGCCCTACGAAGGTTCGAATCCTTCCCTATCCACCATTCCAACTTGCGCCGAAGACCTGATACATTAGGTTTTAGCGGGCTGATGTAGCTCAGATGGTAGAGCGCGTCCTTGGTAAGGACGAGGTCACCGGTTCAATCCCGGTCATCAGCTCCATACACAATTTCCCCCCAATTCTTTTAAGGCGCGAGCATAATGGCGAAAGAGAAATTTGACCGTAGTAAGCCGCACGTCAACGTGGGAACGATC
>CAZBTA010000061.1:0-23622 GCA_964494515.1 uncultured Bryobacter sp.
TCCCAGGCCTTCTCAAGCACATACGCCGCTACTGGAGGCACGGCTCCAATTGCCTATGCGATCTCTGCCGGTAGCCTGCCGGCCGGCGCCAGCCTCAATGCGACCACCGGGGCCGTCACCGGCACCGCCTCCACAGCCGGCAGCGGCAGCTTTACCGTAACGGCAACGGACGCCCGCGGTTCGGCTGCGAGCACGGCGGTGAGCTGGACAATCTCCGCTACGCCATCGCTAAGCTTTACCCCTGGCTCGGCTACGGTTGGCATTGCCTATTCACAAGCGATCAGTTTCACTGGCGCTGCTTCGGCGGCGACCGTTTCCGGCGGAAGCTTGCCGCCCGGCCTCGCTTTGAGCGGTGGCGGAACCGCCATCTCGGGTACCCCGACCACGGCTGGCAGCTTTCCTTTCACGCTTTCCACAACCGATCCCAATGGCGTTACAGCAACGCTCAACACCACGATAACTGTGGTGGGGCCATTGACGTTGACCACCCCGACGCTACAGTCGGCAACGGTGGGATCGAGCTATTCGGATAACCTGGGGGCGAGCGGTGGCACACCGCCGTACAGCTATTCGCTGGCAGCCGGCAGTTTGCCTGCAGGCATTACGCTTTCGACCGCGGGCCTGATCAGCGGTACTCCTACCGCGAGCGGCACATTCAACATCACTGCCCGCGTGACCGACGCGGCGAGCTCGACGGCAACCCGTGCTCTCACGCTACAGGTCAACGCCGTCAGCATCAATATCACTACTTCCAGCCTGCCCAACGGCAACGCGGCGGTCGCCTATTCCGCTACTGTAGCCGCGACGGGCGGCGTGGGAACTCTCAGCTTTGCCGTCACTGGTGGAGCGCTTCCGGCCGGGCTAGCGCTTTCCTCCACGGGCGTCCTGAGTGGCACGCCGACCACGGCCGGCAATTTCGTCTTTACGATCACCGTCCAGGATGGCTTCTCCAACTCCGCGAGCCGCTCCTTCCAGCTCACGATTCAGTCCCCGGTGGCGATCGACATCTCAGGGTTCCCTAACTCTGTGACGGTTGGCTTTCCGGTCCTGATCCCACTGGTAGCCCAGGGCGGCGTTGCGCCGCTCACCTGGTCCGTTCAAGGGGCATTACCACCCGGGCTGACCCTCACAGGCAATCAGATCTCCGGCACCCCGACCACTGCGGGACAATTCACGTTCACGTTGCGGGTCGAGGATGCGGCGAGCGGCACAGCAAATGCGCCGGTAACCCTCCGCGTCAACTCGCCTCTCTCGATCACCACCACCTCGCTCGGGGGGCCATATTCGCGAAACTCCGCCATCCGCGTGGTACTGGCCGCCGCAGGCGGCACACCGCCATTTACCTGGTCGATTTCAGCGGGCAGCTTACCGCCAGGCATCTCGCTCCATCCGGCCACCGGGATCCTCTCGGGAGGATTCCAACTGGCTACGACTTCCTCCTTCACAGTTCGTGTCGCCGATTCCAATGGGTCGATGGCCACACGCAGCTTCACGCTGAGCACCGTCGAGGGGCCCCAGTTTGGCTCAACCAGTCTTCCCGATGGCACGCAGGGGTCGAGCTACATCACTGAAATCCTCGCCTACTCGACACTAGAATTGGTCGAGTTTGTCGTCTCGAGTCCGCCGGAGACGTTCCCGCCCGGCCTGCGCATCGAAGGCCGCAAAGTTGTAGGCATTCCTACCCAAACTGGAAAGTATGATTTTGAGATCCAGGTCCGCGACCAGGCTGATAGCTACAACACCCAGCGGATGTCGATGACGGTCAACCCGCCACTGGAACTCCCGGAGCAGGCGATCATCGAGGCCGCTCGTGGGGTGGCATTCTCCTGGACGATTCCCCAGCGGGGAGGCTCGGCGCCATTCCGATATGAAATGATTGCCGGGACCCTACCAAACGGTTTTAAATTCAACAGTTTAACTGGCGTCATCAGCGGCACGACAACCGATAGCGGCACCTACGGATTTACCCTCCGGGTCCGGGATTCAAACGAAGCCAATGCCCAGCGTTGGTATCAGATCCGCACCGGTCAAGCGTTGCAAATGAAGACTGATACCATCCCGACGTTGATGCTGATTCGTCAGCCCGTTCGAGCCACGATCACGGTGGAAGGCGGCAGTGCACCCTACACGACAACGATCTCGGCGGGAAGTTTGCCACCAGGGCTGGCCTTGAACAACGGTGTAATCGAAGGCGCTCCGACCCAGCTTGGCAACTACGCCTTCACGCTCGCGGCTGCCGATGCTGTCGGCGCGACACTGACTCGTCCGATCCTGGTCTCGGTTGTAGACGGGGTTGAAGTGCATCCCTCTACTTTGAGTTTTGAAGTGATCTCCGATGCCTGGTTTGCCGCACCGCAGATTGTGAAATGGACAGGCGGCCCGGTGGCGGGCGGATCCGTCAAAATCTCGACTTCCGCGTCCTGGTTACGCGTGTCCGGAGGGGTGAGAGGTGTTCCTGGTTTTGTTGAGGTTCAGGTGGATCCCCGTTTGCTGCCGCAGGAGGGGGCAAACGGCGAAGTTGTTGTGGAGGCAAATGGGGTTCGTTCGGTCGTGCCGGTTTCAGTAATCAAATCCGTTGCGGATCCGACCGTGTGGTACATCGATGGAGCGCCAACCCCAGGGGGTGGCTGGTCAGCGCTATTGCGTGGCGGGGCGAGTTCGATTCCGTTCCGCGCCCGGCTGAGCTCGGCCGCTCTCGACTATTACCAGCTCAGTGAACAGCGCGGCGAGATCCTTGGGCCGGATACCTACCTTCTTTTGCTCGAGCGTGATCCGCTGGCCCGGCCGGCGAGCGATGAGATGATACTCGAGGTGGAAAATCTCATGAGCGGCGAGCGGCAGGGGCTGCTGGTGGCCGGGCGTGATGTCGACGTGATTGAGCTCTCGCGCAACTTTGTCCAACTGGAGGCGTTGCAGAGTGCGAGTCGCTCAAGTTCCGCAACAGTCGTCATCCGTGGCACCAGCCGCAAGCCGATGCGGGTATCGGCGACTTCAGACCGCAGCTGGCTGGTATTGGAAACAATTACCGGCAACGGCGCCACTGACGCGCTGCTGCGAATTGTGGCGCGACCAGGCAGTTTGCCAGCAGGCGTCCACGACGGCACAGTATGGATCTTCGGCGAGAATGGCCAACGTCTGGCAGCGTTGCCGGTGCAGTTGACCGTGAGCGCGGTGATGCCCGAGTTTGAATTGTCGACCCATTCGCTTTGGCTCGGACGGTCGAAGCCGTTCGATGTGCTGAGGATTACCAATCCTGGACGTACGCCGGTGCGCTATGCCGCGCTACCGCGCAGCACGGCGCTGGTTCTTGACAATGGGACGGGTGAGATTCCGGCCGGCGGAGAGGCGACGATTCGCATTACGGCGGCTGACGCTGCTCTGGGCTCGTGGAACCGGCAACACGTTGTACTGTCGATCGGCAGCGTTGTGGAAGTGATTGAGGTGGATTTGGGAGTGTCGGGTCCGCGGGGCGGAAGTTGCCCGAGTCCCAGCCCGGTGATGAGCTTTGTCTCGCCGGGGGCGGGATTTGCCGCCCGACTTGGCAGAGAGGAAGAGATCCGCATTGTGGTGCGCAACGGTTGTGGGGATCCGCTGGTGGGTTCGGCTGTGACGGTTCGTATCCCGGGCCATGAGCCGCTCAATTTATACCCAGGTCCGGATGGGGTTTGGTATGGACGGTGGTTGCCTACCTTCGATACGACCAGCATCCAGATGGAAGCAATCTGGGTGGATGCTGCGACGAGGCGCAGCCTGTCGCGCTATCAGAGCGGGGAAATCCTGCCCTAGTCGGTCTTTTCGAGCTGGAGTGTCACATTGCCGATGTAGAAGCGCAGCGCAATGCGGATCTGCACTGGCATTCGTGCCGCATCGTCGGTAAACCAGACAAACAGCCGCGCCTTGCGGGCATAAAGCACGCCATCGAAAAGAAATGCCTCGCAGCGCACGGCGTTAAAGCTACCGGCTGGCGTACTCACTTTTTCGCGGGCCTGCACCTCAACACGGGCATTCACAAACTTTTTGCCATCACTGACTGGGAGGCTGAGAACGGTTCCAGGTTCGAGCCGGGAATGGCGGAGCTCGACCAGAGCGCCAATCACGTCGTAGGTGCAGCCAGGGATGTCGACGTCTTTGGTGACCGTGGCGTTCTTGACGAGATCCTTTTCCTGATACTGGACCTTCTTACGAATGCGGTCGTAGGTGACGAGCGTATCGCGCTTGCGGCTGCCCTCCTCGGCATGCATGAAGGTGGAAAGGGTACAACCACGCTCATCGAGGTTGGTGGAGTATTCATCCTTGACGGGAAAAAGCTTGTTGACGAGGCCCTGGGACTCGATGTGGACTTTGGCCTGGCCACCGCGGCCTTGCGAGGCGGCGGGAGTCCATTTGAGTGTCGACTTGCCGGCGTCGATCATGCGCCATTCGACGCGGTAGCTCAAGTTGAGGGCGCGTTCCTGCTGGGCCTCGATCGGGGCTGCGGTGAGCGCCACGATCAGAAGGGTATGGACGAAGGGGAGTTTCAGCGGCTGATCCTCTCGCTATTGATCTTACAATTGAAGGGACTCAAAAAGAGAAGAGCCCGGCCACATGGGGATGGTCCGGGCTCTTGAGATGGGAAGAGCTTCTTAGTGATGGGCTGGGGCTGCTGCCGCCGGAGCCGGGGTGGCCGGAGCGGCCGCCGGGGGCGGGGCATCCACGTTGAGCGAGGGCAGCGCGGGCTGGTCGACCGGGCCCTTGTAGGTGGCCGGGCGAGTATCAAACCGCGAATCCGCGTCAACGATACAGAAGCCGAGGAAGACGGCGAGGAACAACAGGGTGCTGACAAAGATCAGCCCGTTGATCGGCTTGTCGTCTTTGAGATGCATGAAGAACAGCGCAACGAGCGAAGCTTTGATGGTGGCGATCGTCATGGCGATCACAACGTTGGCCGTAGGCGAGCCGAAGTTGATCTGGGCGGCGCCGACGGTGATGATCGTCAAGACCAGGAGAATCAGCAGGACATAGAGATAGCCCTTCCATCCATGCTCGTGCGAATGTTCGCCGTGGTGAATGCTTTCGGTATGGGTGCTCATGAGTGTCTGGTTATTCTCCGTTTAGGTGATCAGGTAGAGGAGCGGGAACAGGTAGATCCAGATGAGATCGACCAAGTGCCAGTAGAGACCGATCAGATCCACCGGCGTATAGTATTCGCTCGTGTAGTCGCCCTTCATGGCGCGGATCAACAGATAGGTGATCGCACCCATACCCCCGAGGACGTGGAAGCCGTGCAACCCCGTCATCATGAAGTAGAAGCTGAAGTAGACGAACATGTTCGGCACCGCGTCGGCGCCCGTGTAATGGAAAAACTTGCCCGGCAGCAGGCCGTCATGAATCTTGTGGCTGTACTCGAAGTACTTCACCACAAGGAAGCCCGCCGCAAAGCCCAGCGTCAAAGCAAGGTTGGTGACAAGCACGCCCTGCTTGTTGCCATTACGGTTCTGGCTGGCCGCCCACACCGCCATCACCATCGTGAAAGAGCTGATCAGCAGGAAGCACGTATTCAGTGCCCCGAGCTTCCAGTCCAGGTGATGGTGCCCGGCGATGAACGCTTCCGGGTGGCGAGCCTGCATGATGCCGAAGCCAACAAACAGGCCGCCGAACAGAAGAATTTCCGTCGCCAGGAACAACCACATGCCGATCTTGGAGGCATCAAACTGCTGCTCCATGGTGGCGAAGTGGTGCTGGTGAAATGGATTGTGATCGTGGGCATGATCGGCATGCCCGCCGTGCGATGTCAGACTCGCTTCGTGCGCTTGACTCATTTCGTAGTTTCTCGCTTTGTTGGTTAAACCGCGTCCGTCGGAACCTTGAAGTAACGGTAATCGTACGGGTTGTGTTCAATGGCCGGCTGGCCGATAAAGTTGTGCGTGATCGGCGGGGTCTGCGTCTGCCATTCGAGCGTCGTGCCGCCCCAGGGATTCTGAGGAGCATTCTTCGGCCCGCGCAGCGAGGAGAACAAGTTGACGGCCGCGATCAGAAGACCCGCGCCGAGCACCCAGCTACCAAAGGTGGAGAACTGGTGCAGCGGCTGGAACTGGTCGAGATAGGTGTAGTAGCGGCGGGGCATACCCTGCGAACCCATGAAGAACTGGGTAAGGAAGGTCATGTTGAAGCCGATGAACACCAGACCGCAGGCCACGCGACCCACCGTCTCGTTGTACATGCGGCCGAACATCTTGGGCCACCAGTAGTGCAGACCACCGAGGAAGGCGATCACCGTGCCGCCCATCATCACGTAGTGGAAGTGGGCCACGACGAAGTAGGTGTCGTGCAGGTGGATGTCGACGCTCAGGGTGCCGAGGAAGATACCGGTCAAACCACCGATGCCGAACAGCAGCAGGAAGCTGATGGCATAGAGCATCGGGGTCTGCAGAGAGATGGATGCTTTGTACATCGTCGCCATCCAGTTGAACACCTTGATGCCGGAAGGAATCGCGACAAGGAAGGTGAGGAAGCTGAAGATCGACGCAGCCAGCTGGCTCTGGCCCGAGGTGAACATATGGTGACCCCAGACGAGGAAGCCAATCAGGGCGATAGCGACCGAGCTCAGCGCGATCAGACGGTAGCCGAAGATCGTGCGGCGGCTGAAGGTCGGAATGATTTCCGAGATGATCGCCATGCCAGGCAAAATCATGATGTACACGGCAGGGTGCGAGTAGAACCAGAAGAAGTGCTGGAAGAGAACGGGGTCGCCACCAATCTGGGCATCAAAGATGCCGATGTTGAAGGCGCGTTCCATCACCAACAGCACCATCGTGATGCCGAGCACCGGGGTGGCCAGAACCTGGATGATCGCCGTGGCATAGACGCCCCAGACGAACAGCGGCAGCTGGAACCAACCCATGCCGGGAGCACGAAGCTTGTGCACCGTAGCGACGAAGTTGATGCCGGTGAAGATCGAGCTGAACCCGAGCACGAACACCGAAAGGCTCATCATCGTAACCGCGCCACCCGTCGTGGTCGAGTAGGGCGTGTAGAAGGTCCAGCCAGTGTCAACGCCACCGACGACGATCGAAGTGACAGCCATCACAGCGCCGGCGATGTACACCCAGAAGCTCGCGTTGTTGAGCTTGGGGAACGCCACGTCTTTGGCGCCGAGCATGAGAGGAAGAACAAAGTTGCCAAGTGCTGCTGGAATCGAAGGAATGATGAACAGGAAGACCATGATCGCCCCGTGGAGGGTGAAGGCCTGGTTGTATTGTTCCGCATTCATGAAATCTTCACCGGGGTGCATCAACTCGAGACGCACCAGCAGGGCGAAGATGCCGCCAACAAAGAACGCCGCGAGCACGCACCAAAGGTACATGACGCCAAGGCGCTTATGGTCGACCGTCGAGATCCATGACCACAAACCTTTGTGTTGTGGGTCGGAGAGATAATCCGCGTGGTGATCGTGTTCGGCCGTATGAGCGCCGGGTGTAGTAATTACGTCTGCCATATATCGTTACCTCTTATATCGTTTTCACTTTTACTTGAGCGACTTGATGTAGGCGATCAAGGCCACCAGTTGCCGCTCGCGGATTTGTCCCTGGTAGCTTGGCATGATTCCCTGATACCCTTCGACGATCATCGCCTGGGGTTGCAGGATTGACGTGCGGATGTAGTTTTCGTCCACGATCATCGACTTACCGTCGGCCATCTTGTGAGCCTGGCCATAAATACCTTTCCAGCTCGGGCCCTGACCCTTGTTGCCATCGATCGAATGGCAGGTCGAGCAACCGAGATTCACATAAAGAGAGGCGCCGAGTTTCTCCGGCGGCAGACCCTTTTCATCAGGATCACCCTCTTCAAGGAACTTTTCGTAGTCCTGCTGGGAGACGACCTTCACGACCGCCTTCATCTCCGAGTGGCCCTTGCCGCAGTACTCGGTGCAGGGAATTACGAAATCGCCAACTTCAGTGGCATGAAACCAAGTTTCAGTATAGCGATTGGGGAGCACGTCGGCTTTGACACGGAAAGCCGGGACGTAAAAGCTGTGCAATACGTCTTCGGAGTGCATGATGAGGCGCACCGGCTTGTTGACCGGGACCCACAGCTTGCCGATCGTCGTCGAACCATCGGGGTAGCCGAACGACCAGATCCACTTCTTGGCCGTCACCTGAACTTCCATCGCGCCATCGGGAGCAACCGAGGCCTGCATGTAGGAGTTGAAACCCCAGAAGAAGCAGACGAGGCAGAGAATGAGTGGAACGATCGTCCAAACGAGCTCGAGCGCCGTGTTGTGCTCGATGTGAGCCGTTTTCTGGTTAGCGGAGCGACGTTTGTATTTTATGGCGAATCCGATCGTCAGGAACGCGATTAACGCAAAGAACAGGATGTTCAGCCAGAGGATGAACATGAACAAGTCATCAACGCCCTCGGCCTTGATGCTTGCTGCGGTCGGGAGGAATAGACTCTTTAACCAGGTATTCATGAAATGTGACTCTCACTCGTCGGAATGTCCGTCGAGAATGGTTTCTTGCCATTCCCGCGGGCGTCTCGCGCTAACAGTTCCTGCCGCCAGTAACGGTAAAGCCAGGAACCCAAAACCAAAACAATCAACAAACCACCGAGCCGCATGAAGTTCTGTGCGAAGAGCACATAGGACTTCGAGGCGGGGTCGTAGTGGTAGCACATGAGCAGCAATTTCTCGAAGCTCATGCCAAACTTGCCTTCTGAGGCTTCCGTCAGGGCCAGCCGCAGATCCTTCTCTTTAAATTTGATGCCGTACAAATACCGTGAGACCACTCCTTTTGGAGTGAGCACCATAATTGCGGCGCTGTGAGCGTATTGCCCCTGCGTCGCGTCGTAGTTGTAGCGGAACCCGACCTGGGCGGCAAGCTTTTTGACATTGCCGTTGTGGTCGGTAAAGAAGTGCCAACCGGCGCCGATCGGACGATCGAAGTTGCTCAGGTAGGCGGCTTTCTTTTCTTGTGCCATCTCGATGGTTTCGTTGGGATCGATCGAAATGGTCACAATGTCGAACTGGTTGCCGGGTGTCCAGGCGAGCTGCTTGAGCACACTCACCTGGGCATTCAACACCAGATTGCACAGCATCGGGCACTTGTAATAGACCAGGTTCAAGACCACGGGGCGGCCCGAAGTGAAGAACTCGCCAAGCTTGCGGACCTTGCCCCCTTCGGCGACAAAAGTGAGGTCAAGATCGACCTGCTGGCCGAGCTTTTCATCGACTCCGACGCCATCCATTTCACGGGGCATCGAGGTCTTTTTGTCTTCGAGGGCGCGAGCACGCTCGGCGGCGTTCTTCGGAGTACCGATGACTTCGTTCTGCGCGCACAGCGGTGTCACCACCGCCGCGAGGGCGATCAGCAGACCGAAGTTGGCGCGCAGAGTAGTCATAATGTTTTACTTCTTTGCCGGAGCGGCGGGTGCGGCATCAGCAGGCACCACCGGAGCGGTAGCCTTGCCGAGAGCCTTATCAATTACGGTCTGGAGGTTGGGGTCAGCTTCATAAGGCTTGACCGAAGCGGCCTTGCCTTCGTAGAAGAGCTTGCCCGAGGCTGCTTCCTGCGCGAGCAATTCCATCGACTTTTCGATGGGCAGGGTGACCGAGCCCTTCGTCTTGTCGAGGAACTTGTACTGCGTCAGGCGTTCGGTCTCATAGGCGCGAACGTCCTTGGTTTCCTGCCACAGCGGCACTTCCACTTCCATGTGCCGCGTGTATTCGAGCTGGCCGACGTACCAGTAGTAGACGGCGTAGCAAACCGCAACGATCGAGACGACGATGATCACCGTCAGTGCGCCGATCTTCAGCGCATTGGGTTCAGACCGTTCGTAGCCAATTTCAATGGCTTCTTCGGGAGTCAGTGCTTTAATCGGATTCGTTTCAGACATGTTCCCTTAAGCTCCTAAACGTTGTGGTGGGCCAGCGCCTGGTGGAAGCGAACGTCGCCCACCGGAACAAGAGCGTTCTGCTTCAGGCGATTCCAGAAGAAGAAGGCGTAGAAGCTGGCGCAGGCAATCGGGGCGGTGATATCCATCCAGTGCGGGGCAAAGCCCGTCGGGTGCAGGGTGGGCATCACGTTCCAGTGAATGTCGAGGTAATCCATGGTGAGCAACCAGATCGCCATGGCGCCAAGCGTCGAGAGATTGCGCTTGGTCTTGCGCGTGATCAGGAAGAACAGCGGGAAGATGAAGTGGCCAAAGACGAGGAACTTCGACACATTCAACCAGCTGCCAACGAAGCGGTGCTTGAACCAGATCGTTTCTTCCGGGATGTTGGCATACCAGTACAGCATGTACTGGCTGAAGCTGACGTAGGTCCAGAAGATGGTAATGGCGAACATCCACTTGCCGAGGTCGTGGTAGTGCTCTTCGGTGATCGAATTGGTGAGCACACCCGCCTTGCGGAAGCCGAGCGAGATCAGCACCAGCGTGCACATCGAGGCAAGACCACCGCCGGCATAGATGTAGATGCCGTACATGGTCGAGTACCAGTGGGGATCGAGGCTCATCAACCAGTCAAAGGCGGCGAAGCTGGTGGCAAGGAAAACCAGCAGCATACCGGGGGCGGCAAAGCGCGAGTTGGAGTGCATGCGCTGGATGTTCTTGTCCTTGTCCATCGCCGTCGAGTTGCGATAGACGTTGTAGCCGAAGAAGGTCCAGATCAGGAAGTAGATCACGCCGCGCACCATGAAACCGTTCGGGTTGAGCCAGACGGCCTTGCCCTGCAGGATGGGGTCGTGCGCAACCGCTTCGGGATGCGACCAGTGGTAGAGCTCGTGGATGCCGAGCGCCACCGGGATGAACAGAACGATACCGTAGGGAATCGAGGCGACCAGCGTTTCCGAGAAGCGGCGGACCGTGACGTTCCATGCCGCGCCGGCCAGGTAGCCAGCTAGCAGGAAGAACAGGGCGCCAAGCAGAATGCGGGTGGACCACATAAAGCCGGACAGATAGCTGTGGAAAAACTGCTTCTGGTCGACGAAGTAGCCGGCGCCGGTGGCGGCAGCCGAGATCAGGAACAGGAACACAATGATGTTGCGGACTTTTGTCCACAGCGCTTCGTCGAGCGTGAAGTTATCGAGTTTGGCGTGATGGGAATGTGCTGCCATTGGATTTCTCTTTTCCTCTTCGCGATTAGCGAAGATCGGCCCTCAATTCTGCCGGGACATCGTTAATGGTGCCGCGGTCGCTGCGCTGCAGAGCGCGGACGTAGGCAACGATCGCCCAGCGGTCGGCCTCAACGATCTGATACTTGTAGCCGTGCATCGTGCGGCGGCCATTGGAGATCACGTCGTAGATTTCGCCATCGGGCATGGCGACCACGCGATCTTCATGCAGATTCGTCGGCAGCCACAGCGTGCGCTTCGGCACGACACCCTGGCCAGAGCCAGTGCGGTCGTGGCAGGGCGAGCAATAGGTGTTAAAGCGGGTCTGGCCGGTCTTGAGCAGAGCGGCATCCAGCTTGACGGGCATGGTGCCCAGGTACTGGCCGTTGACGATGCCACGGAAGGCGGCGTCATCGTCCTTGAGATGACCAACGGCCACCGTGCCGGGGACCGGCGGGCGATTGGCGCGATCGTCAGCGAACAGACCAGCGCCACGGTACATGGACTGAGCCTTGTACTTCTGCTGCCGGTCCATGTCGTTGTGGACCTCAATGGGGTTGGTACGGGTAGGGAAGTTGCCGCAACCGGACAATCCGGCAACGATGGCGGCTAACCCGAGCAGGCTGATGATTTTCATGGTGAACTAGTCCTCCACAATCTCGGCGCTGGATGCGCCCAGGTTCAACAGCAACTGGCGGGTGTCGACGGCTGAGAACTTTGGATCATTGCGCTCGACCACGAGCAGGAACCCGTCGTCAGAGGCGCGCTGGAACTTGGCGGCATGCATCGTCGGGTGATAGAAACGGGGCAGGCCGTTGAGAGCCAGCATCCCGAACACGCAGCAGAAGGCCGAGAAGAGCACGCTCAACTCGAACATGATCGGCATGGCGAATTCGAAGGCAAACAGCGGCTTGCCGGCGATCACGAGCGGGTAGTCGACCGCACCCGTCCACCACTGCAGCAACATGGCCGTGATCGTACCAGTGAGACCGACGCAGATCACGATGTAGCCGAGGATGGAGCGCGGGATGCCGATGGCGGCTTCGATGCCGTGCACCGGGAAGGGGGTCAAGGCATCGAGCTTGGTGTAGCCATGCTCGTGGTGCATGGCATGCCCGGCCTTGAGCAGCGCTTCTTCGTTTTCAAACTCCGCAACCACACCCCACAACTGCTTGGGCGCGTTGGGATCGAACATGTCTTTGAGACCTTGGGTTTCGACTAGGGACATGATCTAGGCCACCACCTTAAAGATTTCGTCACGCTTGGCGTTCATTTCCTTTTCGACATGCTCCGGCAGATGACGGTGCTTGTCGGCGGCAATCACGCCCTTGACTTCAGAGATTGCGATCATCGGGACAAACCGGACGAACAGCAGGAACAGGAACATGAACAACCCGAAGGTGCCGACGAAGGTGAGGATGTCGACATAGGTCGGGCGGAAGTAACCCCAGCTCGACGGCAGGAAGTCGCGGTGCAAGCTGGTGACGATGATCACGAAGCGCTCAAACCACATACCGATGTTCACGAAGATCGAGATGACGAACATGAACGGAATGTTGGTGCGCAGGCTCTTGAACCAGAAGAACTGGGGCGAGAGCACGTTGCACGAGATCATCGACCAGTAAGCCCACCAGTAAGGACCGAAAGCACGGTTCTTGAAGGTGAACAGTTCGTAGGGGTTGCCCGAGTACCAGGCGATAAAGAACTCGGTGCCGTAGGCGTAGCCGACGACGGTACCCGTGACGAGAATGATCTTGTTCATGTTCTCGAGGTGCTTGATCGTAACCAGGTGCTCGAGCTGGAACCACTTGCGGAAGATCACCAGCAGCGTCATTACCATCGCGAAGCCGCTAAACACGGCGCCGGCGACGAAGTAGGGCGGGAAGATGGTCGTATGCCAACCGGGGAGAACCGACGTTGCGAAGTCGAAGCTAACGATGGTGTGCACCGAAAGCACGAGCGGCGTCGAAAGACCGGCGAGCAGCATGTAGGCCATTTCGTAGTTGGTCCAGTGCTGTGCCGAACCACGCCAGCCGAGGCTGAGGAAGCCGTAAATCTTGGCGCGGATGCCAGTGGCGCGGTCACGGATCGTGGCAAGGTCAGGGATGAGACCGACATACCAGAACAGGGCCGATACCGTACCGTAGGTCGAGATCGCGAACACGTCCCAGAGCAGCGGTGAACGGAAGTTCTGCCACATCGCGAGGTCGGTGTTGGGGATCGGGAACAACCAGTAGGCGCGCCACACGCGGCCGACGTGGAACACCGGGTAGAGACCAGCGCAGGCCACCGCGAACAGCGTCATGGCTTCGGCGGCGCGGTTGATTGACGTACGCCACTTCTGACGGAAGAGGAAGAGAATGGCCGAGATCAGCGTACCGGCGTGACCGATACCGATCCAGAACACGAAGTTGGTGATGTCCCAGGCCCAGCCGACCGGGGAGTTGTTGCCCCAGACGCCGACGCCCGTCATGACCTGATAGGCGAGCATGCCGAACAGCATGCACATGACGAGGAAGCTCGCGATGAAGGCGACCCACCATGCACCAGGCGTTTTGGCCTCGATGATGGAGGAGACGTCTTCGGTGACTTCCTTATAGCCGGTGGGACGCTTGCCCTTGTCCAGCACCAGACGCGGCGATATTGCGTCGAGGTCGGAATTGGTCAGTGTCAAATTTTCCATATTTCCTGACTCCTTAGTGCGCTACCCACTAGTGGGCGGCCGGCGCCTTCTTCGCCGTTTCGAGTTCGGGGTTGGGATTCCGCAACTGCGCCAGATAGGTGGTGCGCGGACGAACGTTCAGTTCGGCGAGCAGCGCGTAGTTGCGGGGAGAAGCCTTGGCCTTGGAGACTGCGGAGTTCGGGTCCACAATGTTACCGAACGAGATCGCGTCAGCCGGGCAGGTCTGCTGGCAGGCCGTCTGGATCTCACCATCGCGAACTTCGCGACGACCGGCGGGATCCGCCTTGGCCAGAACCTTCGCTTCGACGATGCGCTGGGTGCAGTAGGTGCACTTTTCCATCACACCGCGCATGCGGGTGCTGACGTCGGGGTTCGACTGCAGATTCTCAATTTCGGTCTTCTGCTTGGTCCAGTTGAGGTAGTTGAACTTACGCACCTTGTAGGGGCAGTTGTTCATGCAGTAACGGGTACCGATGCAGCGGTTGTAGGCCATGTCGTTAAGGCCTTCAGGCGAGTGGACCGTCGCAGCCACCGGGCAGACGCTTTCGCAGGGTGCGTTTTCGCACTGCTGGCAGTTGAGCGGCTGCATGGAAACTGTGGGCTCGTCGGCGTCGCCGTCGAAGTAACGGTCGAGTCGGATCCAGTGCATTTCGCGACCGGAGGCTACCTGTTCCTTACCCACCATCGGAATGTTGTTTTCGCTGAAGCAGGCCACCAGACAGGCATTGCAACCCGTGCAGGTATTGAGGTCAATTGCCATGCCCCACTGATAGCCCTTGTCGTACTGCCAATCGGGGAAGAGGCTTTCGAGGGGCGGACCGGCAACTTCCTGCGCGAACTTCGGATCCTTGGCAAACTCGTCGAGCGTCGTCAGACGCGCAATCGGGCGACCATGTTGCGAATCGCCTTCCGGATCGTCCTGCGTGCGGACCAGCTTGTAGGTCTTCGAAGCCTTGGCCACCTTGACCGGAGCGTAGCCCATACCAGCCGAGGTGCGCAGCTTGTAGGCATTGAAGCCGGCGCCGGTACCGACGCGGCCCACCTTTTCGCGACCATAACCGAGCTGGATGCCAAACACGCCATCGGCGTGACCCGGGATGATGACGATCGGAACATCGATCGAGGCGCCACCCACCGAGAGCGTAACCATGTCGCCCGGCTCGGCAATAAAGCCCATAGAAGCCTTCAGGCTTTCGGCGGTCTTCTTGGACATCGTCACACAGTTGTCCCAAACCACCTTGGTGATCGGGTCGGGCAGTTCGACGAGCCAGGGGTTATTCGAGAAGCGACCGTCGTAGACGCCATTGTCGGCGAGGAAGACGATTTCCGTATCCGAAGTCGGTGAAGGCACTGGCTCGGCGGCGACCTTCTTGACGTCGACCGTCAACTTGAGAGGAGCAAAAGCCGTACCTTCGATGACGCCATCATGCAGCGCCTTGCGCCAGGCCTTTTCCTTGTCACCGGCGAAAGTAGCCGACCAGTGAGCCTTGACAAGGTCATAGGACTTGGTCGATTCGAGACCAGCCACCTGCGCCAGCAGTTCAGTCGCCGTGCGGCCGCCGTAAAGCGGAGCAATTACCGGCTGCTGGATCGAGGCCGTGCCATCGAGCGAGCGACCGTCGCCCCAGGCTTCGAGGTAGTGCGCCTGCGGCAGGCACCAGGTAGCCAGAGCGCCAGTTTCGTCATGATCCTGACCGAGGTGAATCACGGTCTTGATCTTCTTGGCGTTGTCAGCAAAGTTGAGGTCAGCCGGCAGAGTAAAGGCCGGGTTGGCGCCGAGCACGATCAACGTCGAGATCTTGCCACCCGTCAGGGCCGCGCCGAAGGCCTTGAGGGCTTCGTTCTGCGGCGGGGTGAGCGGCTGCACGAAATTGACTGTGGCGCCAATGTTGTTGAGCGTCGCGTTGATTGCTGCGGCGAGGGCGTGCACTTCGGGCGCCTGACGGGGACCGGCGGCGACGAGGCTCTTGCCCGCGTTCTTTTTGAGGTCCTTGGCGAGTGCGGCGGCGAACTTCTTGCGGCCTTCGCCTTCGACCTTGATCTCTTCGGTGCCGGAGACGAGCTTCAGAATCTCGGCGGCAAAGCCGGCGACTTCGCTCGGCTTGAGGCGCAGACGATGATCAGCCTTGGCGCCGGTGAGCGAGAGGTGCCCCTCGACGACATACAGGCGATTCATCGTGTCGCCCGGCTTGTCAGCCTTGCGCTTGGCGGTGAACTGGCGAGTGGGGCTAACCGACTCGGCATCCACGCCGAGGAAGTCGTAGTCGAGCGACAACACGACATCCGCCTTGTCAAACGAGTAGAGCGGGGTAGCGGCCGTGCCAGTGGCCTTGGCGATTCCAAGCACGGCGTTGTCGTTGTTAACGGCTTCCCAGTGGAGAACAATCGCCTTGGGGAACTTCTTCTGGACAGAAGCCAGCGTGGCGCGATAGCTGTCGCCAGCGTTACGCTCGGCAACGATCGCGAGACCATCGCCTTCGCCCAGCTTGCCGAAGAAGTCCTTGGCAAACAGATCCCAAGCCTGCCAGGTCGATTCCTTACCGCTCTCAAGCACCTTGGTGTGGCGGTCCGGATCATAGAGATTCAGGACGCTACCCTGTGCCCAGGTGTTGGCGCGGCCAAGGCTGGCTGGGTGAACAGGGTTGCCTTCGACCTTGGTGGGGCGACCGTCGTTGGCTTCAATGCGGACGCCCTGGGCGACGCCGCCCAGGTTGTAGACCGTGTTGTAGTAGAGCGGACGACCGGGGATCAGGTCTTCGACGCCCTTGGAGAAACTGACAATATTCTGCGTGGGCCGACGGCAGCTCACCAGACCGGCCAGACCCGCGCCAGCGGCCATGAGCTTCAAAACGTCACGGCGGCTGTTGCTGTCCATCGGCTCGGCGGGAGCGGCGTTTTCGACACCACTGGCCCAATTGTGAAACTCTGGCGTCTGGCCGAGTTGGTCAAGAGGGACCCGTTTGCTTTTCGCGTTGCTGATTTGAACGAGGTTCATCGTGGTCAATCCTTTTCCAATTCCGCTCTAGCGGTGGCACCCGCCACAGTGAACAGGCGGATTGATGTTCTTGGCTTTCACAATTTCCATGCCAATTTCGGTAGCCGTCTTGCCCGCTGGCGGTTCCCAGTCGAGCTTGGTGACAAACTCGGTGGGACGAAGGTTCGGCGCCGGGTTGCGGTGGCACTCGAGGCACCAGCCCATGTTGAGCGGCTTGACCTGAGTGATCTCCACCATCTGGTCGACGCGACCGTGGCAGCTAACGCAGCTCACGCCCGCCGAAAGGTGGGCAGAGTGGTTGAAGTAGGCATAGTCAGGCAGGATGTGCACCTTCACCCACTTGACCGGATCGCCCGTCGCGTAGCTCTTGCGGATAGGCGCGAGCAGGGCCGAGTCGGTCTTGACGCGGGTATGACAATTCATACAGGTTTCCGTGGACGGAATCGCAGCATGACCCGATTTGGTGACAGTGTTGTGGCAATAGTAGCAATCCATGCCCAGGTTGCCGGCGTGGAGCTTGTGGCTATACGGAACTGGCTGTTCGGGACGGTAGCCCGTGTCTTGCACAACGGGCAGAGTGAAATAGGTGTAAGCGGCTACACCCGTCAAGATCGAGAGTCCCAGAAACGCGCCGGTGGCGCGAATCAGGAAATCTAGCGACTTGGGGAAGATCGGCTTCATTAGGCTTCCTCGGTACTATTCCGGACCATTCGAGTCTGGTTTAGAGATTGGTGGTCAAGGGTAAACCTTGTGGTTAGACACACTTGGACCTAATCCATCTTTAATACAAATATACTGCTACGGTTTCTTGCGGGGCAATAGGATTTCCAATCCCAAGAGAAAAATTCCTGTGAAACAAGAATTTCCACAGCCGCAAGGGGCCCTCAAGCTTATCGTCGAAGTGCGCCGTTTCCACAGCTTTTCTCAAAACTTTTGTTACACATCGGCGGGCCCAGGCTTGACGCGGGCAACATCAGGAGCATCCTCAGCGGGCAGCCAGGCGGCGAGCTCTTTCTTCCGAGCCGCAAAAGCGGGATCAGCGGCGAGATTGATCCACTCGTTGGGATCCTTGGCGCGATCGTAAAGTTCTTCCGTACCATCGCTATAGCGGATATACCTATAACCGGCTTGAAGCGATCCGGTTCGGATAGAGTGATTCCTGTAGCCGTACGTAGTCAGTGCGGGATACCTCCACTTACCCTTGGGATTAGCAAGTAGTGGCAGAAATGACACACCATCCTGCGGTGATGGCGGCTTGGGAAGGTTCTCAAGCTGGCACAGCGTGGGATAAAGGTTGACCATCGAAAGCGCGGCATCGCAATTCGTGTTCGCCCTTGTGATGCCAGGTGCTTTGATTACAAGAAGATTGCGTGTGGATCTCTCCCATAGCGTGAACTTGCGCCAGTGATTCTTCTCCCCCAGGTGCCAGCCGTGGTCGCTCCACAGGACAACAGTTGTGTTCTGCGCGTGCGGTCCCGATTCCAGTGCGCGCAGGACTTTGCCCACCATGGCATCGGCAAAAGTGATCGAGGCGAGGTAGGCCTGCACCGCTCGCTTCCACGTTTCAGACGCCGTGATGCGTTTGTGGTCGTTGTTCTGGAGCGCCATTCGCTGGCCGATGGGTGGGATGTCAGAGAGATCATCCTCTTTAACTGCTGGTAGAGATAGTCGGTCTATTGGATACAAATCAAAATACTTCTGCGGAACGTACCAGGGCAGATGAGGGCGCGTGATGCCGCAGGCGAGAAACATGGGTGCTGGCTGTTTGCGCCGTAGATGCCCCTCAATCCAGCTGGTGATCGCAAAGTCATGCATCTCCTCATCACCGCCGCTGGTTGGGCCGTAGTCGAAATTGCCCTGGGCCCCGGATCCAGCCTGAAGCCCCGCTTTGGGAAGACGCATGCGATCGGCGGGTTGGGCGTAGTCGTCCCAGCCGGTGCGATCGGCAAATTGACCAAATGTTCCATGATAGATTTTCCCAGCGCCTATAGTGACATAGCCATTATTTTTGAAGTGTTGATTGAGCGTTACAACGCCTTCGAGTGCAGGTGAGTCGCGGTAGCGCTGGTCGTTCTGGTAGACGCCCGTGGAAGACGGATGACGCCCCGTAAGAATCGCCGTCCGGGCGGGATTGCAAAGCGGGGCGGCGCAATGGGCGCTGCGGAAATTGACGCCCTGACGAGCGAGGTTGTCGATGTTTGGCGTAATGACGCCGGGATAGCCGCCGAGGCAGCCGACCCAATCGTTGAGATCATCAATGGCAATGAACAGGACATTGCGCTGGGGCTTGGCGGCCCGGGCGAAAACGTAGGGGGCGCCGAAAAGGACCGCGCGGCGGGACAACATGTCCGCTATTGTATACTTCGGCAATGTCGGCGACATGGGGGCAAAGGATCGCGTGTGGAGTCGTATTCCTCTGCATCGTGGGGTATTACCTTTGGGCGGCGCTGGCGTTCAATGAGTTGGGTCCGAACGGGTATTACAACTATCTGACGCGGGGTTGGGTGAGCGGGCAATTGAGTGTGCCGATTGTGCCGGACCAACGCCTGCTGGAGGCGGCGAATCCTTACGATCCCCAACTGCCAGACGATTGGAAAATGCACGATATGGTGCTCTGGCAGGGAAAGTACTTTCTTTATCATGGCCCGCTGCCGGTGGCGGTGCTGTTCTATCCGTGGCACAAATTGACGGGGCGGGATCTGCCGGAGCCGTTTGCCGTCTGGGGATTTGTGGTGCTGGCGCTCGGGGCGCAGATGCTTGCATTGCAGCGCTGGCGGCCAGTGACCCCGCTTGATGTGGCAGTGTTAGGGTTGTCGAACGGGGTGCCTTTTCTGCTGCATCGCATCTGGGTATATGAGGTGGCGATCGCGGCGGCGCTGGCAACGGTATCCGTGGCGGTGGCGCTGGCGGCATGGAACTGGGGAAAGTCGGCGGGGCTCGTGCTGGGTTTGACGGCATTGACGCGACCACATCTGCTGCTGGTGGCGCTGGCGATGCGACCGGCGATGTGGCGGCTGATTCCGGTGGGGCTGCTGCTGGCAGGGTGGCATAACTGGCTGAGATTTGGTAATCCGCTCGATTTTGGCTTGGGGCATCTGATCGCGGGGCCAGGTCAGCAGACACCGGCGCTTGGCGTGCAGTGGATGCTGCCGGGGTTGTACCTGTTTCTCGCCGTGCCGCCGAAGTGGATGAGTGGATTTCCGTGGATCGCGGTCCATCAGGAATCCGTGGTGGCATTGCCGGCTGGTTTTTTCCACGAGAACATGCTGGGTGCGTTGTGGCTGGCGCCGGTGGTCGCGTTGCGGCCGCAGCTGTGGAGATGGGGGACGGCGGCGGGGGCGATTCTGTTGTTTCTATCGTCTACCGGGTGGGTGACGGAGCGCTATCTGCTCGACTTTTTGCCGCTGGCAGTTCTGGCAAGCCTTGGGACGGGCGAGCTGAAACGTTGGCAGTGGCCTGTTGCTCTTTTTGGCATGGCTATGAACGTGCTTTTGCACCTGCAGGGGCCATATAACGCTAAGGGCTTACACTAAAGGTAGGAAATGCTGAAATCCACTATCCCGGTTCTGCCGACACTTGACCTCGATCAAACGATTGAGTTTTATGGGCGACTGGGATTCCAGGTCTGGTCCCGCCACGAAGGCGACTACGCGATTCTGGCACGGGAGAGCCAGGAGTTGCACTTCTTTCTGATGGGGCATCTGGAGCCGGGCGAGAGCTTTTTTGGCTGCTACTGGCGGGTGGAAGATGCCGATGCGCTTTACGCCGACTTTGTGGCGCTCGGCATTCCGAATCTGCACCCGATCGAAGAAAAGCCCTGGGGGATGCGCGAGTTTGCGCTCATTGACCCGCATGGCAATCTGATCCGGATCGGGCAGGAGATTGAATAGGTGATTCCAACGGGCACACGCATCGGGCATGTGCACCTGAAGGTGGCCGATCTCGAACGGGCGATCGGGTTCTACCGGGATGTGTTGGGGTTTGGGTTGAAACTGCGGTTTCAGAACTCGGCGGCGTTTCTCGCCGCTGGGGATTATCACCATCATATTGGGCTCAATACGTGGGAGAGCAAGAATGGCCCGCCCCCAGCGGCGGGCACGACAGGGCTTTACCATGCGGCAATTCTGTATCCGGAGCGCCGGGATCTGGCAGTGGCGCTGAAGCGCCTGCTGGATCACGGTGTTGCGATTGACGGCATGGCCGATCACGGGGTGAGCGAGGCGATTTACCTGCGCGACCCGGACGGCAACGGGCTGGAGTTGTACTGGGACCGGCCCGTGGAGCAGTGGCCGGTGGATGAGGCCGGAAACCTCACGATGTACACGCGGGCGCTCGATGTGGCGGACCTGCTCTCATTGGCCGTCTAGCAGCTCTCCTCTGGCGCGACTTATCTACAATAAGGAATCTTATGGTTTCCACCCGGCTGCAGGCGCTTGATGCTTTTCGTGGGCTTACGATTTTTCTGATGGTGATGGCGAATACGGCGGGCGACGGCGCGCATGTATATCCGCCGCTGCGCCATGCGGAATGGCACGGGTGGACGATCACGGATGCGATCTTTCCGTCGTTTGTGTGGATCGTCGGGGTAGCGATTACGCTTGCCTTGGGGCGCAAGCTCGAACAGAACGCCGATAAAGGCGCTCTCTACAAGGACATCTCGCGGCGGGCGGTGGTGCTGTTTACGCTGGGGTTGTTCCTGTATGCGTTTCCGACGTTTCCACTGGAAACATTCCGTATTCTGGGCGTGCTGCAACGCATCGCGATCTGTTATGCGGTGGCGAGCTTTTTGTTTTTGAATGTCGGCTTGCGGGGGCAATTGATTGCTTGTGGGGCGCTGTTGGTGGCCTATGGCGCGATTATGAAGCTGATACCGGCGCCGGGCTTTGCGCCAGGAGACCTTTCGGTGGAAGGCAACTTCGCGCACTACATCGACCGGCTGATCCTTGGTTCGCACAACTACGTGAATACGAAGACGTGGGACCCCGAGGGGGTTGTTTCCACGTTGCCTGCGATCGCGAGTTGCCTGCTGGGTGTCCTGGCGGGGCATATTCTGCGCATGGGTTGGCATTTGAATGATCGGGTGCAGAAGCTGGTGTTGATTGGAGCGGGGCTGGTGGCGTCGGGGCTGATGCTTGATACCTGGATGCCGATTAACAAGAAGTTGTGGACGGTGTCGTTTACGTTGCTGATGGCGGGAATCGACTTCATTGGTTTTGGGGCGATGATGTGGCTGATTGACGGCAAGCGGATCGTGGCGCCGTTCCGGCCCGCGATCGTAATGGGCATGAATGCAATCGCCATTTATCTGTCGAGCGAGTTCGTGATCGTGATCCTCGAAACACTCAACTGGAAAGAACCGATCTATCACACGGTATTTGCCAGCGGCGGATCGACGGAGTTTACCAGCTTTCTGTTTGCGTTTGCCTACGCGTTACTGCACCTGGGGATGGCTTACTGGATGTACCGGCGCAACTGGTTTCTCAAGGTTTAGGCCGCGCCACCAGAACGAGCGAGGCGCCGATACAGGCCAGCGCGATTACGGCCAGGGTGGTGAAGACCTGCGTGTAACCAGTGGAAACATTGCCCAACTGCCGGGCCTGATCGAGGATGCCGGCAAAGTAGCCGGGGATCAGAAAGCCGCAGATGCCCCAAGCGCTGAAGATCATGCCGTAGTTGGCGCCGACGTTCTTTGAGCCAAAAAGGTCGGCCGTCATGGCAGGCATGAGAGCGAGGTAGCCACCGTAGGCAAAGGCGACCAGGCACATGCCAAGGAGCAGGGAATTGAAACCGCTGACATTGCGCAAAACAAGGGCGCAGGTAAGAACGCTGGTGGCGCCCATGCCGACCAGCGCGACCTTGCGGCCGTAGCGATCGCTGATGCTGCCCCAGCCGAGACGCCCGAGGCCGTTAAAAATACTCATGACGCCAAGGCCCGCACCGGCGCTCAACATAGCGCCTGATTTGGCGGCTTCCTTGAGCAAGGGCGAAGCTTCGGCGATGGCGGTGAGCCCGACGCTTGAGCCAAGAAAGTACACCGCCCAAAGCAGATAGAAGCGAAAGTCGCGAATTGCCTCGCCGGGAGCCATATCGCGCGTCGCCTGGGTGGCGGCGGCAGGCGTCCATCCATCGGGACGCCATCCGGCGGGAGGCACGGCATAGAGCTGGGCCGCGCCAACGATGCCCACCAGGAAGACTGCGGCAAGCACGAAAAACGTGCGAGGAATCGTCTGGCCCATGGCCGCGACATCCTTGCCGATCATCCACTCGAGCCACGGGCCGAAGACGAGGGGCCCGAGTCCAAAGCCCATAACGGCGAGACCCACGATCATGCCGCGCTTGTCCGGGAACCATTTGACACACATGGCGATCGGGGTGACATAGGCAAAGCCAACGCCCACGCCAGCGATCAAGCCATAGCCGAGGACCAGGCCTTCCACGGTTTCATGCAGCAACCCCGCCACCAGACAGCCCGCCGCAAGCAGAACGCCCCCGACACTGGCGACAATGCGGGGGCCTTTGCGATCCTGCCAGAAGCCGGCGACAATCATGCCAGCGGCGAAGGCGAGCAGGGAATAGCGGTATGGCATCACGGTCTGGGCGCGTGTCCAGCCGTGGAGCTGTTCGAGAGGTGTGCGGAAGACGCTCCAACTGTAGAGAATCCCCAGCAAAACCTGCATGAAAATGGCTGCCGCGGCGTAACGACCGCGGTTTAGAGAAGTGACGGAAGACACCGCCTCATGATATAGGGTTTGCCCCGTCCAAAGCTATTTCTTGCCGGTTACAGCATCCATTGCGGACTCAAGGCCAAGTATCGACTCATCAAATCGATGCGAAATCTCGCCGGTTTTGCGTGAGTG
>CAZBTA010000062.1:0-23443 GCA_964494515.1 uncultured Bryobacter sp.
ACCGCCAAGCCACCCCTCGCCAAACCGCATCACGCCCACTCTCGCAATCGCCTCATCCTGCTCCGCCATTCCCCCGCCCACGCCCACTCCTCCCACCACGCGCCCTTTCCACCGTATGGGCGCCCCGCCCGCCACAAACGCCACTGGATACCCAACACACCCCAGCAACGCCGGCGTAATCGGCAATGCCCCCGGCAGTTGGTGTGTCGCCGCGCCAAAGTACACGCTCGTCCGCGCCTTAACCTGGCTCGATTCAACACTCGCGAGCAGCGCCCCCGCCATCCGGTGGAACGCCAGCAGATGTCCTCCCTCATCCACAATCGCTAACGACATCTCGAGCCCCATCCTCCGGCTCTCCTCCCGCATCGCGTCCATCGCTGCCAGGATCATCGCCTCATTCATAACGCTCTCCATGGCTCTACTTCTTGCCTCCGTAGGGAAAGTATCCCCGCTCTTCAATCTCAATTCGCTCTCGCGTCAATGTGTACACCTTGCCTGCCATGCGGCCAATCGCCGCCAACTGGTCAAAGTCCATCCGGAACGCCTCATCCATTAACCCGTCCCTCACATGCACCGCTACCACTTGCCCAAGCACCAAGTTGGAATTTCCCACCCGCACAATCTCCACCAAGCCGCACTCAAAGCAAACTGGTGATTCTCCCACTCGCGCCGCCTTGACACACCGCGCCGCCAACGGCGTCAGCCCCGCCACTTCAAACTCCGATTCCCAGCTCTCCAGCGGCGCCGCCGTCGCCGCCATTCGCTCCGCCATGCTCTCCGTCACCATACACGCCACAAACTCGCCCTCCCGCCTGATGTTTCGCATCGTGTCCTTCTCCCGGCCACCGGGCTTCGCTCCCGTGATGCAGACCGACAACGTCATCGGGTCATGGCTGGCAATACTCACATAAGAAAACGGAGCCACATTTCTCACACCCCCTTCCGACAAGGTCGACACCAACGCAATCGGCCGTGGCGCTATCGCGCCACTCAAGAGCTTGTACTTCTGCTCCATCTTCAATTCCCCAGGTAGCAGTTCCATCAATGCCTCCTGATTATGTTGACGTCAACATATTATTGCTGGTTGCAAATTATGTCACTATCAACATCATGAAGACCCTCCCCCTGCATTTCGTCCTGATGGCGGGGCTCGAGGCACAGCCCCGCAGCGGCTACGACCTCACGCAGTGGCTTCTCAGAGTTGGCCAACACTTCTGGGCTGCTGACCACAGCTCCATTTATCCCGCCCTCAAGCACCTCGCCAAAGAGCAGTTCATCGATCATCACCAGGAACCGGGCAAAAAAAGTCGGCCCCGCAAGGTCTACCGCCTCACCCCCGCCGGTCGCGCCGCCCTCGCCGCCTGGGTCGATACACCCGCCAAATCACCCCAGGTCCGCGACGAGCTCATGGTCAAAGCCCTTTGCTTCCATTTGCTCCCCAAAGAACGCGTCATCCTCCAGCTCGAGTCCATCCGTGCCTTCCACCAGTCTCGCCTCGCCGAGTACCAGCAACTCCTCACTCTCCACCTCGCTGGTCAGGTCTCCCCTGATCGCCAGGCCTACGAGCAACAACTCGGTCCCCAGCTCACTCTCCGCCGCGGCATTATCGCCGCCGAGGGCTATATTCGCTGGTGTGACGAGGCGATCGAACTCGTCTCAAACCGCGATTAGCTCTCAACAACCCTGCCCCGTTCACAAGTATTCTCACCAATCGTAGACTCCGCTAACTCCCCTCCCTACAATCACTTACCGCCCCATCCGCACCCACTCCACCCCACCCCCGCGCTCTCCCCCATGCTAGCCTTCACACGTGCCGAATCCTGCGTGCCTCCCATCCGGGGCATGCCAACCGCCCTCCCGGGCCAGTTCTTCGAAAATCAAAAAACGCAGGAACAAACCCGATAACAAACCCATTTCGGCCGCCACCACTCGTGTCGCCACGGTTCTTTGACAACCTGCTCCTCGCTGGCGCCACCACCCGTGTGCCCACCCATCGCCATACCCGTGGGCACACGCCCCGGGGCCTCTACCCTACCGAGCCCCCGCGCTCCCGCACCTCGGCATAGAATCGTTCCCGCGCCTCCGCGCTTAGCTCCCGCATCGCGCTCGTCTCCACGCGCACCTTCACCCCGCGCTCCAGCAGCCCCAGCGCCGCATGACGCACGCAGATCTCGCTCACCACGCCGTACACCAGCGCCTCCGTCACGCCCAGCTCGCGCACCACCTCGGCCATCCGCGGATTCGTAAAGCAGTCCACATGCCGCTTCTCGATCCGGATCGCCCCCGGCGCCACCGTCACCTCCGGCTTCCGCTGCCCCAGCGTCCCCGCCACACAGTGATGCGGCCACGTCTGGAATTCCACATCGTCCTCCGTATGCGCATCCATCGTCTGGATCAACATATGCCCCGCTGCCGTCGCCTCCCGGTTCAGCTCCGCCACCCGCGGCACAATGCGTTCCGCCCCCGGCACATACAGCGCCCCCGCCGGATACAGAAAGTCGATCTGGGTGTCCACGTCCACATAGGCGATCTTCATACCGTTGTCTCCTTCAGCTTCTGGCTCAGCTCCACCACGCGCCCCGCGCGCCCATACCGTTCCACCTGTTCGCGCGCATACTCCTGCACTTCCTTGAGCCCCCGTCGCCGGCCCACCGCGCGCCCTTCGCGCATCACCGTCCCGAGCAACGCCTCGCCCCCCTCCGGCGCCGCCTCGCTCACCAGGGTCACCACATCGCGCTCCGCCATCCGGTACACCTGCTTCGCCCCCGGCACGGTCGCCTTGCCCTCGCTCCGCTTGGCCGCCCAGCGGCCCTCGATCTCCACCAGCTTGTAAACCGCCGACAGCGCCGGCGCATCAAAGCTCGTCGCCAGACTCGTGCCCACCCCAAACACATCGATCGGCGCCCCGCCCCTCACCAGCGCCCCCACCGTGTCCTCATCCAGGTCATTCGTCGCCATGATCTTCACATCCTCGAGCCCCGCAGCGTCCAACACCGCGCGCACCTCGCGCGCCAGCGCCGCCAGATCGCCGCTATCCAGCCTTACGCCCCACAGCGGCCTGCCCTGGCTTGCCGCCAGCCGCGCCCCCGCCACCGTGTCATAGGTGTCAATCAGCTGCACCGTGCGCTCCCCAAGCAACTGCTGCAGTTGCCGGAACGCCGTCTGCTCATCCGCAAAGCTCAACACCCAGCTGTGCGCCGCCGTGCCAAACACCGGCACGCCAAACCGCTTGCCCGCCTCCACATTGCTCGTCCCCGCACACCCGGCCACAAACGCCGCGCGCGCCCCCAGACATCCCGCCTCCGGCGCATGGGCCCTCCGGCAGCCAAATTCCACCACGCTCCGCCCCGCCGCCGCGGCCACAATCCGCGACGCCTTGCTCGCGATAATCGTCTGGAACCCGATCGTGCTCAACAGATACGTCTCCGGGATCTGCCCCTCGATCAGCGGCGCCTCCACCACCACCAGCGGCTCCCCGGCGAACATCACCGTGCCCTCGGCCACCGCCCGCACATCGCCCCTGAACCGGAACTCCCGCAGATACTCCCAGAACTGCTCTCCCACCCGCGCAAACTGCGGCAGCTCGCGCAGATAATCGATCTCGTCCCCGGCAAAGCGAAGGCCCTCGAGGTATTCGAGGGCCTGTTCCAGTCCACAAACCACCAGATAGTCGCGGCGTGCCGGTAGCCGGCGCACAAACAGCTCAAACGTCGCCCGCTCCTCCGCCTTGCCAGCCGCGAGATACCCGGCGGCCATCGTCAACTGGTAGAGGTCTGTGTAAAGTGCACGCAAGCTATTTCTTCGCGCCTCCGGCTTCCTTGATCTTGGCGATCGCCGCCTCAAGGTCGCTCAGCGTCTTCGGGTCCAGCTCATACTCACCGGTCTCGCCCACCCGCCGCGCGTAGACATAGTTGCCCACCTTGGCGATCTCGAGCTTCTCCACGATGCCCGGCTTCCCGTAGGTCACCGCCACCGTGGCCACCGGCGTCGTAAACTTGCCCTCGGCAAACTTCAGCGCCGCCATCCCGCGCAGCACATCAAGCGCCGCATACAGCGACTCCGGCTCCGGCTTCTTGCCGTTCATCGTCCAGACGTCGTCCTTCTGCTCGAGCACGGTCGTCTTGCCGGCGTTCGTGTACTCCACCTTCGACGGGTCCACAAATCCGAAGTCAAACAGCTTCTTCGTCCGCAGCTCCTCGATGCTCCGCTCGGTCGCCTTGGCCAGCTCTTCGCTCACCTTGTGCGCGCCCTCGACAGTGTCAGACTTGGCCAGCACCTCGTTGTCCTTCGTGCGGCGCAACTCGATCTGCTTCGTCCCGGCCGCGTCCGTCACGCGAATCGTCGCCACCGGCGTCGCCGCCGCAAAGTCGGCATTCGCCTTCTTCGCTACGTCCTCGCCGCGCAGCGGGTCAAACTTGGCTTCTTTGAGCTTCATCAGAATCTCGTCCACCAGGTTCGATTCCGTCCGCAACACCTGCGGCTTCACGAGCTGCCACAGCGTTTGCTTGTTGCGGCCAAACTCGAGCGCCCCAGCCTTGCGCGCCACCTCGATCTTCGTCACTTTGGCGTCATCGGTGATCAACAGCCGCTTGTCGCGGATGTCGTTCACGCCCTTGGCCACGCTGTCGCGGTAGCTGCGCGCAATCGTGTAGACCTTGCGCTCGCCCGCGCGCCGGGCATAGAAGTTCAGGCCCACCGGGGTTTGTTCCCCCACCAGCCACTCCTGCGTCTTGCCGTTCTTGTCCTTAAGCTTCACGCTGATCAGCGCCGGCTCGAGGCCATACTGCGCCAGGTCCGTCGCATTGGCGTCCACCAGCTGCAGGGTCGACACCGTGCTCGCGTTCGTCACCACATCAAGCGCATCCGTCGCGCTCGTTGGCAGCTTGGGTTCCACGGCCAGCTCCCAGCCAGCCGCCCCCCGGCGCAACACGATCGGTGCTTCACCCCGCTGCGTCAGCGTCACCTCGCTCAGCTCCCGTTCGTTGAACGTCGTGAGCGTTTCCACCACTTCGCCAGCCTTCTTGGCCGTCTCCTTCGGATTCTTGTTCGTCCACCAGACGCCCGCGGACAGTACCGCGAGCGCCCCGACTGCGATTAACAATCCCTTCGACTCCATTGGCTTTCTGCTCCTAGCGACGCTTGCGCCACGCGCTGATGCCCGCGACGAACGCGATCAGCGGCAGCACAAACTGGCTCACCACAATCACCGTGTTCATCTGGCCCTGCTCGAGCTGGATGCGGCGATCTTCCGGATCCTTCGGCCGGATCGAGATCAGGTCTTCATCCGCGCTCAGCCACGCCAGCATGTTCAGAAACAGATCCGAGTTGCCATACAACTGGATGCTCCCGTTATCGACAAAGCTCGAGTTGCCCACCACCACAAAGCGGCCGTCCTTGTTCTCGACGCCCGTCTTGTAGCTGCCGGCCAGCGCCATCGTGAACGGCCCGCGCTTGTCCTTGTCCGGGTTCGGCTCAAGCTGTGCCTTGGTCAGATCGGCGATTGAAAAGCTCGACGACAACGACGAGAACAGCTTCTCCACCGTCGTCTTGTCAGCGTTCTTGCCTTCGAGCGACCGCGGGAAGGCCATCACCACCGGTCGGCCCGACATATCGCGCACAATCGGATGGTTCTCAAACTTGTTGGCCAGCACCGCGCCGCCCATCATCTGGCCCACGCGGCTCAGGTCCACTACAAGGTCCTTGTTCAGCGTCACGCCCCAGCCGCCCAGCATGTCCACCAGCGCCTTGTTCTCGCTGATCTTCAGCTTGTCCACGTTGAACGGCGGGTCCAGCATGAATAACGCCTTGCCACCGCCTTCGACATGCTTCTTGAGCGTCTCGACCACGCTTGCCGGATAGTCAAACTTCGGCCCCGCAATCACGAGCACCGTGCAGGTGTTCGGGATCGCCGTCGCCTCAAGCAGATTCACCGCGGTCACCTTGTAGTTGTCGCGCTCGATCGTCTCCTTGACGGCGCTAAAGCCATCCCGCGCGGTCTTGTCGATTTCCTTCTCGCTGCCGCCCTGCGCAAAGCAGACGGTGCGCTCGGTGCCCTTGAGCAGCCGTACCAGCGCGCTGGTGATCTGCTCTTCGTTCAGGCCCTTGGCCTCTTCTTTCTTCTGGCCCGATTCGATGATGATCGTGCCCAGATTGGTGATGCCCGCCGCCCGCGCCAGGGCCGGCTTCTTGATCGCGTCGATGTACTCCACCTTCAGCCGCGACGACAGATTGGTGTACTGGCTCAGCAGGTCGCGCGCCTGCACAAAGCCGTCCGCGTTATCCCAGTAGCTGATCTGGACGTCCTTGGTGAGGCCCTTGACGATCTTCACCGTCTGGTCCGACAGGCTGTAGCGCTTGTTCGACGTGGTGTCGTAGGTCTGGTTGTTCTTGTTGGCCAGATAGTTCGCCGTGCCCAGCACCGCGATGATCACCACAATGTAGGCGAATGAGTAAAGACTGTACTTTTGTTGACGTGCATTCATGGTGATGTCTCCTTAGCCGCGATACCGCAATGATTCGAGGGATCGCGCGGTGAGGAACAGCCCGAAGAAGCTCACGCTGACGTAGTACAGCGTGTCCTTCAGATCGAGCACCCCCTTGATGAACGACTCGTTATGCCGCAGCAGCGACATATACGTCAGCACCTCGGTCAGCATGTTCTGATCCATGTTCGACATCCACTCAAAGATCCAGAGCATCAGCAGCAGCACAAACGTGCTGAAGGCCGCCGCGATCTGGTTCTGGGTGATCGATGAGAGAAACATGCCCAGCGCCAGCATTGCCGCGCCCTGCAGGATCAGGCCGAGATAGCCCACGAGCAACGGCTTCCAGTCCGGCTTGCCGTAGGCGAAAAGGAACACAAAGTTGATCGCCGAGAACATCAGCAGGCTCGCGTACATGCCCACCGCGCCGGCCCACTTGCCAAGCAGGATTTCCCAATCCTTGAGCGGTGAGGTCAACAGCAGTTCCATCGTGCCGCGGCTCTTCTCTTCAGCAAACAGCCGCATGGTCAGCATCGGGATCATGAACAGGCAGAGCACGCCACAGTTGCCGAGCAGATTGCGGATCACCAGCTCGTTCAGGTTCATCGGCATCACGCGGCCCGACATCTGGGCCTGCATGCTGGCGCGCACAAAGAAGTACACCAGCGACCAGAAGAAGTAGCCGAACATGGCCGCATATGCGCCGATCAGCACATAGGCGAGCGGCGACTGAAAGTAGGAGTTGATCTCCTTTTTCGCAATCGTCAGAACGTTTCTCATTGCTGCACTTCCTCCACATTGCTCGTCAAACGCAGGAACATCTCATCCAGGCTTTCGCTCGCCGCATCGAGCTTGTACAGGTTCCAGCCCTTGCCAAGAGTGACCTCGGCGAGGCGCGGCCGCAGGTCTTGCGAGCCGGCGGTCTCGATCTCCACCCGCCAGAGGCCGTCCTCAAGGTGGGCCTGTACCTCGCCCATCTCGCGGTAAGCCGCGGTGATGGTGTCGGCGTCGGCGGTGGGGGCCGTCAGCTCGAGCACCGCGCCGTTGCGGTGCGTCAGCTCATCGAGCCGGCCCTGCGTCGCGATCTTGCCCTTGTTGATAATGACGACGCTCTCGCACATTGCTTTGACTTCCTGCAGGATGTGCGTGCTGAGCACCACGGTATGGTCGCCGGCGAGGCTCTTGATGAGGTCGCGCGTCTCCATGATCTGCTTGGGGTCAAAACCGCTGGTCGGCTCATCGAGGATGAGCACGTCGGGGTTGTGGATGATGGCCTGCGCGAGGCCCACGCGCTGGCGGTAGCCCTTGGAGAGCTTGCCGATCAGCTTGGCCCACACGTCGCTCACAAAGCAGCGGGCGGCGGCGTCCTTGCTGCGCTGGGCCACTTCCTTCTCGGGTACACCCTTCAGCCTGGCCACGTACTGCAGGTATTCGCCCACTTCCATATCCGGGTAAACGGGGGGCGTCTCCGGCAGGTATCCGATGCGCTTTTTGACCTCAAGCGGCTGCTTGATCACATCGAACCCGGCAATGGACGCCGTACCTTCCGTGGGAGGCATGTAACACGTCAGCATGCGCATCGTCGTGGTCTTGCCCGCGCCATTCGGTCCGAGAAAGCCAACAATCTGGCCCTTCTCCACCGAAAACGAGACATGGTCGACCGCGACGTTGAGCGCATAGCGCTTCGTCAGTCCTTCGACATGAATCATTGTGTTCTCCGTACTATTCTGGCGACTGCAGGCCCATCACCTGGAAGCCGGCGTCGACATAGATCACGTTGCCCGTGACGCCGCGGCCGAGATTGCTGCCCAGGAACACCGCGGTGTCGGCCACTTCGGCCGTCTCGGTGTTGCGCTTGAGCGGCGAGATAGCCGCCACGCCGTCGAGCACCTTTGAAAAGTCTTTGATTCCGCGGGCGCTGGCCGTTTTGATCGGGCCGGCCGAGATGCCGTTGACGCGGATATTCTTGGCGCCGAGATCGCTCGCGAGGTAGCGCACGCAGGCTTCGAGAGCGGCCTTGGCCACGCCCATGACGTTGTAGTTGGGGATCACGCGGACGCTGCCGAGGTAGGTGAGCGTCATGATGGCGCCGCCTTCGGTCATCAGGGGAGCGAGCGCGCGCGAGACGCTGACGAGCGAGTAGCTCGACACTTCCTGCGCCAGCAGGTAGCCGTCGCGCGAGGTCTCAAGGAACGGCCGGCTCAAGTCTTCGCGGTTGGCAAAAGCGATCGAATGCACCACAATATCGAGCTTTTCGCCGGTCAGCGCCTCGACGAGCGCCTTCAGCTCATCTTCTTTGGTGACGTCACAATTCAGCACGAGCGAGGCGCCGAGTTCCTGACCGAGCTCTTCCACGGTGGCCTTCTGGCGTTCGCCCTGATAGGTGAGAATCAGCTTGGCGCCTTCGCGGCGGTAAGCCTCGGCAATCGCATAAGCAATACTCCACTTGTTGGCAACGCCTAAAACAATCGCGGTTTTCCCGGCAAGAAGTTGAGACATAAATTCCATTGTGTCATCTAAACTGATGAAAGGAATATCACTAAAACCTATGGCTTTCTCACTTCCCGCACTTCCCTACGCTCACAGCGCGCTTGAGCCGCATATCGACACGGCAACGATGGAAATCCATCACGGCAAGCACCACAATGCCTACGTGACCAACCTCAACAAGGCGCTCGAATCGGCCCCCGAGCTGGCTGGCAAGTCGCTCGAAGAGCTGCTGGCCAACAATCTGGCCATTGTTCCGGACGCCATCAAGACGGCGGTTCGCAACAATGGTGGCGGCCACTACAACCACTCGCTGTTCTGGACGATCCTCGGCCCCGGCGCCGGCGGCACCCCGGTGGGCAAGCTGGCTGAGGCGATCAACGCCACCTTCGGCAGCTTTGACGCGTTCAAGGAAAAGTTCAACGCCGCGGCCACCACGCGCTTCGGCTCCGGCTGGGCCTGGCTGGTGAAGACCGCCGACGGCAAGCTCGAGGTGACCTCGACGGCCAACCAGGACAACCCGTTCATGGAAGGCAAATTCCCCATCATCGGCCTCGATGTTTGGGAACACGCCTACTACCTGAAGTATCAGAACCGCCGCCCGGACTACATCAGCTCCTGGTGGAACGTGGTGAACTGGGTCGAAGCCGAAACCCGCTTCAACAGCTAAAAACACCGCAAAATCAGCAAAAGGCCCGCCGTTCTGGCGGGTCTTTTGCGTTACTATCCATCACAATGGCCGATGTCCTGACGCTCGAAGGCGTATCGAAAGTCTTTCCCACGCACCGGGCGGTGGACGGGGTGAGCGTGAGCATTCCGCGGGGGGAGTTTCATGCGCTGGTGGGCCCGAGCGGGTGTGGCAAGACGACCACGCTGCGGATGGTGGCGGGTTTTGAGATCCCGACGGCGGGCACGATCCTGCTTGAGGGCAGCAATGTGGCCAGTTTGCCACCCTATGAGCGCAATGTGTCCACCGTATTCCAGAGTTATGCCCTGTTTCCGCACATGACGGTGCGGCAGAACATCGAGTTTGGCCTGAAGCGCAAGCCCGGGGCGAACGTCGATGAGCTGCTTGACCTGGTGCAGCTGGAGGGCAAGGCCGACCGTTACCCCGCCCAGATGTCGGGCGGCGAGAAGCAGCGGGCGGCGCTGGCGCGCTCGCTCGCGCTGCAGCCGGCGGTACTGCTGCTCGATGAGCCGCTGAGCGCGCTCGACCCCAAGCTGCGCAAGCAGGTGCGGGTGGAACTGAAGGCGCTGCAGCGACGCGTGGGCATCACGTTCCTCATGGTTACGCACGATCAGGAAGAGGCGCTGACGATGGCCGACCGCATCACGGTGATGAACAAGGGCCGCGTGGAGCAGACGGGCACGCCGCATGAGATCTACCTCGAGCCGAAGACGCGGTTCGTGGCCGAGTTTCTCGGGGCGATGAACTGGCTTGAGAGCTTTGGCCTGCGGCCAGAGGCGACGCGCATCACCACGGGCCCGGCGCCGGAAGGGATGCCGTCGGTGCCAGCGACGGTGCTCGACACGACCTTTCTCGGCAATTGCATCCATGTGGCGGCGCAGATGCCCGATGGGGCGCGGATCACGGTGGAGGTGTCGCGCTTTGAGTGTCCGCACCAGCCGGGCGACCGGGTGACGCTGTGGTGGGACGCGAAAGACGAGCTGCGGTTCTCATGATGACGCTGCGCCGTATCTTTCTCGCGCCGGCCGTTCTGGTGACGGTGGGGCTGTTTCTGGTGCCGATGGCCATCGTAGTGGCCTACAGCCTGATGACGCGCGGGCCTTATGGCGGGCAGGGGCTGCCACTGACCCTCGAGAACTACCAGCGATTCTTTGATCCGCTCTACGGGGAGATCCTGCTGCGTTCGTTCTGGATCGCGGCGGAGACTACAGTGTTGTGCCTGGTGCTCGGGTTCCCTCTGGCGTGGTTTATTTCAAGGGCTGGAGCGCGGCGCGGGCTTTATATCCAACTGGTGATGTTGCCGTTCTGGACGAGCTTTCTCGTGCGGACTTATGCCTGGGTGTTCCTGTTGCGCGATACAGGGCTGTTCAATACGGTGCTGCTTGGGCTTGGATTGATCGAGCAGCCGTTGCCGTTGCTTTATAACCACGGGGCGGTGTTGCTGGGGCTGGTCTACTGCAGCCTGCCGCTGGCGATCCTGCCGATTTACTCGACGCTCGAGCGGCTGGATTACGCGCTGGTCGAGGCGGCGGCGGATCTCGGGGCGCGGCCGTGGGAAGTGTTTGCGCGGGTGGTGATCCCGGTGTCGGCGCCGGGGCTGCGGGCGGCGGCGTTTCTCGTGTTTGTGCCGAGCCTTGGCACCTACCTCACCAGCGACCTGCTGGGCGGGGGCAGCACGATCCTGATTGGCAATCTGGTGCAGAACCAGTTCACGACGGCGCGCGATTGGCCGTTTGGCGCGGCGGCGTCGCTGATCCTGATGGCGATTGTGCTGGTGGGCCTGATTGCGGTGACGCGCAACAACGAGGAGATCCTGTGAGGCCGACCGCGCTCGGGCTATACGCCACGCTGCTCTACGCGTTTTTGCACTTGCCGCTGTTGGTGTTGGGCGTGTTCAGCTTTAACAGCTCGCGGCTGACGCATTGGGAGGGATTCTCGCTGGTTTGGTATCAGGCGGCGCTGGGCGACAACGCGCTGGTGGAGGCGACGGTGAACAGCCTGGTCATTGCGCTGTTTGCCACCGTGTTGTCGACGGCGATTGGCACGCTGGCCGCTTATGCAATCTGGAAGGCGAAGTCGCGATGGCTGACGATGTCGCTGTCGGTGTCGCTGGTGACGCCGGAGATCGTTTCGGCGGTGTCGTTGCTCGCGCTGTTTCAGATCGTCTTCCGGGTGTTGCGCCTGCAGTTGGGCATGCATACGGTGGTGCTGGCGCATGTGAGCTTTTGTCTGGTGTATGTGGTGATGGTGGTGCTGGCGCGGTTGCGGACGATGGATGGGTCGCTTGAAGAGGCGGCGGCGGATCTCGGGGCAACGCCGTGGCAGGCGTTCTGGGAGGTAACTTTGCCGATGTTGCGGCCGGGGGTGATCGCCGCGGCGCTGCTCGCGTTTACGACGTCGCTTGATGACTATGTGATCACCTCGCTGGTGGCGGGGGTGGATAGCGAAACGCTGCCGATGATCATCTACGGCATGGCGCGGCGCGGGGTGAACCCGGCGGTGAACGCGATCTCGACCATCATCGTGTTTGGCCTCGGCGTACTGATCGTCATCAGCCAGCGGCTGGAGCAGAAGCAGCCATGAAGCGGCGAATGTTCTTTATGGGCCTGACTGGCCTTGCGGGCTGCACGAGCGGGCGCAAGCCGCGGCTGAACGTAATCAACTACTCGGATTACATCGCGCCCGACACGGTGCCGAAGTTTGAGGCCGAATTTGGCGTGGAGGTGCGCTACTCGGCGGTGATTGAGGGCAGTGAGGAAACGATCGCGAAGACGATGTCGGGCAACTCGGGCTGGGATGTCGTCTTCCCCGAGAACCGGCTGGTGAACCCGATGCGCGAGATGGGATTGCTTGCGCCGCTTGAAGGGGCGCGGCTGGGCAACGTCAAGAATCTGGCCGGGATTTTCAAAGCGCCCGCCTGGGACCCGAGCCTCACCTCGAGCCTGCCGTACCTGTGGAGCTGCTGTGGCATTTTGTGCCCGAAGACGCTGCCGATCGCGCGCTGGCAAGACCTGTGGAGCGAGGCGTATCGCGGCCGCGTGACGATGCTTGATGAGCCGAGCGAGGTGTTTGCGGCGTGCCTCAAGATCCTCGGCCTGTCGATCAACACGAGCTCGCCCGAGGAGTTGCGCAAGGCGCAGAAGCTCGCGATCGAGCAGAAGCGGTATCTGCGGGCTTACCTCAATACGGAGGTGCGTGATCAGGTGGCGCAGGGCGATGTGGCGGCGGCGCAGCTCTGGCAGGGCAGCGCGCAGTTGACGATCGACAACGCGCCACAACTGCACTTTGTGCACCCGGCGGAGGGCTATTCGCTTTATTGCGACTGTGTGGCGATTCTCGCCGAGAGCCGGCGCAAGGAGCTGGCGCACGAGTTTGTGAACTTCCTCTACCGGGCCGACATTGCGGCAGCCAACAGCAAGGCCAGCCGGGCAGCCTCACCCTGCTCGCCAGCGGGCGGCGAGGTGTTGGCGCGGGGCGAATGGTTTGAGACCTCGTCAGGGCCGACGCAACGGCTGCGCGACCGACTGTGGACGGAGATCAAGTCGGCCTAGGCGAGAATCTCTTTGATGACGCGACCGCCGATGTCGGTGAGCTTCTTGTAGCGGCCGGCATGGAGGTAGGTGAGGCGATTCTGATTGAGGCCGAGCAGGTGGAGCAGCGTGGCGTGGACGTCGCGCAGGGGGATCTCTTCGCCCGCGGCGCGTACGGAGAAGTCGTCCGTCTCGCCGAACGTCGAGCCAGGTTTGATGCCGCCACCGGCCATCCAGACGAGCAGGCCGTACTGATTGTGGTCGCGGCCGGGCTTGTCGGTGGTGAGGTTGTTGTCAAAGGGCGTGCGGCCCATCTCGCTGGCCCAGACGACGAGCGTGTCGTCGAGCATGCCGCGGGATTTGAGGTCTTTGAGCAGGCCCGCGACGGGCTTGTCGATCTCTTTGCAGTGGATGGGGATGCGCTCGCCGATGTTGCCGTGGTCGTCCCAACGGTCGCCACCAGCGCCGTGGAGCACTTTGACGAAGCGCACGCCCCGCTCGACCATGCGGCGGGCGAGCAGGCACTGGCGGCCAAAGGGTTCGGTGATCTCGTCGTCAAGGCCGTAGAGCTTGCGGGTGGCCTCAGATTCGCTCTTGAGATCGACGAGCTCGGGGGCGCGGGATTGCATGCGGAAGGCGAGCTCAAAGGAGGCGATGCGGGCGTCGAGCTCGCTCGTGTTGGTGCGCTCGGCCATGTGCTTTTCGTTGAGCCACTTGAGCATGTCGAGCTCCTGGCGCTGCTGGGTGGCCGCGTCGGCGCGGGGGTGGAGATCGACGATGGGCGTGTCGCCATTGCGGAACAGCGTGCCCTGATAGGCGGCGGGCAGAAAGCCATTGCCCCAGACGCCCGCGCCACCGATCGTGGCGCCACGGCGATCGCCCATGACGATGAAACCGGGCAAGTCGCGATTCTCACTGCCAAGGCCATAGGTGACCCAGGCGCCCACCGAGGCGCTGCCGGGGAACTGATTGCCGGTGAGCGTGTGATAGACGGCGGGGCCGTGATTGTTGTTGTCGACCTTTACGCCATGGATGAAGGCGAGGTCGTCGACGACAGACGCCACCTCGGGCAGCAGCCCTGAGACCCAGCGGCCCGTCTGGCCATACTGGCGGAAGGGGCTGACGGGCGGGATGATGCGATTGGGCGCGGCCGAAAACGTGGCGATCTCACCGGTGGTGCGCTCGGCCTTGGGCATCTGCTGGCCAGCGTATTTGGTGAGCATGGGCTTGTGCTCGAAGGTGTCCATCTGCGAGACGCCGCCCTCGAAGAACAGGAAGATGCAGCGCTTGGCTTTAGCGGGATGGTGCTGGGGCTTGGGCAACAGCGGGTCGGCCGAGGCAGCGCCGAGCATGTCGGCCAGGGCGATGCCGCCGAGGCCGAGGTAGGTATCGAGTAACAGTTGGCGGCGTGATTTCATGCGGCGCTACTCCACATAGACGAATTCATTTGAGCTGAGCAGAATGCGGTTGATGCTGGTGAGAGCGAGGTTGCTTGTGGCCAGGCGCGAGAGTTCTTCGCGGGCCGGCTCACGGCTGAGGATGATCTCAAAGGCGCGGGTGATCTGGGCTTCGCGCGCGGGGCCCACCTGCTCAACGATGCGGGTGGCGAGATGGGTGGCTTCGTCTTCAACGAGCTGGCCATTCATGAGCGCGAGCGCTTGCAGCGGCGTAGTAGTAGAAACGCGGCGCTCGCAGGATTCGCTGAAGACGATCGCGTCAAAGGCGGCCATCATGGGTAGCGGCAGCGAGCGGCGCTGGAAGATATAGACCGAGCGGCGGCGTGAGTCTTCATCGCGTTCGTTGGGCTCCCACATCAGGTCGCCGGTGCGGCCATAGCGGGCGAAGTCGGCGAGGTCGGCAGGCAGCGGAGGAAACACGCTGGGGCCGTGCATCTTGAGGTTGAGGCGGCCGCTCGAATGGAGGATGCTGTCGCGCAGGGCTTCGGCCTCGATGCGGCGGCGGGTGAAGCGTGAGAGCAGGCGATTGTCGGTGTCGTCGTTGGGATTGTCGGCAGCCTGCTGGAACGTGCTCGAGAGCAGCATGAGGCGGTGCATGTGCTTCATGTCCCAACCAGAATCCATAAACTCGACGGCGAGCCAATCGAGCAGCTCGGGGTGGGTGGGCTTTTCGCCGTTCTTGCCGAAGTCGCTCGGCGTGCGCACGAGGCCCGCGCCGAAGTGTTGCTGCCACATGCGGTTGACCATCACGCGCGCGGTGAGGGGGTTGTCTTTGCTCGCAATCCAGCGGGCGAGCGTGATGCGGTGGCCGCGCGTAGGGAACTGGCGGTAGCGATCGGTCTCAAACTGGGCGGGGTTGCTATGGCCGGTGAGCGCGCTGGGGAAGCCCGCCTCGACGATGTCCCCCGGCTGGCGGTAATCGCCGCGGATGAGCACGCGGGTGGGCGCGATGTCGGGGCCACTGGGCGGGCCAGGCACGTTGGTGACGGCGAGCACGTGGGGCCGCCAGCGATCGAGGCGGCGGCGCAGGATGTCGAGCTTGCCCGAGATCTCGGCGTATTCGTTCTTCTCGGCTTCGCTGAAGATGGAGCGGGCCGAGTATTTGGCGAGAGCTTCACGACGGACGTCTTCGACGGTGAGGGCTTCGAAGCGCTTGGCTGGGTCAACAGCGCCAGACTCATAGGCTTGCTTCAAGCGGGCGAAGAGCTTGTCTTCAAGTGGGTCGAGGATGGCCTTTTCCTCTGCGTCGCCAGTGCGGTCGGCATCGGCCCAGACGCGGGCGTGCTCGCGGGCCTCGGCGATCGAGAAGATGCGCTGGGGCTTGAGCTTGAGCTCAAGGCGGAGATCGGCTTTGGTGTAAGGCTTGCCCGCGGCGCGCTCGGCACGGCCAGCGATGAGATTGGCGAGCAGCGTCTTCTCGAGCTGGTCGAGGGCGTGCTTTTCGGGGCCGGAGGCGATTTGCTTTTCGAGCTCGGCGATCTTGCCCTGCGCCATGGCGGCCATGTCTTCGTCGGCGTAAGGCACGGTGACGTCGCCAGCGGCCTGCGTGGCGTTGAAGAAGGCCTGCAGGCGGTAGAAGTCTTTCTGGGGGATGGGGTCGTACTTGTGGTCGTGGCAGCGGGCGCAGCCGACGGTGAGGCCGAGGAAGACGCTGCTGGTGGCGGTGGTGACCTCGGCGAGGTAATTGGCGCGGACTTCGGCAGCGACGAGGTTGGAGCGATCCCAGGGAGCGGTGCGCAAGAAGGCGGTGGGGATGAGGCCCTGGACGTCGGGGGCGTAGTTGTTGCGGGTCTTGCTGTGTTCGTCACCGCCGGCGAGCTGCTGGAGCACGAAGCGGTCATAAGGCATGTTGGCGTTGAAGGCGTCGATCACCCAGTCGCGATAGCGCCAGACGTTGCCGATTTGGCCATCGCCTTCAAGGCCAGAGGTCTCGCCATAGCGAGCGAGGTCGAGCCAGTGGCGGCCCCAGCGTTCGCCGTAGCGCGGGTCGGCGAGCAGCTTGTCGACCAGGCGGGGCCAGGCCTCGGCGCTCGTGTCGGCGAGGAAGGCATTGAGCTCATCGCGCGTGGGTGGCATGCCGACGAGGTCGAGATAGAGGCGGCGGGCGAGAGTGCGGCGCGCGGCCGGGGCGGCGGGCTTGAGGTTGGCCGCCTCGAGCTTGCTGACAATGAAGTTGTCGATCGCGTTGCGGGCCCAGGCGGTGTTGGTGACCGCGGGCACGGCGGGGCGCGTGGGCTTTTCAAACGGGCGCCAGTTGGAGGTGCTGCTAACGGCGGGGGCGGGTGAAGGCAGCGTGCGGATCCAGGCCTCAACGGCGGCGATGTCTGATGCGGCAAGCTCGCCGCCCATGGGCATACGCGGGGCCAGATCGCCACGCAACATGCGGATGAGGGGGCTTGCTTCGGGCTTGCCACCGATGACGGCGCGGCCGTGTTTTTTGCCGCCTTCGATGATGGAGGAGACCGAGTCTATCGAGAAGCCGCTGGCGCGTTGTGAGCCCGCGTGGCAGGCGCCGCACTGGGATTTGAGAACAGGGGGGACGTCCTGCGCAAGCAGGGCGAAGGCGGCGGTGGTGTAAAGCAGCGAAAACACGGCGGTTGCGGCAATTCTATATCCTTCAACCGATTTTCGTAACTTTGATGATTGTCATCACATCCAACAGGCAGGAAGTAAGAAAGGTCAAGAGATATGAAAAACCTGCTTTTTACGGCAATTTTCGCCACATTCTTGGCCACCTCTCCTCTAGTGAGCGCCACCTACCCGGCGACGCAATCCGACGAGCAGCGGCTGGCCAACCAGATCCGGAAAGAACTCGTAACCCTCCCCTTTTACGGCGTGTTTGACAACTTCACGTTCGCAATTGAGGGGCGGCGCGTGATTCTCAATGGTCAGGTGACGCGCCCGACACTGGCCAGCTCGGCCGAGAACGTAGTGCGTCAGATCCCGGGCGTCGAAGAGGTGGTAAACCGCATTGAAGTGTTGCCACTGTCACCGAATGACGACCGGTTGCGCATCGCCGTGTATCGCACGGTGTTTAGTCAGGCCTCGCTGGGCCGCTATACCCTGGGCGCCAACCCACCGGTACACATCATCGTCAAGAACGGCAACGTCACGCTGACGGGTGTCGTGATCAACGAGATGGACAAGAATCTGGCAGGGCTGTTCGCCAATCAGGTGCCTGGTGTGTTCAGCGTCACCAATGAACTGGTTGTCGAAAAGTAAATCCCTGACAACGCCTGAACAGGCCGTATGAGATCGGGAACGTTTCCAACTCCTTGTAATCCCATTGAGCCCGCGCCTCTCCTCCTGCGCGGGCTCCTTTTTGCGTTTGTAGTGGCCCCGGTGATGGGGCAGACGCTGGTGCTGGGGATTGCCGGCGGGTGGGAGCCGCCCAATGCACCGTGGGCGATCACCACGCGGGTGAATGCGCTGGTGGCCCTGAGCGCGCCAGCGGATACGCGGTTTGAGGCGATCAGCAATCACCGGCTGGAGCTTGGCAGGAAACAGATCCGCGAGCATGTCGACCGCAACCATGACGGCAAGATGAGCGCTGAAGAAAGAGCGGCGGCGCGGGTGATTCTGTTTGGCCAGTCGATGGGAGGGGCGGCGACGATCAAGCTGTGCCGCTGGATGAAGAAGCAGAAGATCCCGGTGCGGCTGAATGTGCAGATCGATAGCGTGGGGCTGCGCGACGGGCGCGTGCCGGCCAACGTCAAGGAGGCGGCGAATCTCTACCAGCATGACTTTGGCATGATTCGCGGGCAGGAAAAGATCAGCGCCGAGGACCCGGCGCGAACGACGATTCTGGGTAACTGGCGCTACAGCTATCCGCGCGACAAGGTGTTCGACACGAGCTCGATGCCGGTGGCGCACCGCATGATCCTGAACCCGCATTTGAAGATGGAGTTTGACCCCGAGGTGACCCTGCACGTGGCGCGGCTGATCAGCACGGCGCTCGCCAACTGGTGATCAGACCTTGATGCGCTTCCAGCGGCCAGCGCGGAAGGCGAGGATGCCGCAGATGGCGATGAGGCTTTCGGTAAGCGTGACAGCGGTGAAGGCGCCATTGGGGCCCATCTGACCCGAGAGGTAATGGGCCATGGGGAGCTGGAAAATCCAGTAGCAGAAGATGTTGATGACGGTGGGCGTCATCGTGTCGCCCGCGCCATTGAAGGCCTGCACGAGCACGAGGCCATACGCGTAGAGCAGATAGCCGTAAGAGATGAGGCGCAGGGCGCTTTTGGCGACGTCGACCACGGCCTGATCAGTGGTGAAGATGCGCACCAGCGGCTCGGCGTAGAAGACGAACACGAGGCTGACGAGACCGAGGAAGATCATGTTGTAGAAGCCGCACAGCCAGGCGGCGCGCTCGCTGCGCTCGGGCTTGCCGGCGCCGAGATTTTGCCCCATCAATGTGGCGGCGGCGCCACCGAGGCCCCAGCTGGGCAGGATGGTGAAGACGATGATGCGGATAGCGATGGTGTAGCCGGCGGTGGCGGTGGAGCCGAACTGGGCGACGATGCGCGCGAGCATGAGCCAGCTGGCGGTGCCGATCAGATACTGCACCATGGCGGGCGTATTGACCTTGGTCATCTCCCAGATCAAATGCCAGTTGGGCCGGAGATGCTCGAGGCGCACGCCGAGGCGATCGCCGGGTGAGAAGAGCCGGTAGAACTGGTAGGCGACGCCCACGGTGCGGCCGAACGTGGTGGCGATGGCGCTGCCGGTGACGCCGAGAGCGGGAAAGGGCCCCCAGCCGAAGATGAGGCAGGGGTCGAGGATGAGATTGACCGCGTTTGAGAGCATGAGCACGCGCATGGCGATGGCCGCGTCGCCCGCGCCACGGAAGATGGCGTTGATGAGGAAGATGAGCAGGATCGAATAAGTGCCCGCGAACATGATGGTGGTGTAGCCGTAGCCGTGGGCGATGACGGAGGGGTCGGGGGACATCCAGCCGAGCAGAGTGCGGGCGTAGAGAGCGGAGGGGATGCCGAGGAGGACGCTGAAGAAGAGAGCGATGAGGACGGCCTGGCCGGCGGCGGCGCTGGCGCCCTCGCGATCCTTCTCGCCGATACGACGGGCGACGAAGGCGGTGGCGCCGGCACACAGGCCCATGGCGACACCGAAGACGATGGTTTCCATCGCTTCGGTGAGACCGACAGTGGCGACCGCTTCAGGCCCGAGGGCCGCCACCCAGAAGACGTTGACGATGACGAAGAGGCTTTCCATGGAAAGCTCAAGCACCATCGGAATGGCAAGCAGGGCAATTGCCCGCTTGAGGCTACCCTCAGTGAAGTCCTGATGCGAGCCGCGCAGGGCCTCCTTGAGGGTTTCGATCAACGCTGATTCGCCTTGAGGATCTTCTTGCGAAGACGGATGCTCTTGGGCGTGATCTCAACGTATTCGTCGATCTCGATGAATTCGATGGCCAGCTCGAGCGTCATGATCTTGGGCGGCACGAGGCGGATGGCGTCGTCGGCCGAGCTGCTGCGCATGTTGGTGAGCTTCTTTTCGCGGACGATGTTGACGTTGAGGTCGGAGTCGCGCGAGTTTTCACCGACGATCATGCCTTCGTAAACTTCCTGACCGGGGGAGACGAAGATCTCGCCGCGCTCCTGCAGGCCGTTGATGGCGAAGGCGGTGGTGACGCCGGCGCGGTCGGAGATGAGCACACCGGTGGGACGCATGGGGATGTCGCCCTGCCAATCCATGTAGCCGTTGAACAGCGAGTTCATGATGGCGGTGCCGCGGGTTTCGGTGAGCATTTCGTTGCGGATGCCGATCAGGCCGCGGGAGGGGACCTGGAACTCGAGGCGCACACGACCGGAGCCGTGGTTGACCATCTTCATCATCTTGCCCTTGCGGTAGCCCATCTTTTCGATGACGACGCCGATGAACTGCTCGGAGCAATCGATGAGGAGGATTTCTTGCGGCTCTTTGAGGACGCCGTCGATCTCGCGGGTGACGATTTCGGGCTTGGAGACCTGAAGCTCGTAGCCTTCGCGACGCATGGTTTCGATGAGGATGGCGAGCTGGAGTTCGCCACGGCCGAGCACCTTCATGCTGTCGGGGGTGCCGGTGTCTTCAACGCGCAGGGCGACGTTGGTGAGGAGTTCCTTGTCGAGGCGATCCTTGAGGTTGCGCGAGGTGACGAGCGTGCCTTCGCGACCGACGAAGGGCGAGGTGTTGATCGTGAAGGTCATCGCGATCGTGGGCTCGTCAATGTGGATCTTGGGCAGGGGCTTGGGGTTTTCGACGCTGGTGACGGTTTCGCCAATCGTGATGCCCTCAACGCCCGCGATGGAGATGATGTCGCCGGGGAAGGCTTCGGTCTCTTCGGTGCGCTTGAGGCCCTCGAAGCTGTACATCTTGGTGATGCGGGTCTTCTGGAAGGAGCCGTCGAGCTTGGCGATGTTAACTTCCATGCCGTGCTTGAGCGTGCCGTTGAAGACGCGGCCGACGCCGAGGCGGCCGAGGTAATCGGAGTAGTCGAGGTTGGCGATGAGCATCTGCAGCTCGGCTTCCGATGAGCCCTTGGGCGGGGGGATGTGCTTGACGATGGTCTCAAAGAGCGGCTCGAGGTTTTCGCTCTCTTCCTCCATGCTCATCTTGGCGATGCCCTGCTTGCCGATGGCGTAGACGACGGGGAACTCGAGCTGGTGCTCCTGGGCGTCGAGGTCGATGAAGAGGTCGTAGACTTCGTTCAGCACTTCCTGGACGCGGGCGTCGGGGCGGTCGATCTTGTTGATGACGACGATGGGGGTGAGATGGGCTTCGAGCGCTTTCGACAACACGTAGCGCGTCTGGGGCAGCGGGCCTTCGCTCGCGTCGACGAGCAGCATGACGCCGTCGACCATCTTGAGGGCGCGTTCGACTTCGCCGCCGAAGTCGCTGTGGCCCGGGGTGTCGCAGATGTTGATCTTGACGCCCTTGTAACGGATGCCTGTGATCTTGGCGAGAATCGTGATGCCACGCTCGCGCTCGAGATCATTGGAGTCCATTACGCGGTCGGTGAGCTCCTCGTTGGAACGGAAGATACCGCTCTGGCGGAGCATGGTGTCGACGAGCGTCGTCTTGCCGTGGTCTACGTGCGCAACAATAGCGATGTTTCGAATCTTGTCAGGTGAAAAAGGCATGTGGGGGTGAATCTATAGGATCGCACGATCCGGGATGTCGGCGCTCTGAAGCTGCTACGCTTGAGGTGGATGGCTGAAACCCCCGAGACTCCCACGCTCGTCATTGTTGGACGACCAAACGTGGGTAAGTCCACTCTATTCAACGCAATTACTGGTACGCGCCGCTCGATAACCGGGGACGAACCGGGCATTACCCGCGACCGCATTCGCGGGACGGCGACGTATCGCGGCCGGCAATTTCATGTAATTGACACGGGCGGCATCATCCCCAACGATGACGAACTGATCCCGGCGAACATCCTCAAGCAGGCGCGTAAAGCATTTGAAGAGGCGAGCCAGATCGTATTTGTGATCGATGGGCGGACGGAAATTACTTCGGCTGACCGCGACCTCGCGCAGATGCTGCGCAAGCTGGGCAAGCCGATTACGCTCGCGGTAAACAAGATCGACGTCGAGAAGGTGAACGTGCTGACGAGCGACTTTCACGTGCTCGGGCTCGACCCGGTGGTGCCGATCTCGGCCGAGCACCGGCTGGGCATTGATGACCTGCTCGACCATGTGACGGCGGATTTTCCCGAGAATGAGCCCGAGGGCGAGCAGCCCGAGCGCAAGCGGCCGATCAAGGTGGCGATCATCGGGCGGCCGAATGTGGGCAAATCGACACTGCTGAACGCGCTGACGGGCACCGAGCGGGCGATTGTATCGCCGGTGGCGGGCACGACGCGCGACGCCGTGGACGAGACGGTGACGGTGGGCGACCAGGACTTCATCTTTGTCGATACGGCGGGCATACGCCGCAAAGGCAAGACGACGATGATGGCCGAGAAGCTGAGCGTGATGATGGCGCGGCGGCACATCAGCATGGCGCATGTGGTGGTGGTGGTGATTGACGCGCTGGAGGGGCCGACGGCCCAGGACGCGCACATCGCCGGCTACGCGCATGAGGCCGGCCGGCCCGTGATCCTGATCGTGAACAAGTGGGACGCGCATCCGACACGCAAGACCAAAGAGTTTATGGCGAGCGTGAAGGACACGATGAAGTTCCTTGAGTATGCGCCGATTGAGTACATTTCGGCGAGCAAGGGCACGAATGTGGACAAGCTGTTCCGCATGATCCAGAGCGCGCAAGAGGCGATGAACAAGCGTGTGACGACGGGCGAGCTGAACCGGTTTGTCGACTACATCACGCTTGAGACGAACATGAAGGTGAAGTACATCACGCAGGCGAGCGTGCGGCCGCCGACATTTGTGGTGTTCACCGACAAGAGCAAGCCGCTGCACTTCTCTGACGAGCGGTTTCTGGTGAATCAGATCCGCAAGCACTTCCAGTTTGGGCCGACGCCGATCGTGATCAAGGGCAAGGCTACGGCGGGACGTGGGCGCAAGGACGAAGACGGCAATCCGAAGTCGAAGGCCGCCAAATCGAAGGCCTCGCCGCCGCGGAATGCCGCCAAGAACGCCGCCAGTAAGAACTCCGCGAAGTAAGCCAGCTATTCCACGTAAAACCGGGAGATGAAGCCCATGGCCATTTCGGCGCGGCGCATGCGTTCGCGCGTGAGGGCGAGGGCGGTGTTTTCGATGTGGGTGCCGCAGGGGTAGATGTCGGGGGAGTTGCGCAGGCCGAACTTGAGATAGATCGGCGCGGCGACGCGGATGAGCTCGG
>CAZBTA010000063.1:0-23145 GCA_964494515.1 uncultured Bryobacter sp.
TCTTTGAGGCGGAAGCGGGTGCGCGAGCCGGCAGCGCCGCGGAAGCTGACGCCGCCGTAGCCGTAGTAGCCGTCTTTTTTGGAGACGAGGTTGGAGGCCTCGATCTCCCAACCAGAGGAATCGATGTCGACGCCGCGGTGGCCATACCAGGCCCAGGGCTTGGCCATGAGATGGAAGCCGTGGCCGGAATCGCCGTAGCGCTTCTGCAGCAGGGAGCGGATGTCGGCCGTGATGAGATCGGCGGTGGTGGGGGAATCGCCGTAATGGGCAATGCGGACGTGGGTGTTGGGCTCGGCGCGCTCGATGCGTTCGATGGCTTCGTAGAAGGCGGCAAGGCCCTGGGCGACGTCGGTGAGGGGCTCGACGAAAGTGGGGTTTGCTTTGCGCGGGGCGCGGGTGGGGCGGGGATTGACCGGGGGCTTGTAGACAGCCTCGGCGGTGGGGCGGGGCGGAGCCCAACGGGAGGGCTTGAGGTCGGCAAGCTCGTTGGCGGATTGCCAGCTGAACATGCGGTAGGGGGCCAGGGCCGGGACAAACTCGGGCAACGCCATCAGAACGACGATGGCGAGGACGGCGAGAAATGTCTGACGGGGAAACTGCATGCGCTACTTACTAGAATTGCGTATAAACGAAGGGCGCGCTGCCGGTGGCGGCGACATAGCGGATGCTGTAGGCGAGCAGGAGAAGCAGGACAGCCTGCGCAAAGAACGGGGTGCGGGCGAAGAGGGATTCGGATTGGTCGAGCCACTTCTTGGGCGCGTAGTGGCCGGCGAGGGCAATGGCGCCAATGGTGAGAATGGTGTTGCTGAGGTTGCCGGCCGAGAGGGTGAGGCTCGCGATCTGGGTGAGGATCTGGAGCGCGGATTCGAGCGTGGCGGCGCGGAAGAAGACCCAGCCGAGGCAGACAAAGTGGACCGTCCAGAAGGTGGCAAGAAAGTGGGAGACGGGGTGATCCCACTTGCGCTTGTCGCGCCAGGTCTGCCAGGCGCGGCAGGCGGCGAGGCCGAGGCCGTGCCAGGCGCCCCAGATCAGAAAATTCCAGGTGGCGCCGTGCCAGAGGCCGCCGATGACCATGGTAAGCGTGAGGGCGACGTAGGGCATGAGCGTGCCGCGGAGGCCGGGGAAAGAGAAATAGACGTAATCGCGTAGCCAGGAGGAGAGGCTGATGTGCCAGCGCTGCCAGAAGGTGGCGATGTTGGTGGCCGCGTAGGGCATGTCGAAATTTTTGGGGATCTTGAGGCCGAGCAGCAGCGCGCTGCCGATGGCGATGTCGCTATAGCCGGAGAAATCGAAGTAAAGCTGCAGGGCGTAGCCGTAGACGCCGGCGAGGACTTCGAGGCCGCTATAGAGCGTGGGGAAATCGAAGATGCGGTTGACGAGGTTTTCGGCGAGGTAATCGGCGATGAGGAGCTTTTTCATGGCGCCGAGGCCGATCAGGAACAGGGCGCGTGAGCCGTCGGCGGGAGTGAGCTTTTTGGGCTTGTCGAACTGGCGGATGAGATCGGCAACGCGGACGATGGGGCCGGCGAGGATGGTGCAAAAGAAGCTGGTGGCGGCGAAGTGGGCGAGGATGCTCGAGGTGGGTTTGGCGTCTTTGCGGTAGACATCGATGGTGTAGCTGAGGGCCTGAAAGCAGTAGAAGCTGAGGCCGAGGGGCAGGGCCCAGCGCCACGAGCGATCGATGACAGGCATGTACTTGAGGGCGAACAGCAGCGAGAGATTGGCCACGATGCTGACGGCCAGCAAGAGACGGCGGAGGGCGGTGGATTTGGTGGAGCCCATGGCGAGGGCGCAACAGAAATCAATGGCGCTCGCGGCGGGGATGAGAGCGAGGTAGGCGAGATCCCAACGGGCGTAGAAGTAATAGCCGGCGGCAAGGAGAACGGAAAGGGCCGCCATGCGCCAGCGCGCGACGGCCCAGTAGAGAAAGAAGACGCCCGCGAGAAACAGGAAATAAGCGGGCGTGGAGTTCAACACGGTTAGTAGCTCTTGGTGAATTTATTGCGCTGGTTGAGGACGGTGAAGTGGCCGTCAGACTTGGCGGTTACCTCGAAGTGGAAGCCGCCGGGGGACGTGAGATTCGCGATGTACGGATCTTCGACGTTGTGTTCCTTGCCGGCTTTGATCGAGTAGTGTAACTGCCAGAAGTTCTTCAGGCCCGGAGCGGCGCGCATGCTGTCGATGGCCGGCGCGTCTCCGCCTTTTTTGTCGCCATTGTTCATGATAATCGCCTTTGAATCGAGGGCGTGAACGAGGGCGGGGTTGTTGCTGGCCCAGAGGCCATGGTGGTTGGTGAGGTAGAGGTCGACTTTGCCGACTTTATTGAGGGGGCAGGCGACTTCGGTTTCTTTGTTCCAGGTGAGGTCGGCGAGATCGAGGAAGCGGAACTCACCGAACTTGAGCAGGAAGCCGACGCTGCGGGCGTTTTCGGTGGGGTCGTTGTCCTTTTTGGTGGCGTTGGCGCAGAGGGGATTATCGGCGGCGCCGCGGGCGAGGGAGGAGGCCTTGGAGATGACGTCGCCGCGGGCGGTGATGATCTCGATGTCGACGCCGGAGATGGGGAGCTTGTCGCCGGGCTTGACGATGAGTTCCTTGAGCTTTTCCTTCGCTTCGTTGTACTGGCGGCTGAGCTGGTCGGCGCCCTTGCCGGTTTCGGTGTTGGTGCCGTGGGAGATGAGGTTGACGACCTTCATCTTGTCCATAAGGGTGGTGATGCCGCCGACGTGATCGGTGTGATAGTGAGTGATGAGGAGCCAGTCGATTTGCTTGATACCGGCTTTTTTGGCCTGTTTGGCGATGCGTTCGGCGTCGCGGCTGTCGTTGCCGGGCCAGCCGGTGTCGACGAGGATGCTTTCGCCTTTGGGGGTGACAATGAGCGTGCACTGGCCGCCTTCGACATCGATGAAGTAGATCTTGAGGTCTTTGGCGGAGGCGGGCAGAAGGAACAGCGCTGACAGGAAGAGGGAAAGCAGCAGACGTTGCATAGATACAAGCTATCACCGGGGATTGTGAACTATCCAGACGGAAAAGCCGTATACACTGAGGAGAACTGTCAGGGGACTGAAGCGATATGCCATTTTGCAGCAAGTGTGGTTCGGAGGTGAAACCGAGTGATGCGTTCTGCGGCCGCTGTGGGGAACGGCAGCCGGGAGCGGGGCCGGCGGCTGGGCCGGCGAGCCAGACGAAGCAGGCGGGGCAGGATCCGTTTTCAGGCATAGATAACCGGACGACGTCGACGCTGTGCTACATCCCGTTTGTGGGGTGGGTGCCTTCGATCTATGTGCTGACGGTGGACCGGTTTCGGAACAGTAATGATGTGCGGTTTCATGCGTTCCAGGGGTTGTACCTGTTTGTGGGGTGGCTGGTTTACAACTGGGTGATTGAGAGCATTCTCGAGACGATGCTGGATCGGACGTATCTGGTGACGCGGGTGGTGAAGCTCGCTTTTGTGGCGGCATGGGTGTACATGATGGTGCAGACGAAGGCGGGGAATACGGTGCGGATTCCGTATGTGAGTGATCTGGCGGATCAGTCGATTGCGGAGCAGCGGTAGGGGATCGCGTATAATTATTCACAGGCAGTGAATAATTAAACATGTCAAGCTCCAAGTCGTTACGCGCGGGCATTGTTGGCTTCCGCGGCTATTCAGGGAATGAACTTTTGCAGATTCTGGGCCGGCACCGGTTTGTGACCGGGGTGCCGCTCGAGCACCGGACGGATGCGCCGAATGCGGTGCCGCTGTCGGGGGAGACGGTGAAGGAAAAGCAGCTGGATGTGGTGCTGCTGGCGACGCCGCCTGAGGCTTCAATGGAGCTGACGCCGCATTTTCTCGAGGCGGGGGCGAAGGTGGTGGATCTTTCGGGGGCGTTCCGGCTGCGCACGGTGGAGAACTTTGCGCACTGGTACAAGGAAACGCATACGGCGCCGGGGTTGTTGAATGAGGCGGCTTATGGGTTGCCGGAGTTTTACCGCAATACGATCAAGCATGCGCGCCTCGTGTCGAACCCGGGGTGCTACCCGACGGCGGCGAACCTGGCGATACGGCCGCTTGTGAATGCGCGGGCGTTTGATGTGAATGCCGGCATCATCTGCGACGCCAAGAGCGGCGTATCGGGCGCGGGGCGCAAGCCGAGCATGAAGACGAGCTTTTGTGAGGTAACCGAGAACTTCTCGGCCTACTCGATTCTCGATCACCGGCATGTGCCGGAGGTCTTGCAGAACTCGCAGCTCGAGGAGAGCCAGTTCAGCTTTACGGCGCAACTGATCCCGATCGATCGCGGCATTCTCGAGACGATTTACTTCAGACGGTCGGCGCCCGAGTTTAGCGCCGAGCGGCTGCATGAGATCTACAGCGAAGCCTACGCCAATGAGCCGTTTGTGCGCGTGCACAAGCTGGGCAGCGTGCCGGATCTGCATAGCGTGCGGCGCACGAATTACTGCGACATTGGCATCTCGCAACAGCCGGATGGTCGCACGGTGGTGGTGGCGGCGATTGACAATCTGGTGAAGGGCGCCGCGGGCCAGGCGGTGCAGAATATGAACCTGATTCTCGGGTTTACGGAAACGGAAGGACTGCTGTGAAACTGCTTGTAAAACTGGGTGGGACGTTGCTGGATAACGGGGCTTCGCGCGCAAATCTGGCGCTGCAACTGGCGGAGCTGCGCAAGGCGAACCCGACGCTCGCGGTAGTGCACGGCGGCGGCAAACAGATGACGCGTTTTCTTGAAGAGCGCGGCGTGAAGAGCGAGTTTGTGGATGGCCTGCGGGTGTCGAGCCCGGAGGTGATCGATGCGGTGCTGAAGGTGTTTGCCGGCACGGTGAATCATGAGCTGGTGAGCACGCTGGTGGCCGCAGGGCTGGACGCCGTGGGGCTGACAGGTATTGATGCGGCGCTGACGGAATGCGAGATTGTGAACCCGGCGCTGGGGCAGGTGGGCCGGCCGGTAGCGGCGAATCCGAAGCTGATCGATACGCTGGTGGCGGGTGGTTTTCTGCCCGTGATCGCTTGCGTGGGCGGGGACCGCAAGGGGAATGTTTACAACGTTAACGCCGATCAAATGGCGACGAGTCTGGCGGCGGAATGGAAGGCGGACCGGCTGCTGTTTCTGACCGATGTGGAGGGCGTGCGAGGGGCCGACGGGCAGCGCATTCCGGTATTGCGGCAGGCTGAGGCGCAGCAGTTGATCACCGATGGCGTGGCGACGGGTGGCATGCTTGCGAAGTTGCGGGCGGCGGAGTTTGCGCTGAACCACGGCGTGGGCGAAGTGCGCATTGTGCATGGAGGGACGGAGAACGTGCTCGCGAGGGTGCAGCAAGGAGAAGCACTTGGAACCGCATTCCTCCTCTAGAATCGTCCGGAAGGCGACGATGGCTGATATTCCGGCCATGCTCGAGATGATCAACGCCTATGCGGCGAAAGGCATCATGTTGAGCCGGACTGAATTTGAATTAGCAGAGTTTATTCGGGATTTTTCCGTAATATATGACGGAGATAAGCTGCTTGGGTGTGCGGCTTTACACTTTTATGGGCCGACGGTGGCGGAGTTGCGGTCGCTGGCGGTGTCGCCGGAGGCTAAGGGTACTGGAGCGGGTAGGCTTCTTAGTGAGGCCATCGATCGGGAGGCGGAAGAGTTTCAGCTTCACTCTTTGTTCGCCTTTACGTACGTGCCCGATTTCTTCTCCAAAATGGGATATGCCCTCGTAGACCGTTCGGAACTACCCCTAAAGGCTTGGAAGGATTGTCTGCGGTGCCCCAAATTTCAGGCCTGCGACGAAATCGCGGTGTTGAAGCGATTGAAGAACTACCAGGCGGAGAAGCCGATCGAGCCGCCATTCCGTATCTTTTCAACGGATTCCACGCCGGGTGCGGCGTTTCAGGAGATCGCCTTACCCAGGCCTTACGGATCCTGATTTTTTCCTAAGGCGTACAACTGTAAAATTTTTTGAGATTTTTCTCTTGCTGAGAGTACTAGAACGAGTATAATCGGGTTGATTATCGACCTTAAGTCGATGGCCAGCAGCCCTAATTTAGGAGACCGTTGCCATGCGGGCGCAAACTGTTGACGTTCTAGAATCTTCCGGACGAATTCTCTGCTGCACGATATTTCGCTCGTGCGGAAAAAAGCTGCTTTCCAAAGGCCACATTCTGAGTGAAGAAGATGTTCGCTTGCTCAAGACCGAGGGCATGAGCCAGGTTTGGGTGACCGAACTTGAAGAGGGAGAAGTCTCTGAGGACGATGCTGTCCTCACGGTGGGCCGCGAAGTGGGATGCGGCTGTATCGAGCTTCGCCCGGCGCCGGGTGGCCGGCTGAACATCATGGCCACCGAAGACTGCTGCGTATTGATTGATGACGAGTTGCTGAAGCAGATCAACTGCACGGCGAGTGTGGTGATTGCCACGTTGCCGAACTTCAGCTTTGCGCAGGCTGGGCAGCGCATCGCCACCGTCAAGAGCACGCCATTCGCCGTGGCGCAGTCGCAACTTGAGGCGATTACGAGCATTTTGAAGGAGCGCGGGGCCATCCTGCAGGCGCGAGCGATCCGCAAGCCGACCGTGGGCGTGCTTTATACGGACCCGATCAACGGGGAGCGCGCGAAGATGCTGTTTGAAGGCATCGTGCGTCAGCGGCTGGAACGATACAACACGTCAAGCACCTATGCGCTGGCGTGCCTTGAGGAAGAAGAAGATGTGGCGCGCGGGCTGCAGCATCTGGTGCGGACGAAGCCGACGATGATTCTGGTGGCTTCGACGACCGCGCCGGCAGGCCCGGAAGATGTAGTGGGTCGGGCGATTGCCCGCCTGGGATGCCACATTGAGCGATTCCTGGCGCCGGTGGAGCCGGGTAACCTTCTGCTGCTGGCATACAAGAACGAGATACCGATCATTTCGGCGCCGGGGTGTCACCGCTCCGCCAAGCCGAACGTAGTGGATTTACTGATCCCCCCGGCACTGGCCAAGTACCGGATGTCCGGGTGGGAAGTAGCCTGTCTGGGTCACGGCGGCTTGCTCGGCTAGGGCATCCCCTCCAAGCCTTAGCGCGAGCCGTCGTAACAAACTCCGCCCTCTCGAGCCTCCAAGCGAGAGGGCGGTTTGTTTTTTAGAGGAAGCGACGGAGATAGCCTGAGCCCTGCCAGGCGATATCGGCCGGATCGGCGGCGAGATCGCGCCAGATGCAGGCAGCGGCGGCGATTTCCTTGATGTTGAAGCCGAAGCTTTCAATCACGCACCAGCCCGTATAGCGGGCGCGCGCAAGGCCGGCGAAGAGACCGGGCCAATCGATGTGGCCGGAGCCAGGGGCGCCTCGATCGTTCTCACAGGTGTGGACGTGGAAGAGGCGGGGGCCGAGTTGGGCGGCGGCTTCGCTGATGTTTTTCTCTTCGATGTTGGCGTGGAAGCTGTCGTAGAGCACGCCGATGGCGGGCGAGCCGACTTCGTCGACCAGGCGGGCGGCATCGGCGGCGGTGTTCAGGAAGTAAGTCTCAAAGCGGTTGAGCGGCTCGATGGCCATGCGGACACCAGCGGCCTCATAGTGTGGCGCGACGGCGCGGAGATTGTCGACGACGCGTGACCATTCCTCAGCGGTGCGGCGGCGACCGGGCAGATAGCCGACGGGGGTACAGAAGGGGCCGACGACCGTTTTGGCGCCGATGGCTGCGGCGGCATCGCAAGCTTTGAGCAGGAGATCGCGCGCGGGGCCGGGGGTGTCACCAGCGAAGCTGAGCTCACCGGTAAACGCCGAGCAGATGATGGGCTCGAGGCCCGAATCGGCGGCGGCGGTACGGATCTCGCGGGCGGGAAAATCGGTGAAATCAAAGCGGGCTACTTCGACGCCCGAAAAGCCGTGGGCGGCGATTTCGGAGAACAGGGGTAGGTGGGTGGTGTCGAAGTGAGCGGTCCAGATCAGCGTGTTGACGCCGAGTTTCATCTATTGGCCTCCGCCGGTGACGAGGCCACCGGTGATGTTGATTTTCTTGCCCTTGACGCGGAGCACGATGGCTTCGGGGGCGGCGTAGACCGTTTGTTGCGGGCTGCGGGTTTCGACATTGCCGCCGACGTAGATGACCTGCTCGAGTGAGTCGCTGGTCTCGAGGGCTTCGAGGGTAAAGCTGCGCTCCGTTTCGTTCTCATTGATGAGCACGCCGTTGAGGCCGACGTCGAGAACGCGCACGCTGGGGGGCAGATTCATGACGTTGACGGGGATGCGACCAGCGAAGCCATTCTCGCGGCTGACCTTGAGATTGACGGTGGCGGTGGAGCCGGGCTCGAGCTCAACGACGCGGGTGAGGAGCGTCATCTTGAGGTCGGCGGCGGGCATCATGGAGACGAGCTTGAGGGTGTCTTCGGGGTTGGCGTGGCGGGCGAGCATACCGCTGCGGCCGAGGACTTCGATGGGTTGGGCGCCTTCGATCTTGCGGCCATCGCTCTTGAGCAGGATGGTGGCGAAGATCTGGCCGGGCGGAATGAGGGCGGGGGTGGCGGTGATGCCGGCGGGGAGGCCCTCGACGCTGAGCGAGATGGGGCCATCAAAGCCATCCATGCGGAAGGCCTGGACGGTGATGGGGATGGCGCCACCCACGGGGACGGTGGGGTTGCGCGGGGTCATGCTGAGGCGGAAGTCGGGCTGGGGCCAGCGGGCGGTGAGGCGGTAGGCCTGCGGGCGGGCGAGTTTGCCGCGGACGTCGCGGAGGACGAGCGTGTATTCGCCGTCGGCGGGGGCGGTGAAATGAAGCAGCGAATCTTTGCCGTAGCCGGGGCCGCCGTCATCGTTGCGGTAGTAGAGGCGCAGCAGCGGCAGGCCGTTGGAGGTGAACTGCGCGCCGGCCGGGTGGACCTGGACCTTGTAGATGCTCTTGTCGATGGCGTGGGCCTCGGCGGTGGTGTCGTAGTAGGTGAGGCGCTGGCCGTTGAAGTTCTCAAACAGCATGTCGTCATCGGGACCGCGGGGCATGGCGGCGATCTTGATGACCTCGCTGCCGATCATCATCATGTCGCCGACTTTGACGGAATTGAACGAATTGACGCGAATGCCGCGGGTCGCGCTGTCGTGGTCGCGGAGGGTGGTGGTGGTTTCCCAAACCGGGCGGACGACGGCGCGCTCGATCGACTTGCCTCTGGCGTCGAGGACTTCGAGGTAGCTGTCGACGTCGCTGCCGAGGCGGCGGGCGTTGACCTCGAAGACGAGATTATCGCCGGAGCGGGCGCGGAACTTGAAACGGGATTCGTCTGAGAGGCGGCCATTGACGGTGACGGGGAAGGTAAGCGTGCCATCGGCTTCTTTCTCGGGGTATTGGCCGAGATCGAGGCGCTGGTCACGGAAGGCGCCGGAGGGACGGAAGACGACGCTGAAGGGGTCGTGGGCGTCAGGGGTGCCCTTGATGTCGAGCTTTGCCGGGATGTTTGAGCCTTCGAGGGAGAGGCTGACGGTTTTGTCTTTGGGGACGCCGAGGGGGTAGACGGAGCTTACCAGGGCGAAATCGCCGACCTTGAAGCGGTAAACGTGGCTGGATCTTCCGCTTTTCTGAAAATCAGATATCTGAATGTAGTAGATACCGGCTTTTGTGAAGCGGTAGGAGAAGGAACTGACACTTTCGGGGCCGTCGGCACCGAATTCGGCGAGTTGGGCCTGGTCCTCAGAGAGGATGCGCACGATCGGCTGGAGCGAGCTGTTGAGCGCGACGGCGCCGTTTTCAAAGACAAGCTGCTGGCCGGCGGCGGCTTTGAACTTATAGAGATCGACGTCGCCATTGCGGGAGATGGTGCCGGCTAGGATGGCGGGGAGGAAGACTTCGGTGGCGGACTCAGCCGTGTCGTTGGGCTCGGCGTCGTTGGCCTCGCCGTAGAAGGGCTCGATGAGGAAGGTGCCGACGGGGGTGGTGCCGAGGGGGGTGAGCAGGCGGAAGTTGACGGGGCCGACTTTGGCTTCGGGAGCGACGTCGATCTCGATGGTGACGCGATTACGCGGGGGGAGAGGGCCGAGGTCGATGGAGGAGACGCCACCGTTCGAGCCGAGGCGGACCTCGGCGATATCGGGGAGGTCTTTGACGCGGAGGATCTTGCCGGTGATGCCCTTTTCGGAGAAGTAGATGGCGGAAGCGCCGGTGAGGTTGAAGCCCTCGACCTCGAGCTCTACCGTCATGCCGCGGGCGACGCCCTGCGGGGAGACCTGAGCAATGGTGGGCGGGGTGGTGCGCTCGGCGGCAAGCGTGGCGGCGAGCAGGAGCGAGCAGAAGAGGAGGTTTTTCATGGCACAATCTCCGTCAGGTTGAAGGATCCATCCATGCGGCCGATGGCGAGCTTGCGGCCGTCGGGGGAGAGATCGAGGCCGTAGGCCCAGTCGGATTGTTTGCCGAGCATCTTGAGCTCGGTGAGGTCGGAGGCGCGGAAGAGCTTGAGGGTGCGGTCGGCCGAGCTCGAGATGAGGGAGCGGCCGTCGCGAGTGAAGAGGATGCGGAGGATGGCGTCCTCGTGGGCAATCATGGTGGCCTCGAGGGTGGCGCCTTTGTCGTCCATGCGCCAGATGCGGATGGTTTTGTCCTGGCCAGCGGCGGCGACACGCTTGCCGTCGGGGGAAAGAGCGACGGTGAGGACGGCGTCGGTGGGCTCGCTCATGGTGTAGAGGCGCTCGCCGGTGGAGGGGTTCCAGACCTTGATGGAGCGATCGGCAGCACCACTGACGAGGCGTTTGCCATCGGGCGACCAGGCGAGGCCGTAGATGGCGTCGATGTGGTCTTTGAGGGTGCGGACTTCTTTGCCGGAGGCGACATCCCAGAGCTTGATGAGCTTGTCGTAGCTGGCGGTGGCGAGCAGTGTGCCGTCGGGGGAAAACACGGCGGCGTAGATGCAATCGCTGTGGCCGGCGATGGTGGTGGCAAGGGTGCCGTCAGCCTTCCAAAGCTTGACCTCGCCCTTGCGGCCGGGGGCGCCACCGGCGGCGGCCAGCAATTGGCCGTTGGGTGACCAGGCAACCGCGCGCACCGCATCGGCGTGGCCGGTGAGGGCGGGCTTATCCACCGTGCCTTCGCGGAGGCGGACTTCCTGCCAGCCGCCGAGCGCGACGGTTTTGCCATCGGGGCTGAAGGCGAGCGAATAGATCTGCCAGCGGCGTGCATCGGCGGCGAGCAGTGGGGAGAGGGCGAAGAGTTGGGCCAGCGTGCGGCGTGTCATTGATTGAACAAGAACTCCTTGCTCGTGAGCAGGGCCCAGAGCAGATCTTCGACGCTTTGGCGGCGGGAGAGCTGGATGGCCTCAGGAGTGCCCTTGTCGAGGCGGGAGGAGCGCAGCAGCTCGATGGCGCGTTGCTTTTCACCGTCGGACGGGAAACGCCCGAAGGCTGAGAGGTAAACCTGCTCGATCATGCGGCCGTCGCTCAAGCCGAGCTTGCCGAACAGCGCGACCGCGCCGCTCGAGGCCATGAGCTTTTTGTTGAGCGTGTCGCCGTTGATGACATGCAGCGCCTGGGCGATGCTGGGGTCGCTTGAACGTTCGCCCGCGTCGCAGATAACACGCTTGGGGCGGCCGAAGACGTTGAGGAATTCGCTCTTGATCTGGACGTCGGGCAACTGCAGCGCGCGGGTGCCCATGGCATAGCCGTCGAAGGCGGTGGGGACGCCCGTGACCTGGCTCATCGCGTCGAGTAGCACTTCAGCGGGCAGGCGCTTGATGAGGTAGTGGGAGTAGTATTTGTTGTCGCTTTGGTTGGACGCATTGGGCTCGCTCGAGAGCTGGTAGGCGCGGCTGAGCAGGATGGTGCGGATGAGGCGCTTGACATCGAAATCGCGCGTGAAATCGGCGACGAGGGCGTCGAAGAGCTCGGCATTGCTGGCGGGATTGGTGGCGCGGACGTCATCGATGGGATCGGTGAGGCCACGGCCCATGATGCTGCCCCAGACGCGATTGACGAGGTTGCGCGCAAAGAACTCGTTGCGCGGCGAGGTGAGCCACTTGGCAAAGTGGACGCGGCGATCGTCGGTGGAATCGAGCGTCATCTCTTCGCCGTCGAGCGGGGCGGGGTTGAGCGGGCGCAGCAGGCGGGGATGATTGACATCGCCAACGTTGCGGGCAAAGACGATCGTCTCGCCCATGGTGTTGCCGTTCTTGAGGCCGACGCGGGCGAAGAGATTGGCCATCTGGTAGTACTGCTTTTGCGTCCACTTCTCGAGGGGATGATTGTGGCAGCGGGCGCAAGTGAGGCGCTGGCCGAGGAAGGCCTGGGTGACGTTTTCGGTGAGGTCGATCGGGTCCTTGTGGAGGACGAAGTAATTGAGCGCGCCGTTGGAGCGGGTGCTGCCGGAAGAGGTGAGGATCTCGGTGGCGAACTGATTCCAGGGCTTGTTCTGGCGGACGCTTTCGCGGATCCAGCTGTAGAAGCTCTGCATGCCGACGGCGCCGAGCTTGCGGGCGCTGACGAGCATGAGGTCGCTCCATTTGTAGGCCCAGTAGTCGACGTATTCGTCCTTGGCGAGGATGTAGTCGATGAGCTTTTCGCGCTTGTTGGGGCTCTTGTCGGCGAGGAAGTTTTCAACCTCTTCGGCGGTGGGCAGGACGCCTGCGGCATCGAGGAAGGCGCGGCGGACGAACATCTCGTCGGTTGCCAGCGGCGAGGGAGCGATGTTGAGGCCCTTGAGCTTGGTGAGGACGTGGCCGTCGATGAAGTTGTTGGGCTTGAACTCGCTGTAGAGGGCGGGCGGCACGGTGTTCTCATAAGGCACGGCAAGGCGGGTGTAGAGGACCTTGCTCGAATACCAGACGGTGATGGCGGCTTCGCCATTGCCGAGCATTTTGACGCGGCCGGTGGCGTCGTCGACCTGGGCGACACCTTCGTCATTGGAGGTGTACTTGGCCCAGCGGGTGACGTCCTCATAGCGGCCATCGCTCATGCGAGCGCGGACGACAAGCTGTTGCTCGGCGCCCTTGCGCAGGATGGCGCTCGAGGGAAAGACCTCGAGGCCGAGGACTTCGGCATCGGCGGTGGCCGGCGGACGGGCGCCCTGCTCGATCCACTCGCGGATGACGCGGTATTCGAAGCTGTCTTTCTTGAGCAGGCGGCCACCGCCGTGGGGGATGGCGAAGCTGCCCTTCTGGAGGATCAGGCTGCGCTCGGCATCGGCGAGCACGACGCGGCGGCCCTGGCTCTGGCGGGTGAGGACGTCATAGTCGACCTCGGGGTCGTAACCGCGCAGGGTGAGCTTGAAGCCATTCTTGCCGGCGAGCGCGCCGTGGCAGGCGCCCTGATTGCAGCCGCGCTTGCTCAGCACGGGGATGACATGTTCGCGAAAGCCCCAGGCGAAGGGTTTGGTGAAGCCGGAGACTTCCACCGTGAGCGTGGCGACGGTGTCGCCCTGGCGCGCGGTGATGGTGGCCTGGCCGTCGCCTTGGGGGGTGAGCAGGCCTGCGGCATCGACGGCAACGATGGCGGGGGCGGAGGAGGTCCATTGGGCGGTGCGAGTCCAATCCTCGCCACGGCCGTCGATGAGGGCCTGGGCGAGGAGTTGCTGGCGGCTCTCGCGGGTGGCGAGCTTGACCTTTTCGGGGTAGAGCTTGAGCGCGGCGGGCGCGGCGGAAAGGACGGAGGCCAGCAGGGCTAAGACGACGATGGGGCGCATGGGCTTGCTTCCTTAAGAGAACAGTTCGTTGATGGGCTCGACACCACGTTCGACGATGGGGATCGGGCGGCCCTGAGCGCCGGGCAGCTCGAGGTGGAGGTCGATGCCGAGGCCTTTGTAGATGGTGGCGGCGACTTCGGCAGGGGTGGTGGGGCGATCTTTGGGGTAAGCGCCGATTTCGTCAGACGAGCCGACGATCTTGCCGCCCACGAGCGGGCCGCCGCCCATGAGAATGCTCCAGCATTGGGGCCAGTGGTCACGACCGCCAGCGGGATTGATCTTGGGGGTGCGGCCGAACTCGCCACAGGCGACGACCATGGTGTTCTTGAGCAGGCCGCGATCGTGCAGATCTTCAAGCAGCGAGGCGTAGGCGTGGTCGAACATGGGGCCGACGAGATCTTTGTAGCAGCTGATGGGGGAGAAGGGCTTGGAGCCGTGGATGTCCCAGGTGATCTCGTCGAAGACGGTTTCGAACATGTTGATGGTGACGAAGCGGACGCCGGCCTCGACCATGCGACGGGCGAGCAGACAGCTCTGGCCGAAGCGATTGAGGCCGTACTTTTCGCGGGTGGCTTCGGGTTCGCGGTGCAGCTCGAAGGCCTCGCGAGCTTTGGCCGAGGACATGAGCGTGTAGGCCTGATGGAAGGTGTTGTCCATGAGGCGGGCGTCCTGGGAGGTCTCAAATCGATTCACTGCCTTGTCGACGGCTTCGCGCCAGTTGCGGCGGCGATCGACGCGCATGGCGGTGAGGTAGTCGGGGGGCAGCATGTCGGGAACGCGGAAGTTGGGGTCGCTCGGGTCGGCATTGAGGACGAAGGGGTCGAAGGTTTTGCCGAGAAAGCCCGCGCTCTGGCCGTGGGGCATGTTGCCACCCGTGTTGCCGATCGGGCGCGGCAGGAGCACGTGAGCGGGCACGTCACCCTTGGGACCTTTGATCTTGTTGAGCACGCAGCCGATGTGGGGATGCTCGACGCCGCCCTGGAAGAGGCGACCGGTCTGCATCATTTGATGGCCCGTATCGTGGACTGCTGCCGCCGTATGATACATGCCACGAACAATCGAGTATTTATCCGCGTGGCGGGCCATGCGAGGGAAGTTTTCGCTGATCTCGATGCCTGGCACGTTGGTCTTGATGGCCTGGAAGGGCCCGCGGATCTCCGAGGGCGCGTTGGGCTTCATGTCCCAGGTGTCGAGCTGGCTGGGGGCGCCCACGAGCATGAGGAAGATGCAGTTGACCTCGCTTTTGCTGTCGTCGACGGCGCCGAGGGCGTTCAGGGCGGACATCTGGGTGAGGCCGAGGCCGAGCGTGGAAAGGGCGCCAGCGTGGAGAAAGTCGCGGCGGCGCGTGCCATCGCAGAATTCAGCGGGCTTGTCGGCATCGAAGCGAAACATGGACACACTCCTCGAACGTAAACGGTTGTCAAAATTCTATATCTTCGGGGAATCGAAAGCACGACTAACTTTTTTCCCATTACTTTTGGTTCAGCTCTCAAGTTTTCTGCAAGGCGGGTCGATACGAATTGAAGAGGAAATGACTGCCCATGCCATTGGTGTATGACCCGAACAAACATGACATCGAGATCGTGCATGCGCAGTTCAACCGTCTGATCAATGAGCTGATCAAGGGCAGCATCGGGCGCAATACCTTTCAGGCGTGGGAGGTCGAGCTGATGCTCGACATTCAGGCATGTGACTTTGGCGACACGCCGCAAAAGGAAATGCTGAAGCGCTATCAGAAGGCCGTGCAACGGGCTTATGACAAGGGCGCCAAGATGCCGATGAAGTTGTCTGAATACATTTCAAGCCTGCGCAGCCGGCGCAACGCCGGACAGCAGACGACGACGGCCGACGAGATCTCGCGCCAGATCGCCAGCTAAAACCCCCTGAAAAATCCCCAGCCGAGCGATATCCTAGGGTTATGAGTGAAGCTCAAACCCGCATGGTGTATTGCGTTCGCCTGCAAAAGGAAGCGCCAGGTCTCAAGGAAGTGCCGTTTGACGGTCATCCGCTGGGCCAACGCGTGTTCGAAAACGTGTCGGCGGAAGCCTGGAAGCAGTGGGTGGAGCATTTGAAGATGCTGATGAACGAATACCGCCTGAATCTGAGTACGGCCGAAGCGCAGCAGTTTGTGCTGGATCAGATGGAGAAGTATTTCTTTGGCGAAGGTTCGCAGGCGCCGCCCGAATTCGTGGCGCCCACCCAGCAGTAACCAGAAGTTTCCACTGTTAACAGAACGAGCGACCCCTGGAATACGGGTCGCTCGTTTTGTTTTTTCGGATGCTGGAGGCAGCCGATTAATCTTTGGCGAAGTAAAGGTTGACGGCACGCTCGAGGTCTTCGCGGGTTGCCTGCACCGAGCGGTGCTCGTAGCGGCTGATCGAGACCAGGAGGTTGCAGATATCCATCGGGTAGCAGGCACGGAGGTATTCGCGGCCGTCCTGCAGGCAGAGATTGCGCAGGTACTCGGGCGCTTCTTCGTTGTAGGGCACCTCGCGGGCGCGGAAGACGCGGTGGAAGATCTGGTCGAAGACGTGTGGCTCCACCGGCTCGATCAGAATTTTGTTCTGGATACGGCGCAGGAAGGCCTCGTCGGCGAGGTCTGAGGGGTCGAGGTTGGTCGAGAAGACGACCATCATCTCGAAGGGAATCTGGAATTTGACGCCGTAGCGGAGCGAGAGGTAGTCGACGCGACGGTCGAGCGGCACGATCCAGCGGTTGAGCAGGTCACGCGGGCTGATGAGCTGGCGGCCGAAGTCGTCGATGATGAAGATGCCGTTGTTGGCCTTCATCTGCAGTGGCGCGGCGTAGATGCCCGAGGCGTCGTCAAGACGCAGCTCCAGCATGTTGGGCACGAGTTCGCCACCTACGACGATGCAGGGGCGCTTGCAGAGGATCCAGCGCGGGTCGATCTCGGGGTCGTCCATCTCGATGCGCTGGTGCACGACCGGGTCGTAGAGCTGAATGACCTGGTTGTCGACTTCAACAGCGTAGGGCATGAGAATGCCGTCCTGGTAGACGCGCAGCATGCGCTCGGCGATGGAGGTTTTACCGTTGCCCGAGGGGCCGTAGAGGAAGATCGAATTCTGGCTGATCAGGGCGGGGCCGAGTTGATCGAGCAGGCGATCGGGCACGACGAGGTCACTAAAAGCCATGCGCAGCGTGCGGCGATCGACGAAAACCTTGGCGGCCTGGAGCTTGGTGGCGGCGACATAATCCTTGAGCGAGACGGGGGCGGCGCTGGCGTACTGCAGGATGGCAAAGCGGTCACTGGCGAGCTGGCGGCCGGCAGCTGACAATACGAAAGAGTAATCGTTGCCGATCATGCCCTTGACCTCGATCAGCTGCTGGGCGCGCAAGTGCTTGAAAACAATGTCGATGATGGGAATCGAGAGCTTGAGCGTGTGGCTGAGGTTGGTAAGTGAGCTGAAGCCTTCGAGCAGCAGACGGCGCAGGACAAGGTCGGTAACGAAGCTCTGGCTGAGGCCGAGCTCTTCGAAAGTCTCGGGGATGGCGGGGGCGAAGCGATTGAGCCCGGCGGGGGGCAATTGCTGGCCACCACCCGGGGTAGAGCCAAGTTTATTGGCGCCCAGCCCGAGCTGGTTCAAACTGCTCGTAAAAGTTCCCATGGCCCGAATATCGGTTCCCGCGGCTGAAAAGTTTATGCACGGACGGATCTCTGCTATCGTCTTCGTTTGTGGATGAGGATGCTCGTAATATTGTGGGCGCTGGTCTGCCTGGGGCAGGATGCCTTTCAGAACGACCCCAAATCCATGCTTTGGCGGGCGCAGGCACTCGAAGAAGAAGGCAAGCTGACGCAGGCGTGGTTGCTTTACAACCACATTGCGACGATTGACCGGAGCAACGCGCTGGCGGTTGGCAAGGCCACGCAGTTGCGCACCAAAGCGCTCGAGGGCGCCACAGTTGGCGGCGGCAAGGCGACGGGAGAAGAACCCGCCATCGACCCCACAGACCCCCTGCTGAACATCAAGGACGAAGAGCTGAGCGACATTGAGCGGCTCAAGCCGCCACCGGCGCTCACCCCACGAGACACGCGGCTGACGCTCGAACTCAAGGGCGACGCCAAGACGATCTACACGCGCATTCTCGCCCACTTTGGCGTCGAAGTGATCTTTGATGGCGACTACGACAACCCGCAGAACCGCGAGGTGCGGATTGAGGATGCGACGTTTGAGCAGGCGCTCTACATTGCGGGGGTGGCGACGGGATCGTGGGTGAACCCGATTGCGCCAAAGCTCGCGATGGTGATCAAGGATACCGACCAGAAGCGCCGTGAGCAGGAACGCAATGTAGCGATCACGCTGCCGATCCCGACGGCAATCTCCTCGCCCGAGGCGCAGGAGCTGGCGCGGGCGATCCAGCAGTTGTTTGAGCTGCAACGGGTATCGGTGGATACCGTGCGGGGGATGTTGCTGGTGCGCGACCGCTGGTCGAAGGTAAGGCTGGCGGAACTGGCGATCGGGCAGTTTTTGCGACTGCGGGGACAGGTGATGCTCGATGTGGAGTTTTTTGAAGTAAATGACCAGTCGAACCTGAGCTTTGGCTTCTCGCTGCCCACCTCGACGCAACTGGTGCCACTGGTGGCGCGGCGGACGCTGTCGTTTCGCGGGGCAACGCTGTTCGGGCTCGGAACGACGACAGCGAATCTGTTTGCCAGCATGACGCATTCCAATACGCGGAGCCTGTATGAGGCGCAAGTGCGCGCGCTTGATGGCTTGCCGGCGACGCTGCATATTGGAGATCGATTTCCGATCATCACGCAGGTGGTGAACTTCTCGACTTCGGCCACCAATGCGCAGGCGCTCGCGCCGCAGATTCAGTTTGAGGACCTTGGGTTGACCCTCAAGCTGACGCCGCATCTGCATACCAACGGCGAGGTGAGCCTGGAGGTGGAATCGGAATTCAAAGTGCTGACCGGGCAGACGAATAACGATATTCCGGTGATCGCCAACCGCAAGTTTACGGGTACCGTGCGACTGAAGCCGGGGGAGTGGGCCGTGGGGGCGGGGCTCGTTACGTTGAACGAATCGGTGAACCGGGCAGGGCTGGCGGGGATTGCCAATTTGCCGGTGCTGGGACAACTGCTGTCGACCAATGGCAAAGACCGGCGCATTGGACAAACGCTGCTGGTGATCCGGCCGCGCGTGATCGGCGCGTCACCATCGGAGTATCCGGCCAAAGAGATCTTTACGGGGCAGGAGCAGCGCTTTCTCGCGCCGACGCGCTACTAGTCTTTCTTCTTCTTACGGATGGGTTCGATATCGCTGGCGGTGGCAACGCGCATGAGCATCTGGGGCGGCTCTTCGCGGGGGCCCTGCTGCATGTGGATGGACATCTGCTGGTTCATCGCGGCGACAAACTGCTCCATCTGCTTCTGCATGGCGGCCATTTTCTCGCGCATGTTGAGGATGATCTCAACGCCGGCGAGGTTGACGCCGAGCTCACGGGTGAGCTGCAGGATGACCTCAAGCCGCTCAATGTCTTCGTCGGTGTAGAGGCGCGTGTTGCCTTCGCTGCGGCTGGGCAACAGAAGCCCTTCACGCTCGTAGAGACGAAGCGTTTGTGGATGGATCTCGTACATCTCGGCAATGGCCGAGATCATGTAAGCGCCTTTTCCCTTCGGTTTGGCCATAACGCTACCTGTCGTTCACTTGAGTCCAAATGTCGGCGCGAGGATCGACGCCTTCCACCTGGGCGAGCTCGCGCAGGAGTTCACGCGTGCGTTCGTTCTGTACGTCGGGCGCCTGGATGAAGACCTCAACGATCTGATCACCGCGGGTGCCCTTGCGGGCATTCTCGACGCCCTTCTCGCGAAGGCGGAACTTCTGCCCATTCTGCGTCCCCTGCGGCACCTTGAGCAGCGCGCGACCGTCGATGGTTGGCACCTCGATCTTCGCGCCGAGGCCCGCCTCGGAGATCGTAATGGGAACCCGAATTTCTATATTGTCACCATCGCGCTTGAAATAGGGATGGGGTTCGACGCGCACGGTGATGTAGAGATCGCCGGCCTGGCCGCCACGGATGCCGGAATTGCCCTTGCCGGCGACGCGCAGACGGCTGCCACTGGCAATGCCGGCGGGGATGCGCACTTCGACCTGATCGGGCCGGGAGAGCACGCCCGCGCCGCGGCACTTGGGGCAGGTGTTGGAGACCTTGCCGGTGCCCCCGCATCGGGGACAGGTGAGATTGAATTTCATGGCGCCGGCCATCTGGGTGACCTGGCCGCTGCCGTTGCACTCAAAGCAGGTGGATCCGCCACCGGCCGAGCCCGCGCCCTTGCACTCGTCGCAGGTTTCATTGCGCTGGATGGTGAGGCGCACCTGAGTGCCCTTGATGGACTGCCAGAAGCCGACGTTCAGGGCATACTCGAGGTCAGTGCCGTTTTCGGGGCCTTGCTGGGGCTGGCGCCCGGCGCCACCGAACATCTGACTGAAGAGATCCTTAAAGCTGTTGCCCGCGCCCGCAGAATTGGCGCCACCGGCACTCTTGAAGCCACCACCCCGGCCACCACTGGCCTGGGAGAAAAAGTCAGAGAAATCGAAGCCTCCGAAGTCGGCTCCGGGCGCGCCGCCGAAACCACCCATGTGGTCGCCGCCTGGCATACCCGTCTCCGAATAGAAGCCGTACTGGTCGTACATGCTCTTCTTTTTGGAATCGCTGAGTACGTCGTAGGCTTCCTGCACGGCCTTGAATCGCTCCTCGGCCGCCTTGTCACCCGGATTGAGGTCCGGATGGTATTTGCGGGCAAGCCGGCGATAGGCTTTGCGAATCTCGTCGCCGGAGGAACTCCGAGACACGCCCAGCGTTTCGTAATAATCCGTCCTGCCCGCCATGGTTGATACCCTCGTTTACTGCTGATTACTTCTTGTCGTCGACATCGACAAATTCGGCGTCGACCACGGTGTCATTCGGCTTGGCATCGCCAGCGGCAGCGCCCGGGTTGGGACCTGCCTGCTGACCGGCGCCGGCGGCCGAAGCTTCGCTCTTGTACATGGCTTCAGCCAGCTTGTGGCTTGCCTGGGTGAGCTTGTCTGTGGCGCCGCGGATCTGCTCGGCGGTGGCCGATTCGTCCTTGAGGAGGCGCTTGACCTCTTCGAGTTCGTTCTCGACCGCCTTGCGATCGTCGGCGCTGACCTTGTCGCCGTGATCCTTCAGCATCTTCTCGATGTTGTAGGCCATGGAGTCGCCCTGGTTGCGGGCTTCGATGGCTTCCTTCTTCTTGCGGTCGTCGGCGGCGTTAAGTTCGGCGTCCTTGGCCATCTTCTCGACTTCGTCCTTGCTGAGGCCGGAGCTCGAGGTGATGGTGATCTTCTGCTCGTTCTTGGTGCCCTTGTCGGTGGCCGAGACGTTGAGAATGCCGTTGGCGTCGATGTCGAAGGTGACTTCGATCTGGGGCACACCACGCGGCGCCGGCGGGATGCCGACGAGTTGGAAGACGCCCAGAAGACGGTTGTCCTTGGCCATCGGGCGCTCGCCCTGGTAGATCTTGATATCGACCGAGGTCTGGCTATCGGCGGCCGTCGAGAACGTTTCGCTCTTCTTGGTCGGGATCGTCGTGTTGCGCTCGATCAGCTTGGTGAACACGCCACCGAGCGTTTCGATACCGAGCGACAGCGGCGTGACGTCGAGCAGCAGCACGTCCTTGACTTCACCACCGAGCACGCCACCCTGAACGGCGGCGCCGACGGCGACGACTTCGTCGGGGTTGACGGTCATGTTCGGGTCTTTGCCGAAGAAGCTGCGCACCAGCTCGCGGACGCGCGGGATACGGGTGGAACCACCCACGAGCACGACTTCATCGATCTTCGACGGCGAGACACCGGCGTCGGCGATGGCCTGCTTGCAGGGGTCGATCGTGCGCTGCAGGATGGCTTCGATCATCTGCTCGAAGCGGCCACGGGTGAGCTTCTTCTCAAGATGCTTGGGGCCCGAGGCGTCGGCCGTGATGAAGGGCAGGTTGATGTCGACTTCGAGCTTGCTCGAGAGTTCGATCTTGGCGGTTTCGGCCGCGTCGCGCAGACGCTGCAGCGCCATCTTGTCCTTGCCGAGGTCGATGCCGTTTTCGTTCTTGAACTCTTCAATCAGCCACTGGACGATGCGCTCGTCGATGTTGTCGCCACCGAGGTGCGTGTCGCCGTTGGTCGACTTTACTTCGACCACGCCGTCGCCGACTTCGAGAATCGAGATATCGAACGTACCGCCGCCGAAGTCATAGACGGCGATGGTTTCGTCCTTCTTCTTGTCGAGGCCATAGGCGAGCGCGGCCGCTGTGGGCTCGTTGATGATGCGCTTGACTTCAAGGCCGGCGATCTGGCCGGCGTCCTTGGTGGCCTGGCGCTGGGCATCGTTGAAGTAGGCAGGAACGGTGATCACCGCTTCGGTGACCTTCTCGCCGAGGTAAGCCTCCGCGGCTTCCTTGAGCTTCTTGAGCACCATGGCGCTGATCTCCGGCGGAGCATACTGCTTGCTCTGCACCTCGATGCGGGCATCGCCATTGTCACCACCGGAAACCTTGTACGGCACCAGCTTGGCTTCTTCGCTCACTTCGTTGATCCGGCGGCCCATAAAGCGCTTGGCCGAGTAGATGGTATTCTCGGGGTTGGTGACGGCTTGACGCTTCGCCACTTGTCCCACCAATCTTTCGCCGCCCTTAGTGAAACCAATCACCGAAGGCGTAGTGCGCGCGCCTTCCTGGTTCGGGATCACAACAGGCGATCCGCCTTCCATCACAGAAACAACTGAATTCGTCGTTCCGAGGTCAATCCCAATGATTTTTCCCATACGTGTAAATCCTCCGGCGTCTTTTAGCCTGTTCTTATTATTGAATCTGAGTCTCTCATTGTCAACTGTAGAAGCACAGAATGTGCGTCCCACTTTGACAATTGCGGCTGCTTCAGATCTGAGTCCGCTGGAGCCATTGTTTCGGGAGGCGTTTCCGCTGGCTGATCTGACTTTCACTTTCGGCTCGTCGGGGGTGCTGGCGCGGCAGATCGAGAACGGGGCCCCGTATGATCTGTTTCTCTCGGCGAATGAAGAGTTTATGAGCGCGCTGGTGAAGAAAAACAAGGTCGTGAAGGAAGAGATCCAGGTGTATGCGATTGGCCGGATCGGGTTATGGGCCAAGAGTGGAGCGATCCGGAAGCTGCAGGATCTGGACCAGCCGGCGGTGCGGGTGATTGGGGTGGCGAATCCGCAATTGGCACCCTACGGGCAGGCGGCGATGGCGGCGCTGTACAAGACGAAGCTGCTGGAGCGGGTAAAGGACAAGCTGGTGTTTGGGGAGAATATCCGGCAGACGCAGCAGTTTGCCGAGACGGGGAATGCGGATTGCGCAATTCTGTCGTGGAGCCTGATCTACAACAAAGGGGGATATTTGATTCCGGATGAGTTGCATCCGGCGATTCGCCAGGTGGCGGCGCCGATCCGGCGTAAGGGTGGGAGCACAAAGATGGCGGAGGCGTTTATCCAGTTCCTGCAGTCGGAGGCGGGGCGAGCGATTTTTGCACAGCATGGATTCAACCTGCT
>CAZBTA010000064.1:0-22682 GCA_964494515.1 uncultured Bryobacter sp.
CGTGGTTCAGCTCGGGGCTGTGGCCGTTCTCGACGCTGGGCTGGCCGGACAAGACTCCTGACCTTGAAACGTACTACCCGACGACGCTCATGATCATGGGCTACGAGATCCTGTTCTTCTGGTGCGCGCGCATGATGATGCTGGGCATCGAGTTCATGGGCGATGTGCCGTTCCGGCAGGTGCACATCCACGGCATTGTGCGTGACGCGCAGGGCAAGAAGATGTCGAAGACGCGCGGCAACACGGTGGATCCGCTTGAGATCACGTCGAAGTATGGGACGGATGCGGTGCGCATGGCGCTGCTGACGGCTTGTACGCCGGGGTCGGACATCTTGTGGACGGAAGACAAGCTGCCGAGCTCACGAGGGTTTGCCAACAAGATCTGGAACGCGTCGCGATTCCTGTTCCTGAACATGGAGAAGGCGGGCATCGAGCCGCATGTGCCGGCGGCGAACCAGGCGGTGTTCCTTGAGGAGCGGTGGATCCATTCGCGCCTGAACGCGGCGGCGAAGACGTGTAATGAAGCCATCGCGGCGAACCGCTATCACGAAGCGGCGCAGACGATGTGGCACTTCTTCTGGGATGACTTCTGCGACTGGTACATCGAGCTGATCAAGCTGCGCTTTAACGATGAGGCGAGCCGTGAGAGCGTGTGGGCGAATCTGCTGGCGACCTATGAGAAGGCGCTGCGACTGCTGCACCCGGCGATGCCTTTCCTGACGGAAGAGCTGTGGCAGCGGCTGCGGAGCGAAGGGATGCCGGCGAGTGTTTCGCTGGCGGAATACCCGGTGTTTGACGCGGCGCTTGAGGATGTTGAGGCCGAGCGCGAGATGGCGATCCTGCAGGAAGAGATCCGCCGGGCGCGCAATGAGAAGGCCGCCAAGCAGCTGGACCCGAAGCAGGAAGTGGAAGGCACGGCCAAGGGCAGCGGTAAGGAACTCGAGGTGCTCGAGGCGAATGCGGAAGTGTTCCGCCGGTTGGCGGGCGTGAAGCTGAGCTTTGAGCAGGCGGCGGATGTGAAGGGCGTGCAGATCACGCTGAAGGCGCCGGCGGGCCAGGCGGATGCGTTGCGCAAGCGGCTGGAGAAGGAGATCGACAACCTGAACAAGGTGATCGCCAATACCGAGCGGCAGCTGGGCGATGAGAAGTTTACGTCGAAGGCGCCGGCACACATCATTGATGGCATGAAGGCGAAGCTGGTTGACTATCAGGCGCAGCTTGAGAAGAACCAGGAGGCGCTGCGTGGCCTCTAGCTGGGAGCATCCGGAGATCTATGACGCGGTGGAGCGGGCGCTGGGTGAAGACATCGGCGCCGGCGACATCACGACAAAGCTGACCGTGGCGGAAGGGCGGAAGGCGCGGGGCAAATTCTACGCGCGTGACGCCATGGTGCTGGCCGGGATTGAACTGCTGCCGCTGGTGTATGAATGCCGCGGCGGCGTGGACCGGCTGGAGCTGAAGGCGCGGTCGGGCGAGCGTTGTACGGATGGGCAGTTGATTGCTGAAGTAGAGGGCCTGGCGTCGACGTTGCTTGAGTGTGAGCGGACGGCGTTGAACTTTATGCAGCGGCTGAGCGGCGTGGCGACGCTCGCGTCGCTGTTTGCCGCCGAGGTGGCGCACACGAAGTGCAAAGTGCTCGATACGCGGAAGACGACGCCGGGGCTGCGGCGGCTGGAGAAGCTGGCGGCAGCGGCCGGGGGTGTGACGAATCATCGCATGGGGCTGTTTGACGCGGTGTTGATCAAGAACAATCACATTGCGGCGGCGGGGGGCGTGAAGCAGGCGCTCGAGGCGAGCTTGCCTTCAGGGTTGCCGGTGGAGATTGAAGTGAGGACGCGGGCGGAGCTCGATGAAGCGCTGGAGAATGGGGCGACGAAGCTGTTGCTCGATAACCTGACGCCGGACGAGGCGCGGGAGTGGATCGTCTACATCAATGGCCGGGCGAGCGCGGAGATCTCGGGTGGAGTGACGCTGAAGACGGTGCGCGCCTATGCCGAGGCGGGGGCGGACTTTGTGTCGAGTGGGGCGATTACGCATTCGGCGGTATCGAAGGATCTGAACTTCCGGCTTGAGCTGCTATGAGCCTGGTGCACTGGTTGGATCGCGTCGAATCGACGATGATCGAAGCGGCGCGACTGGCCGAAGCGGGGGCGCCAACTGGCACAGTGGTGGCGGCACGCGAGCAGACGGCGGGCCAAGGCCGGCAGGGGCGGACGTGGATCAGCAAACCGGGTGATGGGTTGTACTGCACGTTTGTGCTGCGTATACAGGCGGCGCCGGCGGACATCCCGTGTGTGACGCTGGCGCTGGGACTGGGCGTGGTGGAAGCATTGGGGCAGGTGGTGGGGGCGGGGCTCGACATCCGCTGGCCGAATGATGTGCTGTGGGAGGGCAAGAAGCTGTGCGGGATCCTGGCGCGGCTGGAGCATGGGGCGGTGCTGGCGGGGATTGGCGTGAATCTGAATCAGACTGAGTTTGAACCGGGGCTGCGGACGCCGGCGACGTCGCTCATGCTCGCGACGGGCAAGAGGCACGAGGCGGAGGATGTGCTGGAGCTGCTGGTGGAGAGCGTGATGCGTTGTGTGGAGTTGCGGCGGGAGGACGTGCTGCGGCTGTTTGGGCAGACGTCGAGCTATGTGAGTGGGCGTAAGGTGCGGGTGGATCTCGATGGGCCTATTCTTGAGGGAGTGACGGATGGGCTGGATGAGTTTGGATTCCTGCGGATCCGGAAAGCAGATGGCACACGCGAGACCGTGTATGCGGGCGGCGTGAGGCCGGTGGAGTGAGCATGTTACTGGCGATTGATGCGGGCAACACGAACGTGACCGTTGGGGTGTTTGACGGGGCGAAGATGATTCAGAGCTGGCGGCTGCGGACGATTCGCGAGCAGACGTCGGATGAGTGGGGGCTGAATCTGCGGAGCCTGTTTCGGGTGGGTGAGTTTGACGCGCGGATCATTGAGGGCGTGGCGATCTCGAGCGTGGTGCCGCCGCTGGACCGGCAACTGGCCGAGATGGCGGAGAAGTACTTTCGCACGAAGGCGATGTTTGTATCGGTGGATGTGGACCTGGGGTTGAAGGTGGCGATTGATAATCCGCGTGAGGCGGGGGCGGACCGGCTGGCGAATGCGGCGGCGGCGTTTCACAAGTATGGCGGGCCGTGCGTGGTGGTGGACCTTGGAACGGCGATCAATTTTGACGTGGTGAGCGGGACGGGGGATTTTCTGGGTGGAGTGATCTGCCCGGGGATTGGCATTGCGATTAGCGGTTTGTTTGAAAAGGCGGCGCGGCTGCCGCTGGTGGACTTTCGCGAGCCGAAGGCGCTGATCGGCAAGAACACCGTCGATTGTATTCAGAGCGGGTTGTACTATGCGACGATCAGCACGATTGACGGCATCCTCGAGCGGCTGCGCGGGGAGCTCGGTGAGGGCGTGAACATTGTGGGCACGGGCGGGCAGGCGAAGCTGGTGGTGAAGGGATCGAAGTATCTGAAAGTGGTCGATGAGGATCTGACTCTCGACGGTGTGCGTATTATCTATGAGCGAAATCAACGGGCCTGAGCCGTTTAACTATTTCAACTACTACACGGAGATTGAAGAGCATTTTCAGGTGGCGAGAGGGTCGGGATTGTTCCTGCTGTCGCCGCTCGATTGGGCATTGATCGAGACGTGGAAGGACGCGGGGATTCCGCTTGAGGCGGTGCTGCGGGGAATCGACAAGGCGTTTGAGAAGTGGCACGCCAAGAAGTCGAAGGCCGGGCAGGTGAACTCGATCGCGTATTGCGCGCAGGCGGTGATGGAAGAGGCCAAGCGGGCCGACACGCCGCGGGAGCAGCGCGTGGTGGAGGCGCCGTTTGAGGGCAATGAGCTGGAGCGGCATCTGAAGGAAGCGGCGGCGAAGCTGCCGGCGGGGTTTGAAGAGATCGCGACGGCGCTGACGGGGTTGGCGGTTGAGGCCGAGGCGTGGATGGACAAGCTCGAAGAGCTGGAGCAGCGGCTGACGACTCTTGAGGAGAAGATGGTGGCCGTGGCGCGCAGCAAACAAAGTGAGGAACAAATGTTTGAGATGCGGCGGCAGTTGGAGAACCAGCTGAAGCCGTATCGCGGCAAGATGAGCGCGGCCGAGCTGATGATGATTGAGAAGAAGTTTCTCGATCAACGGTTGATGGAGGACAACGGTTTGCCGCGGCTGAGCCTGTTCTACCTCGCCTAGTAGAGCGGGCAGGAATCGTTGCGGCCGAACCAGCGATAGCGATTGCGCGCGATCCAGTTGTAGACGAGATCGCGCAGCGGCCGGGGGATGAGGAAGGCGACGCGGGCGAGGGGCCAGGGGAAGTTGAGATAGCGGGTGATGCGGAGAGCGGCGGTGGAGCGGGTGTGGATGCCGGCCTCGTCGATCAACACGATGGAATCGCCGACGTTGTGGCCGGCAAGGAGGCGCTGGGCTTCTTCAGAGCCAAGGGAGAGGAAGCGGAGGCGACCCTGAGGGGAGCGACGCGTGAGGAAACGCACCGCGCCATGGCAGAGATTGCAGACGCCATCGAAGAGAACGATGGGTTGTTGGGGGCCCACAACTCCAGTTTAATGGCCAAGGCGGAGGCCGACGGTGAACTGCTGCAGGCCGAAGCCCTCGTAGGCGTAGAACGTCTGGCCCATGGAGATGTTGCGCCATTCGGCGAGGAAGCCGAGATTGTGAGCGATGGGCACGCGGAGACGCATGAGCGGTTGGTAATAGCGCGTGGGGCGCGAGCCGGAGGAGCGGAAGAGGCTGCCGCCGAAGGTGAACATGGCGTTGCGCGGGAGACGAACGTCGGCGGCGAGAGTGCCGGAGTGGCCATTGTCGCGATAGCGGTTGGGCTCGAGGATGTAGGTGACGGGATCGAGGATGCCGAGGTCGCTCAGGATGGTGGCGCGGGTATAGTCGGCCATGATCGAGTAGCGCTTGCGGGTCCACTGGACGGTCATGTTGGCTTGTTGGGAGCGGAAATCGAAGTTGATGCCGGGGGTGGGGTTGTAGTTGTTGAGGCGCGTGTAGCGGGCGTTGAGATGGAGATTGTCGGTGAGCTGGTAACGGGCACGGAGGCGGATCTGTTCGAAGTTCTGCAGGCCGGAGCGAAAGAAGGTCTGATCGCCACGGCCGACCTCGGTGTCGGCATTGATGATGAGGCGTTGTGTGGCGCGATAGATAAGGCCACCCAGAGCGGATTGCCGGTCCAGGTAGCCTTTCTCCAGCGGCGATCCCAGTGCGAGTTGAGACCGTCGCACCTCGGCGTCACCCCACAAAAAGCGATGACCTCCGAAGATTGTCAATTTCTTAGAGATGTCGTAGAAGGCCTGCAGGCGATTCTCGTTCTGGCGCAGGATGAAGCGATCGTTGAGCCTGACGGGCGAGAGGGGACGGGCGTCAAGCGTGGTGGTGAGGATGGAGTAGCCGGCGTTGTGGGCGCGTTCGATCTGCCAGGCATCGAGGATGCGGAGCTTCGAAGTGGGACGGACCTCAAGCGTGAGGCCGCCAGCGGAGCGGGGCTGATTGGCATAGCCGGTAGCGAAAGATTGCTGGCCATTGACGAAGCGCAGCGAATCAAGCCATAGGATCGTGCCGAGGGCGGACTCGTTGTAGCGGACGTCGGATTTGGGCTGGGAGAAGTAATACTCGGCGCTGAGATCGAGCCAGGAAGTGGGCGAGATGGTGAGGTCGGCGGAGGAGTAGATGTGCTGGCCGTTGACCGTGTAGAGGCGATTGGAATCGCCGATCTGCAGGCGGCGGCCAAGGTAGAGATTGTCGCGGTTGCCGGTATTGAGAGAGTTGTTGACGAGGCCGGAATCGTCATAGAACGTTGCCCCGCCCTGCTCGAGGGTGACATGCATCAGATCGTTCTCGAAACGCAGACCACCGCGGAAGACCGTGTAGCCGAGGTCGTTGAGGCTCAAGGCTGGATAGCTGTTCTCGTCAAGCACGAGGGGCTTGACGCCGCGGCCGCGGCTTGAATTGCCGGCGATGCCGAAGAAGGGCTGCCAGTGGCGGCCGGGAAGCAGATCCAGATCGACGGACCAGAAGCGCTGGCGGGTATCCATGGAGGACTGGCTGGTGGTGAAGGCGCCGGTGCCAACTTTGGCGATTTGCGGGTTGGCGAATGAGGGTAGCGCGTTGAAGTAGGCGATGTTGCGGTATTGAAGGTTGAGGCGGTAGATGGCCGTCTTTTCAGCATTGAGGGCGAAGGTGTTGAGCGGATCGCCCCAGTTGGAACCATTGAGCCGGAGCTCATCGAGGAAACGCGATGAGGGGGGCTTGTAGGTGGACTGGAAGTTAAGCAGGCGGGGGCCTTCGCCGAGATTGATAACGCTGCGATAGGTGTTGAGATCGCCGTGCTGATTGGTGAGCGCGCGGTAGCCGACTTCCGACGACATGCGGAAGGGTTCCTCGGGAGGAGGAGTGGTGGTCTTGGCGGGCTCCTGCGCAAGGAGGGCCGCGGCGGAAAGGAAGAGCAGGTATCTCATCGGAGGAAGTCCCTGTTGATGTGCGAGCCGTGGATCTTGGTATGGCAACTGGTGCAGTTGCGATAGAGCGGCAAGCGGAGATCATGGAAGCCGGTGGCGACGGTGCCGAGAGTGCGGGAGGGATTGTTGGCCGCGGGGGCATTGGAGTGGCACTCGAGACAGAGGTGGCCCACTTCGGCGCGATTCAGGAGACGGGGGTTAGCCGAGCCGTGATTCTCATGGCAGGCGCTGCAGCCCTCCATGCGGACGGGGGCATGATCGAAGGCAAAGGGGCCGCGCTTGTCGGCGTGACACTTGAAGCAACCAGGCTCGGGGTTGGTGGTGCGAGCGGTGGTGTTGAGGCCATAGGGGCGAGAGGTACCGTGAGGATTGTGGCAATCGACACAGGACATGGCGCCGGAGGCGACCGGATGGGTATGGGGCCGATTGAAGGCCGCGAGCGCACTGGCATGACAGGACGAGCAGAGCTCGGTGACCTTGGTGGAGCGCGTTGACGGCAGAGCGAGACGAGCAAAGGCGGCGGGCGACTTGTCGCTGAAATCGCGGAATAGTGGGAGAGAAGAGTCGTTGACCGCATGGTGCACAGAATGGCAACTCACGCAGGCGACTTGCACTTTGGCATGGGAGCCAGAGATGCGGCCAGCGTGAGTTGCCTGATTCTTGTGACAGGAGAGGCAGTTGGCGTCGGCCTCACGGGGGCTCGCCTTGGTGTGATTGAGAATGAACTTGGCCTCGGCGGCTTCGCCGTGTTTGGCCCCGGGGCCGTGGCAAGACTCGCAGGATTGCCCTTTCCAGCCCCGGTTCTTATCGTTCTCAATCACACCGTGACGAGTTTTGAGGAAGGCTTTGCCCATGTCTTCATGGCAGACAAGGCAGGCCTCGGTACCGACGTACCCTTCCTTGTCGGTATGGGCCTTCTTTGGCGCCGCAAGCACCAGAAGGGGCACGATAACGAGAGTAAGAAGGGTACGCATGACGATTGTCCTTTCGCTACTGCGCGTGAACCTTGGCTACGGAGAACTCGGAGTTCGGGCCGTGGCAAACGGTGCAGCTTTCGCCGAGAGGCGCAGTATTGAGCTGGGCGTGAGCGGCGGCATCACGCGAGGTGTGGCAGCTCAAGCAGGCGGCAGTGGTGGCACCAGGGTTGGTGAGCCAGCCGCGTGGGTCGGTGATCAATTGCAGGCCCTGACGCAAGGGCAAGTTCTGCGTGTTGTTGATGTGGCAGGTGGTGCAATTGGCAGCAGTGGTGGGGAAGCCCACGTTGCTGAAATTGTTGGCGCTGCCGCCGAAGCCGTAGATGATGTAGTCGCGGCCCTGTTCCTTACCGGTATGGATGCGATGGATCATCGTGGCGAAACTGATGCTCTCGGCCGGGCCCTTGTCGGCGGGACGACGAGCGGAATCGGTCATGGTCGGGTTATGGCAGACGACGCAATGGTCGATCTGGTTGCGATTGCGACCGTGAGCTTCGAGACGGACGTGGCAGACGTTGCATTTGTCGAGGGAGACGACCTGGCGACGGGCGGCAACGGCCGTGCCATCGACGCTGAAGTACTTGACCACGTTCTTGAGCGGATCGCGAACGGTGGTGGGGATGCGGCCGGGACCTTCGAAGCTGACGTTGCGGTAGCCTTCAGCACTGATGGAGAAGGTGCCCTTGGCGTCGGCCGGAATGGCGCGGGCAAAGCGATGGGTGGCCGAACCGCTGGGCGACAACGTGTCGGTGCGAGCGGCTTCTGACCAGTAGGCCGAGTAGTCACCCGCGGGGCCAGCGAGGACGAGCGAGAGCGAGTTCATGTCAGAAGGCGACAGGATCTTGCCGTCGGCATCCTTGAGGCGGTAGGTGATCGTGGGGTTCTGGCCGGGGCCGGTATTGGCAACCTCGAGCAACTCGATCGATTGGCCTTTGAGGTTCTTCGAGTATTCGGGAACCGTATGGGCGCCCTTGACGGAGATGTCCCACTCACGTTCGCCATCGGGGCGGTGGCACTGCGAGCAGCGCGTGTCATCGGCCTGGAGAATGTGACCTTTGCCGTTGGCAAAGTCGATGTTGTCGTGGCAGGAACCGCAACTGGCGCGCGTCGGCATAAACATGGCGGTGGCATCAGTGGCGGCGTTGGGACCGGTCTGCACGTGGCAGGTCTCGCATTTGCGCACGGTGGGCGGGAAGCCGAACGTGCTGTAGTCGTGGATGCTCTGACCGTTACCGATGATCTGGTAAGGCGTGCCGGCAAGAACGCTTGGGAGGTCTTTACCCATGTGAATGCGGTGGGTCATGACGGTCATGTCGACGGTGTTGCCGGTGTCGGGGTCAGTGGTTTGTGGCGTGTGGCAGAGGACGCACATTTCCATGCCGCGACGCGAACCGCCGTGGGCCGAGATCTGGACGTGGCAGGTGTTGCAAGTGGACGTCTTGACGACGTCGCGAACCTTGGTGACTGTGCCGCCGTTGGGGATGAAGTTGAAGGTGGCGCTGGCGTAATTGGTGCCGAGCTCAAAGGCCGTGAGATTACGGCTTGAGTAGACGCCGACGGTGTGAGTGGCGGTGCGGTCGATGTTGGCCGGAGCGCGCGTGCCGAAGGTGTAGGTGTACTCACCGTCTTCGGCTTCTTTGGTCCAGCTGCCGCCGGTGTCGGCACCGGCCTGAGTGGCCGAGACCTTGGTGATGGGACTGGTCTGGACGCGAGTCGTGTAGGAGGTATAGGTCTTTTGATCTTGCGGCAGGACGGCCATGACGAAACTCATGTTGACCGGGCCAGGGGTGAAGATGCCAAGACGATCGAGGCCGACGCCCATCGGGTCGGTGATTTTGACGCGAGCGGCCATACGGCCGTCGGCATTGATAACGGCGGCGAGGACCTTGAGTTCAAGGCCAGGGCGCACGAAGTTGATGGTGTTTTGATCGGCGTAAAAGGCTTTGCTGAGTTCGCTGTAAGTCTGTTTACCGACGCCACTCAAGAGACCAGCGGCGAGGAACAAAAGTGCGGCTATCGCAATGGGCCAGGCACGACGTTTGATGCTGTTGAGCATGTTCATCCTCCCAATTCCTGAAGAGCTTTGAGGTTCTTCTCTTCGACGCCGATAACTTTGTGGCAGGCCTCGCAATCCTGGGTTATTGACTTACCGGGCGTCTTCGACTTCAACTCCTCGCCGTGACAGCGGAAGCATCCGGGCGAATCGGTGTGACCGATGTGCTGCGGATAGCTGCCCCACTTGACGTTCATGGCGGGGAAAACATTGCGCTGGTAGAGCGCGAGCAATTCCTGACCGGCTTTGTTGAGATCCGCCTTGCTGGAGGCGAAAACGCCGGGTTGATTCTTTTGGTAGAAGGCAAGCAGCCGGCCGGGGAGATCCGTGGTGACGGTGGCGACGGGATAGTCGGCCTTCAGAACTTCAAGGGCGGCCTTACGGAACATGGGCAATCTGGCGGGGAGCTTGCCGGCGGCCATCATGGTGTCGATGGCGCGATCGGGCTGTTCGTACTGATGGGCGGGACGGTTGTGGCAATCGAGGCAATCCATGCGGCGCGAGAGGGCGGCTTTGGCTTTGCCGGCGGTGAAATCGTCTGTCGAGTATTGAGTCACCTGACCATTGCGGGTGACTTTGACGTCGAGGATCTTTTCACGCTTGTCGTCGGCGGCCTGATAATCGATCGACAGGCCTTTACCCATGTGGGCGCCGTGGATGCCGTTGCCTTCGGCACCACCAAGCTTGAGCATGAGAGCGGTGTCGAGCTGCTCGCCGCTGTCGTCGAACGAAGTGCGGCGCCATAGCTTATTGCCGTAATCATGATTGCGGGAATGACAGTTCTCACAGGTCTCGGATGCTGGCTTGAGATTGTGGGGCGGGGCGGGAATGGGGCGGCTGTAGCCGCCGGTCATGACGAGAAAAAGTTGTCGAGTGCCATTGAGCTTGGCGCGGATGGTGTTGCCAACGCCTTCGCCGATGTGGCACTCGACACATTTGACCTGGGCATGCGAACCCGCCTGAAAGGCAGCGTGTTCGGGACCCATGACGTGACAGGCTGTTCCACAGAAGTTGTTGCTCTCCATGTAATGCACGGTTTGGTAGGTGAGAGCGCCACCCACGACCAGATTGACGAAAGTGGCCGCCGCGACAAAGACGAGAAAGCGACGGACACGGGGATTGGTGAGCTCGATCTTCTCGGGGAAATGGAGCTGATGATCGGGGGCCTCGCGCTTGCGCTGGAGGCTGATGCCGACGGGAATCAGGACCAAGCCACCGAAGAAGGTGACGGGCAGGGCGACGAACTGGAGGATGCCGAGGTAACCCGAGGCGGCGCTGGCGCCGGTCAAAAAGATCCACAGGACGGTAGAGGACAGGACAAAGAAAAGTCCGATCCTGCTGATCCAGTTATCCGTGAGATACAGGACTGGCAAAAACCAGCGTTGTACGAGTTTCCCCATGGCGAGCCTCCTACTGTTTGAGAGTGCGGACGAAGGCGAGAATGTTGGCGATGTCCTTTTCTGCTGAAGGGATGCCCTTCATCTTGCCAACGCCTTCGAGCGTTTCTTTTTTGAGGTCGGCGTCAGACTTCGACTGGACTTCTTTGGAGCCGAGATGCTTCATTTCAACTTTGAGCATCTTGGCAATGGCGGGATTGGGAGTGCCGTCGGCACCATGGCACTTCTTGCATGCGGCATCATAGGCTGTCTTGCCGGCAGCCACATCAGCAGCCTGCATGGTGAGGGCCGTGCCGAGGAGGATTGTGAAGAGTAAGTTGCGAGTCTTCATGGCGTCCCCTATGTATGCACGTCAGGTGCCAATGCGAATTCTGCCGAAATGCATGAAGTTAGCGGGGCTGGTTGGGGCAGAAGCCCCAGAAGGTGGGGCAAATGCCCCAGGGGGTTGACCCAGCAGATTGAGCGGGGATGAATTATTACAGCGGAATTGCAATTGGCAGGTGGATTGCTAATGGGGGAGGCAGCTTGAGGAAGCTGCCATGAACGCAACACGAACTTCCACCACGTCTGAAGTCCTCGAGCGGCGAGGCATTAGCCGCCGCGACATACTTACTTTCTGCACCATGACCGCCGCGGCACTGGGCCTACCTGTTGAAGCGGCCGGACAAATTCAAAAGGCGCTTGATACGAAGCCACGGATCCCCGTGTTGTGGATCCACGGGCTTGAATGTACCTGCTGCAGCGAATCTTTTATCCGCTCGACGCACCCGATTGCGCAGGACATCCTGTTCAACATGATCTCGCTGGACTATGACGATGTGTTGCAGGCAGCGGCCGGGCATCAGGCCGAAGAAATCCGCAAGAAGATCATGAAGGACTACAAGGGGCAATACCTGCTGGCGGTGGAAGGCAATGCGCCAACCAACGATGACGGCATCTACTGCACGATCGGTGGGGAGACATTTACGAACATCCTCGAAGAATCGGCAGCCGGGGCAAAGGCGATCATTGCCTGGGGGTCCTGCGCCTCAAACGGCTGTGTGCAGGCGGCGTATCCGAACCCAACGGGGGCCAAGCCGGTGTACAAGATGATCACCAACAAGCCGGTGATCAATGTGCCGGGATGTCCTCCGATTGCCGAGGTGATGACGGGTGTATTGAGCTATCTGCTGACGTTTGATCGACTGCCGGAACTGGATTCCTCGCGGCGGCCGAAGATGTTCTACGGGCAGCGGATCCATGACCGGTGCTACCGGCGCAGCTACTTTGACGCCGGGCAGTTTGTGGAGAGCTGGGATGACGAAGGCGCGCGCAAGGGGTGGTGTTTATACAAGATGGGTTGCCGCGGGCCGTCGACGTATAACGCGTGTGCGTCGATGAAGTGGAACGAATGCGTGTCGTTCCCGATCGGATCGGGGCATGGGTGCTTTGGGTGTTCGGAGGACAACTTCTGGGACAACGGCCCGTTCTATGAACGGCTGGCGAACATCCCCACACCAACGACGGATCTGACCGCGGACCAGGTGGGCAAGGGCGTGACGGCGGTGGTAGCCGGCGCCATTGCGGCGCATGGGCTGGCGGCGCTGACCAAACACAAGCTGGTGAACATTGAAACGACCCCGAAGTCGTAAGAACAAGGAGATGAGCGTATGGCCACCCGAGTCGTTGTAGACCCTGTCACGCGGATTGAAGGACATCTCCGCGTTGAAGCGATATTGAACGAGAAAGGCGCCATCGGTGACGCGTTGTCGAGCGGCACGATGTGGCGCGGTATTGAACTGATTGTGCAAGGCCGTGACCCGCGCGAGGTATGGGCGTTTGCTGAACGCATCTGCGGGGTATGCACGACGATCCATGCACTGGCGAGTGTGCGTAGCGTGGAAGACGCGCTCGCAATCGAGCTGCCACGGAACGCGAGCATCATCCGGCACCTGATGAACTTTACGCAGCTGGTGCAGGACCACGTGATTCACTTCTACCACCTGCATGCGCTCGACTGGGTGGATGTGGTGAGCGCGCTGAAGGCCGACCCAGCGGCAACCTCGGAGCTGGCGCAGAAGGTGTCGCCGCATTGGCCGAAATCGTCGAAGGGGTACTTCAGCGATATGGCGGCCACGCTGAAGAAGTTTGTGGACAGCGGGCAGTTGGGAATCTTCCAGAACGCTTATTGGGGGCATCCGGCTTACAAGTTGCCGCCGGAGGCGAACCTGATGGCGGTGGCGCATTATCTGGAGGCGCTGCAATGGCAGAAGGAAGTGGCCAAGATCCATACGGTGTTCGGTGGCAAGAATCCGCATCCGAATTATCTGGTGGGCGGAGTGGCATGTGCGATCAGCATGGATGACGACAACGCCCCGATCAACATGGAGCGATTGAACTTTGTGAAGGACAAGATCACGGAGGCCATTCAGATCGTGGAGCAGCTGTACATTCCGGATCTGGTGGCGATCGCGAGCTTTTATCCGGAGTGGGGCAAGATCGGCGGGGGCCTGGGCAACTACATGACCTATGGCGATATGCCGACGGACTACAACCTGGCGAGCACGAACAAGTTCCGCTTTCCGCGCGGCGTGGTGCTCGGCAAGAACCTGAACGCAGTTGAGGGGTTGGATCTCAAGGACTTCTCACAGGTGCAGGAAGAGGTCGCGCATAGCTGGTATGAATATCCGGACGGGAAGCAACGACTGCACCCGTGGGAAGGCGAGACAAAGCCGAAGTACAACGGGCCGAAGCCGCCGTATCAGCAACTGGATGAATCGAAGGGTTACTCGTGGGTGAAGACGCCGCGGTGGAAGGGGCATGCCGTTGAGGTAGGTCCGCTGGCGCGAATGATCGTGGGGTTTGCCTCGGGCAACACGGCGATTCGCGACGTGGTGAAGTGGGGCCTCGATACAACGAAGTTGCCGGTGGAAGCGTTGTTCTCGACGCTGGGCCGAACCTTTGCACGAGGGCTGGAATCGAAGCTGGCGGCGCAGTGGATGCTCGAAGAGTATCAGGCGCTGGTGGCGAACCTGAAGGCGGGCGATCTGACGACCTCGAACACCAAGAAGTGGGACCCGGAAAGCTGGCCGAAGGAAGCCAAGGGCGTGGGCTTTGTCGAAGCGCCGCGCGGGGCGCTGGGCCACTGGATCCAGATCAAGGACAAGAAGACGGCGAAGTATCAGATTGTGGTGCCTTCGACGTGGAATGCGTCGCCGCGCGATGCGGCGGGACAGCATGGCGCGTATGAAGCGGCGCTGATCGGCACGCAGATGCACGATGGCATGAAGCCGGTGGAGATTCTGCGGACGATTCACTCGTTTGACCCGTGCCTGGCATGCGCGACGCATGTGATGGGCGAGAACGGCGAGACGCTGGCAAAAGTGGTGGTTCGATAAGGAGCATGCCATGGCCACGACAGTCACATCATTGAAGAGCGAGAGGCTCGAGTCGAGATATGTGTGGGAGACGCCGATCCGGGTCTGGCACTGGATGATCGCGCTGGCGATCCCGGTGCTGCTGGCGACAGGATTCTTTATCGCCTGGCCGTATGCATCGGTGCAGGGCGAGGCGACGTTCGGGTTTCTGATGGGCAGGGTGAGGCAGATCCACTTCATCAGCGGCTATGTATTGCTGGCGGCGTTTCTGCTGCGTATCTACTGGTTTTTCGCGGGCAACAACTATGCCCGGAGCGGGTTTCCCTTCGTGTGGCGCAAGAGCTGGTGGAAGGCGCTGTATGAACAGGGCTTTGAGTATCTGACGGTGCGGATCGAAAGCGGGTTTGTGGGGCATAACCAGCTTGGGGCGCTGAGCTACCTGTTGTTTATCGGCGCGCTGGGCGGGTTTGAAATTGTGACCGGGTTTGCGATGTATGGCGAGTCGAATCCGGGCGGATTCTGGAGCACAATGTGCGGCTGGGTGATCCCGATGTTTGGGGGAAGCTACCAGGTGCACCAATGGCATCACGGCGCGGCGTGGGGTTTTCTCGCGTTCATCATGATTCATATCTACATCGTGGTGCTCGACAGCATTTATCTTGATAACGGCATGGTGGGGAGCATCTTCACCGGGCGGAAATTTGTGAGGAAATCCGATGCGGATAGCAACACATGGATTAGTTAAGCCAGTGCTCGTGCTGGGACTCGGCAACACGCTGCTGCGTGATGACGGGTTTGGGCCGGCGATGATCGAACGGCTACATGAGCGATTCGGGTGTGCGAGCGATGTGGAACTGGTGGATGGGGGAACGATCGGGCTGGGGCTGCTGACGCTGCTGGCCGGACGCGACGCGCTGGTGATCGTGGACGCCTTTCGTGCCGGAGAAGAACCGGGCACGGTGATGGTGTTTGATGCATTTGACCCGATGAAGGCGGGCAGCCTGCGCGGGCGTAGCGCGCATGAGAGCAATGCGGCGAGCCTGCTGGCGGTGGCCGCGTTTACGGGGGATCTGCCGCCGCGTATTGCCGTGATCGGAGTGGAGCCGGCGGAAGTGGCAACAGGTGTGGGGCTGAGCCCGACGGTGCAAGCGCAGTTTGAAGAAGCCGTGGGCCAGGCGGTGGAGCTGATTGAAGAGATCGTGGAGGCGCGCGTATGTGCCTAGCAATACCGGGACAGGTGAAGAGCGTCGAGGACCTCGGATTGAATCGCGTGGCGCGAGTGGACTTTGGCGGAGTGGAGCGGCCGGTGATTCTCGACTTTGTGCCGGACGCGTTGCCCGGCGAGTATGTGATGGTGCATGTGGGATTTGCGCTGAGCAAAATCGATGAGAAGGAAGCGCGGGAAACACTGGAGCTGATGGAGCGCCTGGGGATGATGGAGCCGCTTGATGAGCCGGTGACCTGAAGCGTGGAGAGCAGCGCCGCGGGGCGGTGCTGAAAGCCAACGCGATTGGACTGGTATAGAATCCCCAATCGAGGAGCTACTCCATGACGACAACTCTTGAAACATCCCTTGGTGGATTGCCGCTCACGCTGAAGCGGCGCTATGAGAACTACATTGCGGGCGAATGGCTGGCGCCGCTCTCGCAAGCGTACTTTGAGAACATCAGCCCGGTGACGGGCAAGGTGTTGTGTGAGATTCCGCGCTCGAACGCGGCCGACATTGATCGGGCGCTGGATGCGGCTCACGCGGCGAAGCGTCAATGGGGCAAGACTTCGGTCACCGAACGGGCGAACATTCTGATGAAGATCGCCGACCGCATGGAGCAAAACCTCGAACTGCTGGCGACGGTGGAGACGTGGGATAACGGCAAGCCGATCCGCGAGACGAAGGCGGCGGACATTCCGCTGGCGATCGATCACTTCCGCTACTTTGCCAGCGCGATCCGCGCGCAAGAAGGCAGCATCTCGGAGATCGATGCGAACACGGTGGCGTATCACTACCATGAGCCGCTGGGCGTGGTGGGGCAGATCATCCCGTGGAACTTTCCGATTCTGATGGCGACCTGGAAGCTGGCGCCAGCGCTGGCGGCGGGCAACTGTGTGGTGCTGAAGCCGGCCGAGCAAACACCGCTGGGCATTCTGGTGTTGATGGAGCTGGTGGGCGACCTGTTGCCGCCGGGAGTGTTGAATGTGGTGAACGGGTTTGGCCTTGAGGCGGGCAAGCCGCTGGCGTCGAGCTCGCGTATTGCCAAGATCGCGTTTACCGGGGAGACGACAACGGGCCGGCTGATCATGCAGTATGCGTCGCAGAACCTGATCCCGGTGACGCTGGAGCTGGGCGGCAAGAGCCCGAACATCTTCTTTGAAGATGTGATCGCCAAGGATGACGCTTATCTCGACAAGGCGATCGAGGGGTTTGTGCTGTTTGCGCTAAACCAGGGCGAAGTATGCACTTGTCCGTCGCGGGCGCTGGTGCAGGAATCGATCTACGAGCGGTTTATGGAAAAGGTGATGCCGCGCGTGAAGGCGATCAAGCAGGGCAACCCGCTGGCTAGCGACACGATGATCGGCGCGCAGGCCTCGAGCGAGCAGCTTGAGAAGATTCTCAGCTACATCGACATCGGCGAGAAGGAAGGGGCCGAGGTGTTGTGTGGCGGCAAGCGCGCCGTATTTGAAGGCGAGCTGGCCGGCGGCTACTATGTGCAGCCAACGGTATTCAAGGGCCACAACAAGATGCGGATCTTCCAGGAAGAGATCTTTGGGCCGGTGGTTAGCGTGACGACGTTCAAGGACGAAGAAGAAGCGCTGCACATGGCCAATGACACGTTGTACGGGCTGGGGGCGGGCGTGTGGACGCGCGACATGAATCGGGCGTATCACTTTGGCCGCGAGATCCAAGCGGGGCGTGTGTGGACAAACTGCTATCACCTGTATCCGGCGCATGCGGCGTTTGGTGGATACAAGCAATCGGGCGTGGGCCGCGAGACGCATGCCATGATGCTGAACCACTACCAGCAGACGAAGAATCAGCTGGTGAGCTACAGCCCGAACGCGCTCGGATTCTTCTAAAGCACATGGAGACACCGAAGCAGGTACTGGCCAGCGAGGCGGCGCTTGCGCTGATTGACAAGCTGCGCGCCCAGCATGGCGAGTTGATGTTTCACCAGTCGGGGGGCTGCTGCGATGGCAGCTCCCCGATGTGTTTTCCGCTGGGGGATTTTCTGGTGGGGGACAGTGATGTGCAATTGGGGGAGATCGGCGGAGCGCCGTTCTACATCAGCAAGCCGCAGTTTGAATACTGGAAGCACACGCAATTGACGATTGATGTGGTGCCGGGGCGCGGGGGGATGTTCTCGCTCGAGGGGCCGGAGGGATTGCGGTTTCTGGTGCGGTCGCGGATGTTTACCGATGAAGAATATGGCGCGCTAGAGGCAGCGGGACGCGTATAGACATCTTGTCTCGGGAGCGCTAAGGGGATAAAGTTGTTTTCACCTTTATCCCGCACATGTCGACACACGCATTATTCCTGTTGTATCTGGCCGCAGCGCCCGCCACTGATGCCGAGCTGAAGAATACCTTTGAGGCAACGGTGAAGCCGTTTGTGGCGCGCCATTGCGCGGGTTGTCATAGCGGCAAGCAGCCAGCGGCACAACTCGATCTGAGTGGCTACAACGGCATGGCGGATGTGGTGCGCGACCATGCGCACTGGGCGACAGTGGCCGAGCGGCTGAAGGTGGGCGACATGCCGCCGAAGGGACTTCCCCGCCCTGATGCAGCGGCTAGCAAGAACGTAATCGAGTGGGTGGAGGCGATGCGGGCCAACGAGGCACGCAAGCATGCCGGAGACCCGGGTATTGTGCTGGCGCGCCGGTTGAGCAATGCCGAGTACAACTATGCGATCCGTGACCTGGCCGGAGTGGACATACGGCCGACGCGCGAGTTTCCCGTGGACCCGGCCAACCCCGAGGGCTTTGACAATACGGGCGAGTCGCTCGCGATGTCGCCGGCGCTGCTGAACAAGTATTTGCAGGCTGCGCGCGAGGTGGCCAATCACATGGTGTTGACGCCGGTGGATATTGCGTTTGCACCGCACCCGATGCTGGTGGAAACCGATCGGGAGAAGTATGCGATCCAGCGCATTGTGAATTTCTATAAGCAGCAGCCGACGGATTATGCGGACTACTTTCTTGCCGCATGGCGCTATCAACATCGCGTGGCGCTGGGCAAGCCGGGAGCGACGCTCGCAAGCACGGCGCGGGATAGCCGCGTGAGTGCAAAGTATCTGCCGCAAGTGTGGGCGGCGCTGACGGTGAAGGAAAGTGTGGGGCCGCTGGCGCGTGTGCAGCAGATGTTCCGCGCCATGCCAGCACCGAAGAAGGGCGAGGGAGAGCCGAAGTATCAGGCCCGCGAGATGCGCGACTATGTGCTGCACATGCGGCGACTGGTGGCGAAGCATTACTTTGCGCCGACGGTGGCGGGGCTGAGCACGACCTCGCAGCCGTTGATGAACTGGAAGCTGAATCAGTTTGCCACGAAGCGGCGCGAGTTTGACACCGAGGCACTGCTTGAAGAGGGCAAGCCGCTGCCCGAGATCCCGGAAGGGCCGCGGCCGGGGACATTCTTTGTGCGCGCCAATCGCGACATTGTGGCCGTGCAGGCGCATGCGAAGCTCGTCAAGGCACGGCTCGCGTTTGCCCATGAGTTGCGCGTGCCAGCAGGCAAGAGGGCCGAGTATGAGACGGCATATGGGCGATTTGCGAAGGTGTTTCCGGATGCGTTCTACGTGAGCGAGCGGGGACGGTTTTACCCGGATGACTTTGAGGATCAGGGGCGGCTGTTGAGCGCGGGGTTCCATAACGTGATGGGGTACTTCAGGGATGATCTGCCGTTGCGGGAGATGGTGCTTGATGCGAAGCAGACGGCGGAGCTCGACAAGCTGTGGCGCGAGTTTGACTTCATTGCGAACCATACAATTCGCACGTACGACCAGTACTACTTCAATCAAAGCGGCGAGATCCTTGGCAATGGGCGCGAGAGCGGCAGCGTGAGGCCGGCGGATCGGGCAATTACCGACCCGACGATCATCTTTGGACTGCGCGATCAGTATGTGGCGAAAGCGAAGGCTGACCCGCAACCGCACGCCGATGCACTGCCAGCAATCGAGGCGCACTTTGCACGCGTAAACGCGGAGATCCGCGCGGTGGAAAAGGCGCGAGTGGAATCAGAGCCGTTGCATCTGGCGGCGCTGCTGCGATTTGCGGCGCGGGCTTACCGGCGGCCGCTTACCGAGGCCGAGAAGAAGAGCACGCTCGACTACTACCGCGAGATGCGCGACAAGAGCGGGTTGACGCACGAGGAGGCGGTGAGGGATTCGCTGGTGGGGATCCTGATGTCGCCGGACTTCTGCTACCGGATCGACCTGAATGAGGTGTCGCAAGTGCGGGCTCCCAGGCAGGCGTTGCCGGGATATGCGCTGGCGAGCCGGCTGAGCTTCTTTTTGTGGGCGAGCCCGCCGGATGAGGCGCTACTGGCCAAGGCGGCAAGCGGGGCGCTGAAGCAACCGGCAGCGCTCGCAAGTGAAGTGAGGCGAATGTTGAAGGATGAGCGGGCACGGCGGTTTGTGACCGAGTTTGCAGGCAACTGGCTCGACTTCAGACGGTTTGAAGAACACAACGCGGTGGACCGCGAGCGTTTTCCAAGCTTTGATAACGAGTTGCGCGAGGCGATGTTTGAAGAGCCGGTGCGCCTGATTGTGGATGTGGTGCGGCAGGACAAGCCGGTGCTCGAATTGCTATATGGCAAGAGGACGTTTGTGAACCCGGTGCTGGCGCGGCACTACGGGATGCCAGATGTGAACGGTGGTAGCGAGAATTGGGTGGCGGTGGAGAATGCGGATCAATACGGGCGGGGCGGGCTGTTGCCGATGGCGGTGTTTCTTACCCGGAATGCGCCGGGGCTACGGACTAGCCCGGTGAAGCGCGGGTATTGGGTGGCCAAGCGGGTATTGGGGGAGAGGATCCCACCGCCGCCGCCCGCAGTGCCGGAATTACCGGGCGATGAAGCGAAGGCGGAACTGCCGCTACGGCAGATGTTGGCGAAGCACCGCGAGAACCCGGCCTGCGCGGGCTGTCACCAGAAGTTTGATTCGTTTGGGCTGGTGTTTGAGAACTTTGGCCCGGTGGGCGAGGCACGCACGAAGGATCTGGCGGGGAGGGCCGTGGACAATGAGGCGGTGTTTCCGGATGGGTCGAAGGGCGCGGGGCTGAAGGGCGTGCAGCAATACATTCGGGAAAAGCGGGAAAAGGACTTTGTGGATCAACTGTGCCGGAAGCTGCTGGCGTATGGACTGGGACGGTCGCTTCTGCTGAGCGATGAAATTACAATAGAGCGCATGCGGGGGCGGCTTGAAGCAAGCGGCTACCGCTTTAGCGCACTGGTGCAGACGATTGTGGAGAGTCCGCAATTTCAGGCAAGACGAGGAGCAAGTGCAAGTGACAACCAATAGAATCCCCCGGCGCGCGGTATTGCGCGGAGTTGGCGTGACGATGGCGTTGCCGTGGCTTGAGTCGATGCAGGCCAGTGAAACGGCGACACCGCCAAAGCGCTTTGCCGTGCTGTTTATGGGCAACGGCGTGCATGAGGAGCACTGGAGCGCGAGCGGGGATGGCGAGCAGATGAAGCTCGGCAAGACGCTGTCGGTGCTTGAGCCGCTCAAACACAAGATCAACGTGATCGATGGGTTGTACCTGAAGATGGCGACGGGACAGGGGATTCATCCGGCGCAGACGGGAAGCCTGTTGAGCGGCGCGGTGATCCAGCGCGGGCCGATCATCCATGCCGGCATGACGGTGGACCAGATGATCGCCAATCATGTGGGCCAGGATACGGCGCAGCAATCGCTGGTGCTCGCCTGTGAGCAGCCCATGACTGGTTATCACGAGACGAATTTTTCGATGGCTTACAGCTCGCACATCTCGTGGCAATCAGCGGACAGCCCAGTGCCGAATGAGGTGTATCCGTCGCTCGCGTGGGACAGCCTTTTTGAGAATCGCGGGAGCCTGCGGAATCTGAGCATTCTCGACCGGGTACGCGACCGGGCACAGGCGATGACGACGAAGATCAGCGCGACCGACAAGGCGAAGCTCGATGAATATCTGACGAGCGTGCGCGAAGTAGAGCGGCGCATTGAGAAGACGCGGACGACGAAGGCGCTGGCCGATGAAGACGCCAAGGTAAAGAACAAGCCAACGTGGATGATGGACCGACCGGCGAATGGATTGCCGGAGGACCTGCGCGAGCACGCGAAGCTGATGTGCGACATCATCGCGATCGCCTTCCAGACGGACAAGACGAGGGTGGCGTCGCTGGTGCTGGCGCGCGACCTGTCGGCGCTGTACTACCCGTTCCTCAACGTGAAGGAAGGCCACCATGCGGCCTCACACGACAATTTGTCAGAAGGGTATGAGCGGATTACGAGGTTCCATCTGGGGTCGCTCGCGTATCTGGCGACGAAGCTGGACGGCATGAAGGAAGGCAATGGCACGGTGCTCGACAACTCGTGCCTGATGTGGCTGAACAACATGTGGTCTGGCCGCAGACATGACAACACACGGTTGCCGCTGGTGCTGGCTGGTGGGCTCGGCGGCACGCTCAAGACCGGGCGGACATTGAACTATCTGAAGGCGGGCAACGAGAATCGCAAGCTGTGCAGCCTGTACCTGTCGATTCTGGACCGCATGGGCATTGAGCTCAAGCAGTTTGGCGACGCCGAGCAGCGGCTCGCGAATCTGTAGTTAACGCAGGCGGTTCTCAAACCAGACGACGTTGCGGGAGTTCTGCCCGGCGACGATGACATCCATGTCGCCATCGCCATCCATGTCGAAGAGGCGGATGTCGTAGGCGGCCTGATCCTCGTGGATGACGCGCTTGGTGAAGTGGCCTTTGCCGTCGTTCTCAAACCAGGCGACGACGTAGGAATCCTTGGCGCAAGTGACGGCGTCGATATCGCCATCGCCATCAATATCGGCAATGGCAAGCGAGTGGGGGCCGTAGAGCGAGGCGTCGATCTCGTGTTTGGTGAACGTGGGGCCGGCAAACCAGAGCAGGCCGACGCCATGGCCGCGTGAGGCGATGACGTCCATCTTGCCGTCGCCATTGAGATCGGCGATGAGGGGATTGGTGGCGCCGTCTTCAGTGCTCGAAAGAATGTGTTTCGTCCAGGGGGCGCCGGGTTTGGCGGGTTGCTCCCACCAGGCGAACCATTGGCCGTCCTTGCCGACTTTGGCCGCGCTGGCGATGTCAGGGCGACCATCGCCATTGAGGTCACCGGCGCCGTGATAATGACTGAGACCGGGAGCGTTACCGGGGGCGAAGACGTTACGCTGCCATTTGGCGCCGCGGTTG
>CAZBTA010000065.1:0-22628 GCA_964494515.1 uncultured Bryobacter sp.
AGATCAGAAAGTCGCGATAGCTTGCCTTGCCGAGCGCCTCGCCACTGCAGTTGGGATGCTCGTGGATGATGTCATAGCCGATGCCGGCATGCACCGTGGCCGGCACGTTCTTGCGCCATGCGGCGCCAAATACGCTAAGGCTGCGATGCGGGAACGAGGATTCAGCGATGCGACGGCCGACATGTTCGCCAAGGCCATAGTCGAGACGCGCGGCTTCCTGAATCCACTGGTTCAGCTCGCCGGTCTCCTGCCACAGGCCAAACTGGCCTTCGGCGATATAGCGGGCCACGCTCTCGGTGGTGGCGCCGATGCGCGCGAGTTCGTAATCGTGAATGGCGCCCGCGCCGTTAAAGGCGATGTGCGTAATCCACCCACGCTCGATCATGTCGATGAGATGGCGATTTACGCCGGCGCGCAGCACATGCGCGCCCATCACCAGAATCACCGAGCGGCCATTGGCCTTGGCCGCGCGAATGCGATCGGCAACGATGGCAAGGTCGGGGTGTTCAAACGCGGGTGTGGGATCGTCGAGCGAGAGCCAGTTGGTGATCTCGAGATCATGCTTGCGCTCGGCGAGGGGAAGGATCCGCAACGCGGACCGGTCAAAGATCGGGTACTTCGATGCCATGGTTACTGCCTCGGGCTTATGCAGGGAAGAGCGCCGACTTGAGCGCGTCCATATTGGAGTAGTTGGCGACAATGAAGTCCGCGCCGACACCAGCGAGACGATTGCGCTTCCACTGATCGATCTCGAGGCAGGCAGGCTCATCGCTGGCCACACCGACGGCCACACCGCCGGCCTGCTTGACCACTTCGATCTCGACATAGCCGTCACCAAAGCCGAGGAAGTCTTCACCACGGAATTCGCTTGATTCCACAATCTGCTTGACGAGCAAGGCCTTGGAGAACTTGCTCAGGTCGTCGAGGGCGCCAAAGACGCCGCCGTCAAAGTAGTCATACACCTTGAGCAGTTTGGCTTCTTCGACCACGTTCTCATGGTCGGTGCCGCTGGCAAGGTAGAGCTTGAGGCCGCGGGCGCGCAGGTCTTCCAGCAGTTGGCGCGAGCCGGGGACGAGATGATCATCGGGATTGATGCGCTCGGTGCGCAGGTCTTCCAGACGATCTTTGATCACGGCATGGAGCGCGTCGAGATACATCTTCTTGTAGACCTTGGGGTCCTCAGGAGTACCGCCACGTTTGCGGATCTGCTCGGCGAGTTCCATCATCTGGTAGATGGTTTCCTTGCCGGTAAGGCGGGCGACATAATCGTCGACGATCGCCTTGAGTTCTGCTTCGGTCTCGCCGGTCTTCAGGTTGAGAAGAATCTCGACCATCTGCGGGACCATGATGTTGACCCAGCCACTGCGAATCAAAGAAAGAGTGCCATCAAAATCAAAGAGCACGACGCGGGCGTCTTTGGCATGCACGCCGGGTCGCAAGTATTCAATCATTCTCATCTATTGTGTCAAAACAGGCGCTAGATGAGCGTCCATTGCGTGCGCGGAGTGCGGTATAGGAGCGCGTTGGCCTCGGTGGAATCGGTCTTTTCGGCCATCGGGTCCCAGCGCAACTTGCGTCCCGTACGCAGCGCGATGTTGCCAAGATGGCCAATGTTGGTGGCCATGTGGGCCGTCTCCGCGGTGGCATTGACAGGCTTTGCGCCACGCACGCAATCGACAAAGCGCATGGCGTGATCGCGTGTAGCGTCCCGGGCCACCACGCTCAGCGGTTCACAGCGGGGCAGGGGATCGTTGGGGCTGGTGGGTTCGGGGTAGATCTCAAAGCCTACTCGCTCGGCGACCATAGTGCCCTTGGCCCCATAGAAGATCATGCCGTTCGGCATGTCGCGATCGCCGCGAGCGTTGTAGTACTTCCAGTTGGGCGTGCGGAACCCGCCACCATGGCCATTGAAGTTGATGCCTTCATAGCTGAGCACGAAGTTCTCGTATTCAAACGTGGCCTGCAACAGGTCGGGGTTGTCGCCAGCGCCTTCCAGCAGCAGTCGTCCACCGGCGGCGCTGACTGCCTTCGGCGCGGCGGCGTTGCCCTTGAGGCCCATGAGCTGATGCAACGAGTCGAAACGATGCGTGCCGTAATCGGTGATCGTGCCGCCGGCGTAATCGCGGTAATGGCGAAAGGTGGACAGAAAGCGCCGCTGGTTGAAGGCAACCTTGGGCGCGGGGCCGAGATACATGTCCCAATTGAGGCCGGCTGGTGGTTCGCTGTCGGCCACCTTGGCCACCATCGCGGGCGCCCAGTTGACGTAGTTCCAGATGCGCACATACTTGACCGGGCCGATGTAGCCAGACTGGATCAGATCGGCGGCTTGCGCGAAGTGTGCCGCCGAGCGGTGTTGTGTGCCCGCAAAGATGAGGCGCTTGGTCACCTGCATTGCTTCGACAATGCGGCGGCCCTCGACAACCGAATGGGCAAGCGGCTTCTCCACGTAGACATCCTTGCCGGCGCGGGCGGCGAGAATGGCCACGGCGGCGTGCCAGTGGTCTGGTGTGCCGACGATGATGGCGTCAATATCCTTGCGATCGAGCAGGCGGCGGAAGTCCTGCACTGTGTCGGTGGCGCCGAGTTGCCTGGCCGCGGCCTCGGCGTTGGGGAGATAGACGTCGGCGGTGGCGACAAACTGGGCAGCGGGGTTCTCTTTGGCAAACCCGGCGACATAGCGGCCGCGCCCTCCACAGCCAACCAGCGCGAGGCGAACGCGTTCATTGGCCCCGTAAACTTGCGACGCGGCAAGGGCCGTGGTGAGGAAACTGCGACGGTGCATGTGACGGATTCTATATCAGCGACAGGGGGTTGCTAGACTCGACTCTAGATTGATCCGCTTACTTGTATTCCTGTTGCTTGCCAGCGCTCTGTACGCGCAGCCGAAGCGAATCGTCAGTACCGCGCCCGGGCTGACCGAGATTCTGTTCGCCCTCGGGCTCGAGCAAAAGATTGTTGGTGTCAGCGAGTATTGTCGCTACCCCGAGGCCGCCTTGCGCAAGCCCAAAGTGGGCTCTTTTCTGCAGCCGAATCTCGAGACAATCGCCGCGCTCAAACCCGATGTAGTGCTGATCTTGAAGAACCCCGTCAGACTCAAGCAACGGCTTGAGGCGCTGGGGCTCAAAGTGGTGGAAGTGGATCTCGAGACGATGCCCGGCATCCTCGACGTCATCGGGCAGATCGGGCAATTGACCGGGCAAACGAAGCAGGCCACCAGCTTGCGCTCGAGCCTGGAGGCGCGGCTGAATGCCGTCCGGGCAAAGGTGAAACAGCGCCGCCGTGTCACGTTCCTTGTGGGACGCACGCCCCAGCGTCTCGAAGGCATGATCGCCGTGGGGCCGAAGAGTTACCTCGAAGAGATTCTGAAGGTGGCCGGGGGCGACAACATCTTCGCCGACTCGCCTACGATGTATCCGAAGATTTCGATTGAACAGTTGCTTGCCCGCGACCCTGATTTCATTCTCGAGATGGGCGACAGCGTACACGAGGGAATTCCCGAAACAAAGTACCGCGAAGATGTTTTGGCTGTGTGGGCAAAACTGTCCGGTCTGCGCGCGGTGCGCGAGAAGCGTGTGGTGCCGCTCAACGACAGCATCTACGTGGTGCCTGGTCCGCGCTTTGCCGATGCGGCCGAGAAGCTGTTTGAGATCCTCAACGGAGGCCCGCGGCGTTGAAGCCTGTCTACCAGTTGCGCGACGCCACGGTGGAGAAGAACGGGCGCGCGTTGTTGGCCGATGTGGGCCTCGAGTTTTTTGCCGGCGAACTGGTGATCCTGCTCGGGCCGAATGGCGCCGGCAAGAGCACGCTGCTCAAGTTGCTGGCCGGGCAGGAGGCGCCGACGCGCGGGCATGTCCAGCTGGGCTCGCAAGAAGTGCGGCAGATTGCGCGGCGTGATCTGGCGCGTCAGGTGGCGATGGTGGAGCCGATGCTCGAGTTGCCCTTTGGCTACAGCGTCGAGCAGGTGGTGATGATGGGGCGCGCGCCACACATGGATGCGTGGTTTGAGGGGGAAGAAGACTGGGCTCAGGTTGAGGCCGCCCTTGAGGTGATGGATTGCCGCGGACTGCGGACGCGCGACTTTCGCACGTTGTCGAGCGGCGAGATGCAGCGGGTGCTGGTGGCAAGCGCGCTCGCGCAACAGCCGTGTGTGTTGCTGCTCGATGAGTCGGCGGCGTTTCTCGACTTGCGCCACCAGATGGAGTTGTTTGAGGCGTTGCGACGTCTCGCCGCGCAAGGCTATCTGATCATTGCCGTCACACATGACTGGAATCTCGCGGCGCGCTGGGCCTCGCGGCTGGTGTTGCTCAAGGAGGGGCGCGTGGCGGCCAGCGGGACGCCGCGCGAGTTGGCCCGCCCAGAGCTGCTCGGTGATGTGTTTGGCGTGCGTCTTGATGTGGTGGATCTCGATGGGCGACCGCCGATCGTGCTGCAGCCGGGGGCAGGCGTGTGAGAGGCTTCTGGCCAGCCATCTTGTGGAGTGTTGCGATTGCCCTGGTGGCGATTGTGGCTTGTCCGTTCATTGGGCCGACGTCGCTTGAGAGCGGGGCGATCTGGGATGAGACGAATACGGGCTACCAGATCTTCTGGCTCGCTCGCGTGCCGCGGGTCTTGCTTGCACTGCTTGCGGGTGGAGCTCTGGCCACCGCGGGTGTTTTGTTTCAGGCGATCATGCGCGATGCGCTTGCCACACCCGATACGCTCGGCGTGTCGAGCGGCGCAAGCCTCGGCGCGGTGCTTGCGATTTGTACAGGCTTTGCCGACACGGCTCGACTCGGCGGCTTGTGGGCGGCCTCGCTTGCGGGCGCGGGAGTGGTGCTGGCGATCGTGGTGTTGTTCTCAAGCCGTGGTGCCCGTATGTCGAGCTTCACGCTGCTACTTGCTGGCATCACGATCAATTCGATATGCGTCGCGGTAATCCTGTTTCTGCAAAGCGTAACGACGCTCGGGCGCAGCCTTGCCATTACGCGCTGGTTGATGGGCGGCATTGATGCCGTCGAGTACGCGACGCTCGGCATGCTGGCCTTGCTGGTGGTGCCCGCGAGCCTGATTGTCATCGCGCGGGCGAGAGACTGGAATCTGCTCGCTGTAGGGCAAGGCTGGGCTACTTCCAAGGGGCTCGACACCGATCGCAAGTTGCGGCTTGGTTATGCGGTGGGCAGTGTGCTGGCGGGATCGGTGACTGCGATCACCGGGCCGATCGGATTTGCCGGGTTGATTGTGCCGCATGCGTTGCGCATGTTGCTTGGTGCGGACCACCGGGTGCTGCTGCCCGCGTCGTTTCTGCTGGGGGGCGCATTCCTCGCGGTATGCGACGCGATTGGCCGCACGGTATTCGCTCCGGCGGAGCTGCCTGTGGGTGTTATCACCGCTTTGTTGGGCGGACCTTTTTTCCTTTGGGTGCTCACTTCACGGGCTACAATAAAGGGTTGACCAACAAATTAGTCCTAGAAAACCTGAAACACAGGCCCATCCGGACGGTTCTGGTTGTTTTCGCGATCGCCATCCAGGTAAATCTCATGCTGACATTGGTGGGCATGAGCTACGGCATGTTGAACGACTTTCAGAAGCGCAGCCGGGGTGTCGGCGCCGACATCATCATTCGTGGCGCCAATTCCAGCGTTTTGAGTGTGAGTGCGCCTTCGATCAAAGAAGCCATGCTGCCTTACGTAGCCGAGCAGCCGCACATCACTGGCGCGATCGGCGTCACCATCCACCAGATGGAAGGTTTTCTGAATAGCGTTACTGGACTTGATATCGAGAAGTTTCAGAAGTTCAGTGGCGGATTTGTCTACAAAGAAGGCGGCCCCTGGAAGGCCAAGAACGAAGTCATCATCGACGAGTTTTACGCGACCCAGCGCAAGCTCAAGACCGGGTCGATGGTGCGCCTGATGAATCATGACTGGCGCGTGGCGGGTGTGGTTGAGAACGGCAAGATGAGCCGTGTGTTTATGGACATTGCCGTGCTGCAGGACCTCATCGGCAACACGGGCAAGTACAGCATGTTGTACCTCACCGTGGACGACCGCAAGCAGGTGGACGCGATCGCCGCTTCGCTGCAAAAGCTGCCGGCTCTCGCCGAGAATCCCATCTACACCATGGATTCGTTCACGTCCCTGATCAGCATCGACAATGCCCCCGGCCTGCGTCCGTTTCTTAACGTCATTGTCGGCCTGAGCGTGGTGGTTGGATTCCTGGTTGTTTTCCTCAGCCTTTACACGGCGGTGCTCGAGCGCACGCGTGAGATTGGCATTCTCAAGAGCCTCGGCGCGACGCCGGGCTTTATCATCACGCTGCTGTTTCGCGAGACGATCGCCTTGTCGATCGTCGGCAGCATTGTGGGTGTGGGGTTGAGCTACGGCTCACAATGGTTGATTGCAACGCTCGTGCCGGCGAGCCTGCAGATGCAGATTGTCTATGAATGGTGGCCGATCTCGACGATGGTGGCGATCTTCGCCTCGCTCGTCGGGGCGTTGTATCCGGGCTTCAAGGCCGCCAAGCAGGACGCGATCGAGGCGCTGGCATATGAGTAAGCAGCCGATTATCGAGATCCGTGATCTCAAGAAAACCTACCGCGTGGGTGAAGTGGATGTGCACGCCTTGCGGGGCGTGAATCTGAATGTGGCCGAGGGCGAGTTTCTCGCCATTGTGGGCCACTCCGGCAGTGGCAAGTCGACGTTGTTCAATATCCTCGGTGGGCTGACGCCCGCCACCAGCGGCACGATCCGTCTGGGTGGCGAGGACCTGCTTGCGATGTCAGACCTCGATCGCACGAAAATGCGCCGCGGCACGGTGGGCTTTGTATTCCAGAAGTACAACCTGCTGCCGACGCTCAATGGCCGCGACAACATCGCGCTGGCGGGCGAGCTCGCCGGGCGCAACAATCTCGAAGAGCCGTGGTTCAAGGAAGTGCTCGAATCACTCGGCATCGCCAATCGCCTCGAACACAAGCCTCGCGCCATGAGCGGTGGTGAGCAGCAACGCGTGGCCATCGCCCGGGCCCTCGTCAACCACCCCAAGATCCTGCTCGCCGACGAGCCAACCGGCAATCTCGACACCGAGAACTCCGATGCCGTGCTCAACATCCTGCGCGATCTGAACAAGAAGTTTGGCCAGACCATCCTCATGATTACGCACAACCCCGAGGCCGCCGATTTCGCCGACCGCAAGGTGCGCATGAAGGATGGAATGGTGGTCGACTAGCGACTATTGCTTGATGCTGATCTCGCGGAACATCACCGTTGACTTCGCATCGTGATTCTGGATACCGATGAAGCCGGCATCAGGCCGCGGTCCGCGCACCGGCTCGTACCACATCTTGCGCTCGGGCACCGGCTGGCCTTCGTTGTACTCGTTCACCTTCTTGCCGTTGAGGTAGACGATGGTCTTCTTGCCCTTGAGCTCAATCTCCATCGTGTTCCACTCGCCGGCCGGATTCTGTTTCCATTCCCCGCCAGCCTTGGACAGCGAATAGATCGCGCCCGTGCGATGCCACTCATCGCCGCCCGAATCGATCTGCACTTCATAGCCATTGTGGACGCCATACCAGGGGTCGCGCGGCGCCTCGGGCATGCGGATGTAGACGCCTGAATTGGCGCGCTCACCGACGGTCTTGAACACCACGCGCAGAGTCGTATTGGCGAGCTTCTGATCCTTGTAATAGAGCAGGCCCATGCCGCCTTTGGTGATCAGCAGGCCGTCCTCGATCACAAACTCGCCGGGGCCGGTCATCTGCCAGCCGGTGGTGTCCTTGCCGTTGAACAGTTGCTTCCAGGAGGCCGCGGGCAGCAGCGCTGCCGCGAGAATCAGCACAAGAAAAGTACGACGCATCAAAGTTAATGTATCAGGCGCGGCGCAGATCTTTAAGGATCGGTGACCAGCCGTCATAGCTGTCGTGTTCGAGATGGAACGCGGCATCCACCGCATCGCCTGCCTTGAGCTCAAACCAGTCGGCCGGCACGTTCCACCCCTTGAGATTGAGCATACGGCCATCCTGCCTGACGGTGAGCTTGATGTGCTTGCCCTTCATGGTGATGGGTGGGGCGATAATCGTGGCGCCAACAATGGCCAACAGCGGGGGCGAGTTGTGATAGCCGAACGGCGCCATGCGCTGCACCTGATCATAGAGCGCGCCGGTGACATCGGGCACCGTCACCACCTCATCGATCTCGAGTCGCAAGCGACGCGCCTCGTCATCGAGCTTGCGCGCCGCACACGCGGCAAATCCCTCGACAAAGGCGGCGAGATTCTCCTGTGTAATCGTCACGCCGGCGGCCTGCTCGTGTCCGCCGAATTGCACGAACAGGTGCTTCATCTCCTCCAGCGCATCGAGCAGATGAAAGCCCGGGATCGAGCGGCCCGAACCTTTGAGAATCTGCTTGCCATCCTTCTCCTGTCCGGCCAGTACAAACACGGGCTTGCGATACCTCTCCGCAATGCGCCCGGCGACGATGCCGGCGACGCCAAGGTGCCAGTCATCGCCATGCAGCACAAGACCCACCCGATCGCGCGTTTGCTCATCCTGATCGATCGCGCGGAGAATCGCCTCGCGCATCTCGGCCTCGGTCTCCTGCCGTTCGCGATTCAGCTCATCGAGCGTCGCCGCGATACGCCGCGCCGTGGTGATGTCCTGGGTGAAGAACAGCTCCAGCACTTCATTCGCGCTCGCCATGCGGCCAGCGGCATTGATGCGTGGCCCGATCTGAAAGCCCACCTGTCGCGCCGTCGGCACGGTGCCCGGCTTGATGCCTGAGACATCGAGTAGCGCGCGCAGGCCGGGGTTCTTCACGTCGGCCATGCCGTCGAGCCCCAGCTTGACAATGGCGCGATTCTCGCCCGTGAGTGGCACGATATCGGCCACGGTGGCGAGGGCTGCGATCTTGAGCAGCGATTCGACAAGCTTCTGCCGGCGACCAGCGGGCATATCTGAGGCATCAAGCAAACCTTGGGCAAGCTTGAAGGCGACGCCCGCGCCACAGAGGTTTTTGTTGGGATAGGTGCAGCCGGGCTGGTTGGGATTAAGCACGGCAACGGCCGGTGGCAGTTCCGCTTCCGGCAGGTGGTGATCGGTGACGATCGTGTCGATGCCAAGGCTGGTGGCAAGCGTGACGACTTCCCCCGCGCGGATGCCCGTATCGACACTGATGATCAGACGCACGCCTTCGGCGGCGGCTTCCTCAATGCGATCGGCTTTCATCCCGTAGCCATCAAGGATGCGATGCGGCACAAAGGCGCTGGCCGTGGCGCCCAGCAGATCGAGCACCGTCTTCAGGATCACGATCGAGCTGGTGCCATCGACGTCGTAGTCGCCGTAGAGCAGGATTTTCTCGCGGTTGGCGATGGCGGTGTGGATGCGCGTGACGGCGGGCGCAAGCCCGGTCAGTAGGGCAGGGGAATGGAGCTGCGCGAGGGTCGGGTTGAGATAGGCATCAATCTCGGCCGCCGAATGCATCCCGCGACGCACCAGCACCCGCGCGATCGATGGCGCGATGTTGTGCGTGGCGGTAACCGTGCGCACCAGTGCTTCATCCGCCGGCGAGGTCTCCGGCAGAACCCACAGCGGCTTGAGATCCCCCATCAGTTGTTCGAGTAGAAATTGCCGAGCGGCGGATTCTCTTCGTCTTCATCCGGCTCGCCCCGGCGCGAGTCGTAAGGCAGGCTGGACATCTGCAGCTCTTCCATCAGGTCCATCAACTGCTCGTACCACGGCGATTCGAGCTCATACCAGTAGAAGATGCCGTCTTTCGCGAAGCCAATACCCATGCGGCTGGTGAAGCCGATGTAGGAGCGCATGTCGCCAAGCTCGCGCGCGTACTCGCGGTATTCTTCAGGCTCAAGAGAAGCAAGCTCGAGGGAATCCTCAACTTCGCCCAGCGTCTCCTCGGTCAATTCCTGATCGAAGTACAGCAACATTTGCGCGCCAGCCGCCTTGGCCGCGGTGACAAACTTACGGTAATCCGGTTGCCGGTCGCTATCCCACCAGACCGCGCGTTCCGTGGGCCACATTTCCGGTTCGACATGGAACACCGCCAAACCTTCCTGGCGGAGATACTCAAGAATTTCGTCTTTGACGATTTGCGGATTTGGCTTGGGGGTGGATGCCATTGGTCTTTATGCTCCCGGCGAGCGCGGCGGCGAAAAACAACAATCCAGGCAGGTGAAATGGAAAGTCTACCGAAGCGTGCAACGCACCCATGAGAATACCCCAAGACGGGTAGAAGTGGATGTTTTTTTGTCCCCACCAGGCCAGCGCCCCCAGTAGCATCACCGGAAACCACACGCCATACTCGGTGGCCCACTCGAGCCAGTCGTTATGGGCGAAGTTCACCAACTGACCATTATCAAAGCTCGCGTATTCGGGATAGACCCGGGCAAACTGCTGCCCACCCCAGCCGGTAAGCGGCCTGGCGCTCACCATGCGTGCCGAAGATTGCCAGATCTCAAGCCGGTGATCGCCCTTAAGCGGCGAGCTGATGCGGTCGGGGCTCGACAGCGCGAGGAACGCCACGCCGATGGCGACAGCAATTCCCGCCGGTTGCCACAATCGCTCCCGGCCCTCCACCGCCGCCCAGATCGCAATACACTCCACCAGCAACAGCACCGCCCCGGTACGAGAACCGCCGGCGAGTGCCGCAAGCAGCATCACCCCCGCGATCGCGTACCAGGCAGGTTGCCGTGTACGCCGCGCCGTATAGACCAGCACCGGTAATCCCATCTCGCAGAACACCGCGTAGTGGTTGCGATTGCCAAACGGGAACATGGTGGCCAACTGCAGTGAACTTACCTGATGCACGACCAACCCCACCGCCCCCAGGATGCCAATACCGCCGATGCCCCAGGCGAGCGTGCGCAGGGGAGTGCGCACAAGGGCAAACCCCAGCGCCGCCACGGCAAAGTCGAGACCTGTTGGACCGCACAGGGCCACCGCGCCAAAGCCTACGGCAAGCGCGGGCAGCAGGCGGTGCGGATGGCGGCGTGCCTCCCACGCCAGCAGCACAAGGCAAATTGCCCGCGCCGGATACCACAGCACCTGTCCGGGATGCGCGAGGCTAAGCAGGGCAAGGGTTGTTACCACCAGCCCGATCATTGGAACTGCACTTCTTTCAATTGGAACCGCCGCGCTGACCCGGCCGGGGCGATGATCGCCACGCGCTGGTAGCGCTGGTCCAGCGGTTCAGCGGTCAAACGCAGGCCTTCCGTCTCGCCCACCCAGAGCGGAACAACGGTGCCGCGTTTTTCGGCAATGATGCTGAGCAATTCCACCGGTTGGGCGAGGTCCTCGGTCACCACTTCAATTTCACCGGGGCGCCAGGTCAGGCGAGTCTTCTCGTGGCGACCCATCCGCCAGTCAAACCCCATCGACGTGGGTTGGCTCTGCAGCTTCTCGTTGTATATGCCTTGCGAGGAAAACTCCGGATGCAGCCGCGCAAAGATCCGGGCCGCCTGTTCCCGGCGGCCTTTCCAGAACAATTGCTCGACCAGTTGCAGCCGGTAGCGATCCGCCGGCTCACCAGAGGCAACTCCCGGCTCGAATGCTTCGGCTTCAGCCACCCGTTGCTGGCCAATCAGAAAGCGAAAGTAGTCCGCACGGTGCCGCTCGAGAGGACCACTGAGGATGCGCTCGGCAAGGGCGGGGTCAGCCAGTTGCGTCCAGATCCCGTCAAGATCTCGTGGGCAGAGGGCAATCGCGGTGGGAGTGAGGGCGGCAAGGCGATCGGCCTGCTTCCAGCGTCCGGCCTGGGCCAGTGCGGCTGAGAATGCCTCGTAGTTGCGGTGATATGCCACCGCCTGCTCGATGCGCTGCCGGGCGGATTCACGATGGCCGGCAAATTCCTCGATCAGGGCCAGCTTGAGCGCCGCCCGCAGGTGGCGTGGGTCGGCGGCAAGGGCCGCGCGCAGATGTTCCTGCTCCTGATCCGGGTCGAGCTCGGATAGCGTAAATCGCAGATTTGCCACCGGCATCCCGAGGCGTTCGGCGAGAGGAAGGATCTGATGGAGTTGGGAAGGGTTGGAGTAATGTGCCTCGATCCAGCTCACCCAGGCGGCGCCTGAGGAGTAAGCGGCTCCGGACAGCGCAAGGAGCCAGCACAGCAGGATCGCGAGGCGATCAAGCCGCATTACAAGCCGACTATCGTCGTGGTTTCAGCAAAAGTGTAGAGACGAAAAAATGATTTCATTTTGCTCATACTCATCCCTGCTTGCCCGATATGCCCCTTAGGTCAAGATCGTGCGTAAACAAACTTTCCGAATCCTCACACTGATTTCTACCGGAATTTGCGGTCTGGCGATGGCTGACTCCAGCGCGCCGGCCACACTTTCGACAGCTTCGACGCCCGCCGTGGCCTGGTCCTCTGGCGTGCTCCGGATTAATGGTGCAGACCATTCCGGTTCCGGCAACGTGTTGCCGGGGCAGAAGTTGGAAACTCTCCGCTCCACCGGGCAGCTCTATCTCGCTGATGGCTCCCGTCTCCGTCTGGGCGCCGCGACCCAGGTCAGCGTCGACCAGCAGGCCCTCAAGCTTGAGGGTGGCGCCGCGCGGATTGAATCCGTTCCGGCCGGCACTGAGGCGATTCGCATCTCCGCTGGCTTGTTGCAGATTCAGGCCTCCAGCGGCACCATTGAACGCCCGCGTCCCAACCAGGTAATCGTCACTGCCGCCAAGGCGCCGACGGTGGTCCGCCACAGCAACGGCATGCTCGTTGCCCGCGTGCTCCCCGGCCAGACGCTCGCCTTCAGCATGCCCGCCGCTAACTCCAGCTCCACGAGCGCCCAGTTCATCGGCTGCGTCTACCTGAAGGACGGCAACTACTACATCACCGACGAGACCACCCACGTCACCACCCAGCTCGACTACGCTCAGGCCAGCAAGTACAACGGCCAGCGCGTACAGGTTCGTGGTGAGCTGGCTCCGAATCCGACCCCCGACAAGACCCGTCTGAAGGTCGCTGAAATCTCCGCCGTCCAGGCGGGCGCCACTCCGGCCGGCCAGACCGCTAACAAGGCTCCGGCCTGCAGCGCCAATCCCGCCGCCGCCATCGCTACCGGCGCCGCCGGTGCTGGTGCGGGTGCCGCTGCTGCTGGTACGGGCACGGCTGCCGCTGGCGCCGCCGCCGGTACTGCCGCCGCCACCGCCGCTGGCCTCTCCACCACCGCCATGGTTGGCATCGGCATCGGTGCTGCAGCCGCCGTCGGCACTACCCTCGGTGTGGTTGCTGCGCAGGAAGACGCCACGATTAGCCAGCCCTAAGGGCTGTCTTCTACCACCATTCTCTTTTCCCTTAATCCACTTGGCCAGTTGGGTCCCTAAGCCCAGCTGGCCTTTTTTTGCTTAAAACAGTCCTTTCGGTCGCGCTCCCTCAAAATCCAGCAGATACTCCTTCCGCCACAATCCACCCCCGTATCCTGTCAGGGATCCATCCGCCCCGATCACCCGGTGGCACGGGATCACAATCGAAATCGGATTCCGACCGTTCGCCATTCCCACTGCCCGCACCGCTTTTTCCTTTCCCAGTCGCCGCGCCAGGTCCTGGTAGGAAATCGTCACCCCAAACGGAATCTCCCCCAGCGCCCGCCATACCTCCCGCTGAAATGGCGTCCCCTCCGGCTCAAGCGGCAGATCAAACGACTTCCGCCACCCACCAAAATACTCTTCCAATTGCCGTTTGGCATCGAGCAGCACTTCGTCGGCCTCCTCAATTGCCCCGGACCGGTCCCGCGGATGCCGCTCCTCCTCAAAGGCCAGCCCCAACAGCGCTTGCCCGTTTGAGCTCAGGGTGATCCGTCCCACCGGCGAATCCATATGTAAAACACGCATTGTCATGCCAGCGACCTCCACAGTAGAAATACAGCATAGGCGCGGTAGGGTCGCCACGCCTGGCTCAATCGTTCCGCTTCCCTCGTAGCCTTTGCCGGCCCGAGCTGCTGCAACCCCAGTGCCTTATGGATCCCGAGGTCCCCGGCCGGAAAAGCGTCCCGGTCCGATTCCCCCCGCATCCGCAGGTAGCTTTCTGTCCATGGTCCGATGCCCGGCAGCTCGAGCAGGGGCCCGCGTTCGCCCGGCGGCTGGGCCGACCAGCGGGCAAACCCGGCCAACGTCTCTGCCCGCTTGCCCGGCAATCCGATCGTCGCCAGCTCCACCGCCGGTACTTCCGCCAGCTCGGCCGCCGTCGGGAACACCCGGTCCACCCCCGCCAGCGGGTGAGCCACCCCCCGCCCATAGCGCGCCACAATCCTTCCCGCGAGGGTATGCGCCGCCTTCACCGATACCTGCTGGCCCAGAATCGCCCTCACTCCCATCTCGAATTCATCCCACGCCCCGGGCAACCTCACTCCAGGACTATTCTCGAGTACTGGTGCTAGAAACGGATCGCCACCTAGAGTAGTCTTGAGCAGCGTAGGATCGAAATCGAGATCCAACACCCGGCGGGCCCTTGCCGCCATCGACCCCTGGCCCCAAACCGCCAGCTGTATCGTGGACCCGTTGTAGCTCACCTCCAGTGAGCCCGTTTCCCCGTTAAGGTTGAAACTTCGCCTTAACACGCCTCCGCCAACCGACTCGACTCCCGGTATGGCCCGCGGCGCAAAGAAGCTTAGAAGGCCCTCCCAGTCGAAAGGAGGGCGAACCTGGAGGGTCTCCACCGTGGCGATCATAAAAAGCTATAATACCTGTATGAGCGAATGACGCCCAAAGCGGCGTCACAATTGATTCCGTTTTTGGAATCGAAGTAAAAATCGCAAGGAGTAACGATCGAATCATGAGTTTTTCCAAGTCGAGCCATCTGCTCGCAATCGTTGGGTTGATGGCAGGTCCCTTTGTTGCGACCTCGCCGGCTCCCACGGGTGATCAGGTTTTCGACAAGCAAGACCCACGACTCGTACGCCTCGAAAAGTATTTCGAGGAAAAGCAGTGCCCCGTGAAGACCCTCGCGCGTGATTTCGTTTATGCCGCTGACCGGCACAAGCTCGATTGGCGCCTGCTTCCGAGCATTGCTTTCGTCGAATCGAGCGGAGGCAAGACCTTCCGCAACAACAACATCTTTGGCTGGAACAATGGCGACCACCGCTTCCGCAACGTCAAGGAAAGTATCCACACCGTAGCCGAACGGCTCGCAAACTCGCATCACTATCGCAACAAGCCGATCGAGAAGATCCTCACCACCTACAATCCCGTGCCGGGTTACCGGGACCGGGTCATGGAAGTGATGGACGATCTCGGTCCCGCGCAACCCACCAAACCCCTCCGGCTCTCCTACGTGAACTAGCACTTCACCTGCCGGATCACCATCTGTACCGCGCCCTGGATCACCAGGTCCGAGCGCGGTATCAGTTCGGGGTAGGCAGCATTCTCCGCCTTCAGATACCACTTCCCCTTCAGATTCACCAGCCGTTTCAGCGTCGATTCCCCGTCGATCAGCGCCGCCACGATTTGCCCCGCTTTCGGGCTTGGCGTCGGCTGTAGCACCACGATATCCCCGTCGAGAATCGCCGCATCCTTCATCGAATCCCCCCTCACCTTCAGCGCGTAGCATCCCCGCTGCGGCCGGAATCCCAGCGTCTCAACATCCACCTGCACACACCCCTCGGCCCGCGCCGGCGCCGTATCCTGCGGTAGCCCCGCCGGGATCGCCCCGTACACCGGAATCGCCGCCACCTCCGCCCCGCGCGCCTCGCCCACCACCTCGATCTGCCGCGACCCGCGCTCCGCCCGCCGGATCACCCCCTTGGCCTCGAGCGCACTCAGGTGTGTCGCAATGCCGTTCGGGCTCTTGATCTGGAACGCCCGCTGCATTTCCGGAATCGAAGGCGAACACCCCTCGCGCCGCCGGAATTCGAGGATGTAATCGAGAATCTCTTGCTGCCTGGCCGTCAGTTCCATACTGTAAGTGTTTACAGTATAGCGCTAGCGTCCACCCCAATCCATCATCCATCCCGCCGCCGGCACAATCGGGAACAGCCGGATCAGCGCCACGTTCGCCCGCCCCGTCTGCGCGTTGTAGCCGTTATAGGTGTCAAAAGCGCGGTTGTCGCGATTGAGCAGATTCATCACTTCGACAAACAGCACCCCCCGCCACTTCTTGCGCTCAAACTGCTTGTTCAGCCGGAAGTCCGCCCGGCTATACACCGGCAGCCGCACCTCATTGCGTCGCGTTGACAGTACATATGCATTCCCCTGCCGCGCAAAGAATCCTGGCACCGGGAAGTTCGACCCGTAGCTGTAGCGCAAGCTCAGGTTCACCGTCGCGCTCAGCCGGTAGCTCGCATACCCGTTCACCGTGTGGCGCTGATCGGTATCAGCGTCATAGCGCGCTCCGGTCACCCCATCCCGCATCCGCGCATGCGACCAGCCATACGACACCCACCCATTCCACCGGTTCGCGCTCCGCTTCTGCACAAACACCTCCACCCCCCTTGCTGTCCCCCGCAGCGAATTCTCAAACCGCGCCACCGCCGGCGGCAACACCACCTGCCCGCCCGGCAGTAGCCGGATGTCCGCCAGCGGCTGGGTATAGAGGTCGCGATCCGCCCGGTTGTACAGCTCCACGCGCACCCTTGTCGTCGCGTTCAACGCCTGCTCGACGCCGGTCACCACATGCGTCGCCCGCCCGGGCAGCAGATTCGGATTCCCCAGATTCGCCACCGCCAGCGCCGCGATCGGCACATATTGCGCGGCCTGGCTCCAGGCCGCAAACCACTGCGTCCCCGTTCCCACCCGCGCCCGCAAGCTCGCGTGGGGTGATGTCGTCACCGGTTGCGCATAAGTCGACCCATCCCACCGCGCCCCCACCGTCCCGCTCCATCGTCCCTTCTGCCACGCTTCCTCGAGGTAGCCGCCCGCCCGCAGCGTCGTGCCCCACCACGCATCCCGCCGCCTCACCCCAAGCGGATTGAACACATACCGCGCCTCAAACCCATCATCGTGCACCCGCCGGAACGACGCTCCTGCTCGCAATCCCCGCCACTGCGCATCGCTATTGGCGATCCACTCGGCATACCCGGTCGCCGTCAGCGGCAGCTCCAGCGTATTGCGATTATCCGCCCGCTCGCGCAGCCACGAGATCTTGTTCGTCCACATCACCCCCTCGCCCGGCGTCCAGCGATGGGTCAGTTGCGCGTTGGTCATGTGATAGGTGCCCCGCCGGATCGCGTTGCCGCCGAGTGGTGTCGTCACATTGCTGCGGTTGAGGTCCGAGACGCCGTCAAAGAATCCCAGCGTCACATGCTGCCGCCGCGACAGGTTGTAGCCCACCTTCGCCTGCACATCAAAGAACCCGAACGCCAGCGTATCCGCCGCGCGCGCCTTCTCGAGCAGATACTGCAGATAACTCTTGCGCACGCTCACGAGCCACGTGCCTTTCCGCCACGGCCCTTCCGCCGTTGCCGCCGTCGCCGCCACCCCCGTGTTCAGTCGCCACGTCGCGCCCCGGTCGCTCCCCTCGCGGATGCCCATCTCGAGCACACCCGCGCTGCGATCCATAAACCGCACCGGCGGCGCCCCGGCATGTAGCGTCACGCTTTCGATCACATCGGTGTTAACCATCGTCAGGCTGCCGCTCGCCTGCTGCCCCTGGGTTGAGTGCAGCGGATTATTCAGCAACACCCCATCGAGAAAGATGCCCACCCGCTGGAAGCTCGCCCCCCGCAGCGCAAAGCTCGCCACAAAATCGTTCGACGCCGCCACGCCCGGCAACGCCTGCACAGCGCGCAAGGGGTCGTTCGCGATCACCCCCGTCAAGTTGCGCAGCTCCGCCGATGTCAGATTCCGCTCCGAAACACTCGCCTCATACTGCGGGGCAAACGCCCCCTCGCGGACCTCGATCGACGTCGCCTGTGTCAGCCCCTCGGGCACCAGCATCAGCTCGAGCTTCGCCGCCGGGTCCGCCACCGCCGTCTCGAGCGAGCGATACCCCACCAGCCATACACGCACGCGCGTCCCGCCATCGACGACAAATCTCCCTTTATCATCCGTCGTCGTCTCGCCCGTCTCGGTTGCCACCCGCGCCCGCCGCAGTGGTTCGCCGCTGCGCGCGTCCTTCACCACGCCTTCAATCGCGCCCCCGAGGAGCAGCACCCAACACAATCCCCATACCGTGGCCAGCATAAGGCGATTATCGTTGACATGATAGAGAAATGTCCTTGCCCGGCCTGTTCGACGCCCCTCCTTCGCCGCTGCGTGCCCGCCTGTCTACCCGTCTCAAGGAACTCGCCGCCAACGACATCCTGATCGGCACCTCCAGTTGGAAGTACGAAGGCTGGCTCGGCTCGATCTTCACCGAAGATCGCTACGTCACCCGCGGCAAGTTCTCGCGCAAGAAGTTTGAAGAGAACTGCATCGCCGAGTACGGCGAAGTCTTCCCCATCGTCTGCGGCGATTTTGCGTTCTATCAGTTCCCCTCGCTCTCGTTCTGGCAAAAGCTCTTCACCACTGCCCCGCCCAATCTGCGCTGGGCCTTCAAAGTCCCCGAGGAAATCACCGTCAAGCAATGGCCCGGCCATGCCCGCTACGGGGCCCGCGCGGGACTCGAGAATGAGAACTTCCTCAACGCCGAGCTCTTCCGCCATGCCTTTCTCGATGCCCTCGCCCCCTACCGCGATCGCGTCTCGGTGCTGATCTTCGAGTTCGGCACGATGAGCAAAAAGGCGATGCCCGGCCTTGAGGCATTTCTGCCCCAGATCAACCGTTTCCTGAGCGAGTTACCCGAAGACTGGCGCTACTCGATCGAGATCCGCAACCCCGAGTACCTCGAGGCCGACTATTTCTCCTGCCTCCGCAGCTACAACGTCGCCCATGTCCTCAACGCCTGGACACGCATGCCCGAGATCGGTGTCCAGATGCAGATGCCCGACATCTTCACCGCCGACTTCACCGTCGCCCGCGCGCTGCTGCGCTACGGCCGCACCTATGAAGCCGCCGTCAAATCCTTCGAGCCCTACCGCGCCGTGCAGGACCCCAACCCCGGCACTCGCGACGCCCTCAAAGACCTTCTGGCCCGCGCCAAGCGCATCAAGCAGCCAGCCTTCGTCTTCGTCAACAACCGTCTCGAGGGCAACGCCCCCGGCACGATCGACGCAATCACCACCGAAGAAATCGTCTAGCCGATGATCGCCCTCGCCATCTTCGCCGGCGGGCTGCTCCTGTTTGGGATTGGCGTTGCGCTGTTGTTCACTTCCCGCCGGGCGCTCGCCCTGCGCTTGCTGTTCGCGGGCGGCGGCGCCTACATCCTCGCCACCCTCACCGCCGTCCCGACGCTGTTCATCGTCGGCTCCTGGTATGACGAGCGCAACGACAACGAAAGCGTCATCATCACGCTCGCTGCCGTGGCCCTCGCCTCGCTGATTGGCCTTGCCGCTGGCGGCTGGCTGGGGCTTGTCCTCGCCCGCTGGCTCACCCGCACCCTCGGCTGGGAAAAAACCTCACCCCGCTGAAACCGCCCCCCTGATTCGCCGTATATGAGCCAGAAAACGATCTCGCATGGAGCCTCTCCACTTCACCGCCCTCTACGAAGCCCACGCCGGTGACGTCCTGCGCTACACCACCTTCCTCACCGGGCGGGCTGACGTAGCCGAAGAGATCCTCGCCGAGACGTTCTACCGCGCCTGGCTCGCGCGCGACACCTTGCAGATGGCCACCGCCCGTGGCTACCTCATCGCCATCGCGCGCAATCTCGTCACGGATCGCCGCCGCCTCGCGCGCCACCCCCATGTCGAGATCGACCCCACCCATGGCTCGGTGGCCCCGCGCGCCGATACCCGTTTGTGGCTCGACCAGACGATCGCCGCGCTCCACACTCTGGAAGAAAAGTACCGCGAGCCCCTCGCCCTCGCCGTATTCGCCGAACTTCCCTACGACGAGATCGCCCGTTGCCTCGCCATGCCGGTTGGCACCGTCAAAGTCCGCATTCACCGTGCCCGCCAATTGCTGCTTGAACTCATGAACCCGGAGAACCCCCATGCAACTTCCCGCTGATGTCCTGAACGATCTCATCACCCTCTATGCCGCGGGCGAAGCCTCCCCGGGCACTCGCGCCATCGTCGAGGCCGCCCTCAAGGCCGACCCGTCGCTCGCCGCCCGGCTCGATGCGCCGTTGCCCACCGCAGCGCCCGTCGCCGCCCCGGCAGACGTTTGTCTCAAATCTCTCCGTGCCGTCAAGCGCATGCACCTCCTGCGCATGTTCCTGCTGGGCTTTGGCCTCGTCACGCTGCTTGTGCCACTCCACCCAATTTTCTGGACTCGCGGTGATCGCGCGGGGCGCACCTTCATCGCTGTCAGCGAATCGGTTTCGGCTACCGCCTGGGGCCTCTTCGCTGTGTATTCCCAGCGCATCCGCCGCACCGGGCTCCGCTGAGCCCACACAGATTAGAATGAATCAATTCATTGGAGACGAAATCTATATACAATGGCCCTAACCACGTCAGGGTTCTCCATGAAAATGTTGCGATTCTTAATCCTCACTCTAGCCGCCCTCGTTGAGCTCGGCGCCCAGTCCAACTTCGGTTCCATCCGTGGCACCGTTACCGATTCCTCCGGCGCCGCCGTGCCCGGGGCCAAGGTTGTGATCACAGATGTTGGCACCAATTCCCGCTTCGAGCTGATCACCGCCGGCGATGGCGGCTATAGCTCGCCACCGCTCCGCCCGGTCACCTTCGAGGTCACTGCCGAATTCCAGGGCTTCCAAAAGGCCATCGTCAAGCAGGTCAAGGTCGACACCTCCAATGTCACCACTGTTAACATCTCGCTCAAGGCCGGCGACGTAGCCACCGCGATCGAAGTCTCCGGTGCCGCGCCGCTCGTGCAGACTTCATCAGGTGCGCTCCAGCAAACTGTTGACCAGCGCACCATCAACGACATCCCTCTCAACGGTCGCAACACGCTCGAACTCGCCCTCACCCTGCCCGGCGTCGCCGGCAGCGCCGGCACCGAGTTCAGCGGCTTTTCCACCAACGAGCCGGTCCCTGGTCGCGAGCTTTCCATCAACGGCAGCCGCGCCGGCACCACGCAGTTCCAGGCCGACGGCGCCAATGTCACCTCCATCGCGCTCGGCCGCATGAGCATCTCCTTCTCGCCCGACACGATTCAGGAGTTCAGCGTCCAGCAGGCCAACTATTCCGCGCAGTACGCCCAGGCCGGCGGCGCGATCATCCAGCAGACCACCAAGTCCGGCAGCAACGAGTTCCACGGCACCGGCTTCTGGTTCCACCGGCAAAAGGCCTTCTCCGCCACGCCGTTTGATTCCCAGCGCACCGCCACCACCAACTTCGACAATCGCCCCCCGCTGCGGCGCCAGCAGATCGGCGCCGTCCTCACCGGCCCGGTCACTATCCCCAAGCTCTACAAGGGCAAAGACCGCACGTTCTTCATGTTCAGCTACGAGCCCACGCAGCAGCTTGAGTCCTCGCCCGGTGGCGCCACCAACGTCCGCCTGCCCACCGAACGGGAGATCGGCGGTGACTTCTCGCAGTCGCTCGTCTACTTCCGCAACGCCGACGGCTCCGTTCGCACCGAGCCCACCGCGCTGCTCTACAACCAGTTCGTCCGCCGCTCTGACGGCGCTCTCGCCCTGCGTCCTAACCCCAACTACAATCCCAATCTCCCGGCCAACGCGAGCAACTTCATCTACCAGTACCGCCAGTTCCCGTTGTTCAATCCCAACGATCCTGACCCCACCCGTCGTGGTCGCGTTCTCGTCAACGAACTCGGCCAAAGCCTGGTCAACCCCATCGCCCAGCGCATCGCCCGCGATCTCTATCCGGCCCCGAACATCACCGACCCCAACGTCATCCGTGATCTGCTCGGCGCCAACTTCACGTTCTTCCGCCGTACCCAGTACAAGGACGATCGCTACACCGTCAAGATCGACCACAACATCAACGCCAACCACCGCCTCACCGGCCGCTGGACCGACCAGCCCCAGTTCGGCAATCGCCAGCAGCGCGACGTCATTCAGGAAGGCCTGATCTCCGACGCCAACACCTCGCGCCAGTTGCTGATTGGCCTCACCTCAACGCTCACCCCGACGATGACCAATGAGTTCCGCGCCAACTACGTCTACGGTGGCTTTGGCCGCAACTTCCCCGAGCAACTGCTCAACGAAGACTTCACCAGCAAGTACCTCAACGTCGGCGGCCCCGGCGCTGGATCGGTAAATCTCCTCGGCTACGGCATGCCCCGCTTCTTCGATTCAGGCCCGCTGTTCGGCGTCAGTGGCCAGAGCAGCGGCACCGGTATCGCCCAGCTCGGCTTCAGCCAGCCGCAGGATGTCGGCAAGAACACCGAACACAGCTATTCCGTCTCGAACGACCTCTCCTGGGTCCGCGGCAAGATGACCTGGAAGTTCGGCTTCGCCGCCAGCCACCTGCAGCTCAACCAGTCCGCCCTCGGCGTCGGCTCCCTCGCCGGTGGTCGCTTCTTCTACGACCGGCTGCAGACCTCCGAGCAGAATTGCTCCACCAACCCGCTCGGCGGCACCGCCCCCGATTGCGCCGGCTCCGTGTTCGGTGGCGATCGCTTCGCGAGCTTCCTGCTCGGCGTGCCCACCGGCGTACAGGTGCAGACTGAGAATCTCTCCATCCCCTACTACTTCCGCTGGCTCAACCTCGGCGGCTATGTTCAGAACGACTGGCGCGTCACGCCCAAC
>CAZBTA010000066.1:0-11082 GCA_964494515.1 uncultured Bryobacter sp.
AGTTGGGCAAAGCGATCGAACCGCTGATTGCGCCGCTCGGGTTTAACTGGAAGATCGGCGTGGGCCTCATCAGCTCACTGGCGGCTCGCGAAGTCATCGTTGGCACGCTGGGTACGATATACGGCATCGAAGGCGAGCAGAACGAAGCCGGGCTGCAGAAAGCACTGCAATCGGATCTGAATCTGGCCTCGGCCGTGGCGCTGCTGATTTTCTTCGCCTTCGCGCTGCAATGCATCTCGACGATTGCCGTGGTGCGGCGTGAAACCGGCAGTTGGAAGTGGCCCATCATCCAATTCACCTACATGGGCGTGCTGGCCTACGTTTTTGCCTACCTCGCCTACGTAATTTTGCGATGATTTACCTAGGATGAAACTCCTAGTCGCGGCCAGCCTGCTATTTGCTCCTGCGATCCTTGCGGTACCACTCGTTTACAACAACAACGCCTGGTATACGGGGCAGGATCCCAACCTTGTTGGCAAGCGGGAAGATTACATGATCCAGTCGGTGACGCTTGAAGTGGTGCGCGATGCGAGCGGCTTTACTGGCGAGTTTCAAGCAGTGCTGCGGTTCAATACCGGCGGACCGGTCCCCGCGGTGGGGCCAGTGGCCACGATCCCGGCTTATGATTTCGACTTTCGCGACGGCATTGTCACCTCGCTGCACGCGGCGGATCTGTTCTTTCGCGAGAGTGGCCAGTTGCGCTATGGCATTCCGCTGGTAACGCACGGGGGCGGTGGCACAATCAATGGGCGCGAGATCGGGGCGGGTGTCTTTGATAGCGGCGACCTCTACGGCATTCGCAATGGCGTTCAAACCGTGACTTCGAATCAGTTCCTGCCCGCGGGCGCCAACACCTCGTTGTTTGGCAACGGCCGCACCGTGTGGCTCGAATCGGTGTCAAACGTGGCTCCGCTCAAGAACGGGACGACGCAGATCTTCTACAACGGCCAGTGCACGGCGAATGCGTGCGCAACAGCCGAATACACGGTGACGTTCAACCTGAGTGGCACATTCGTCGAAGGCTCCGAATGGGCGCGCTTTCTGATGGGCGTGGCCGATGGCAGCATTACGCCCTACTTTACGGGCGCCACCTGTGGCAACGATCTGCTCGATGCCGCGGTGCCCGAGCCGTCCACCTGGGCGCTGATGGCGTGCGGTGTTGCCGTTTTGGTCTGGCGCCGCCATAACTAATCTCTGACCGGATGTAAACTGGATTGTAGAGCCGCAAGGACCCACGGGGTCGGCGGCCTTTTCTCACTCACATGCATAACGTCGTGATTCTTGGTTCGGGCTGCGCCGGCAATACCGCAGCGATTTATAGCGCGCGGGCGGGGCTGAATCCGCTGGTGCTGATGGGCAAAGAGCCCGGTGGCCAGTTGTCGATCACCTCCGAGGTGGAGAACTTCCCCGGCTTTCCTGAAGGCATCCTTGGGCCCCAACTCGTCGAGAACATGAAGAAACAGGCCGAGCGCTTTGGCGCCGAGTACCGCTATGGCTCGGTGATCGAGGCCGACCTGTCCAAGCGCCCCTTCCGCCTGAATGTCGACGGTGAGTGGATTGAGACCAAGACGCTGATCGTGGCCACGGGTGCGAGCGCTCGCTGGCTCGGTATTCCGGGTGAGCAGAATCTGATCGGCAAGGGCGTGAGCTCGTGCGCGACCTGCGACGGGTTCTTCTACCGCGGGCTCAAGATCATGGTGATCGGCGGCGGCGATAGCGCGCTTGAAGAGGCGAGCTTCCTCACGCGATTCTCCGACGTCATGCTGGTGCACCGCCGTGATTCCTACCGTGCTTCGAAGATCATGGTGGATCGCGTGGTAAACAACCCCAAGATCAAGCGGATCATGGATACCGTCGTGGACGAAGTCCATTCCAATGAGCAGGGCATTGTGTGCGCGGCGACCTTGCGCAATCTGAAGACCGGCGAGGCATGGCGTGAAGACGTCGATGGCTTCTTTGTTGCCATCGGTCACATTCCGAACACCAAGCCGTTTGTCGGCCAGTTGGATCTCGACGAAGAAGGCTACATCATCAGCCACGGCGGCGCGCGGACCAATATCGCGGGCGTCTTCCATGCTGGCGACGTTGAGGATCGCATTTACCGTCAGGCCATCACGGCCTCTGGCGCCGGCTGCAAGGCCGCGATTGAAGCTGAGCGGTTCCTAGAAGCCGAGGGGCACTAGACCATGACGCCGGCCGGCAAAACCGCGCTCGTCACGGGTGGCGCATCGGGGCTGGGCGAGGCTTGTGTGCGGGCGCTGGTGGCGGCGCAATGTTCCGTTACCATCGCCGACCTCAACGAGCCGCGTGGTGAAGCCCTCGCCGCCGAGCTCGGTGCGCTCAGCCAGTTTTGCCGGACGGATGTTTGTGATGAGGGTGACGTACTTGCCGCGCTTGACGAAGGCTCGCGGCTCGATATCCTGATCCACTGCGCGGGCATTGCCACGGCCGAGCGCGCGTTGGGTAAGGATGGCCCGCTCGATCTCGCCCGCTTTGACAAGGTGCTGCGGACCAACGTCACGGGGACATTCAATGTGGTGCGGCTGGCCGCGGCGCTGATGGCCAGGAATGAACCAGGGCCTGATGGGGAGCGCGGGGTGATCGTGCTCACCAGTTCGGTGGCCGCTTTTGATGGGCAGATTGGCCAGGCGGCTTATGCGGCCTCAAAGGGCGCCGTGGCGGCGATGACATTGCCGCTGGCGCGCGAGTTTGCCCGCTTTGGCATCCGGGTAGTATCGATTGCCCCGGGCTTGTTCCATACGCCGCTGCTGGCGGGGCTGCCCGATGAGGCGATGAAGCAATTGGCGGCCACGATTCCGTTTCCTGCCCGGCTCGGTGAGCCAGCGGAGTTTGCCAGCCTTGCGATGGCGATCATTCAAAACCGCATGCTCAATGGCGAGACCATTCGCCTTGATGGCGCACTGCGGATGGCGCCGCGCTAGTCGCGGCGGCTGATGATGATGCGCGACGGATAGCCGCGCTGGAAGTTGACCTCGGTTGTCTCCATGCGGAAGCCCGCGTTGGCGAGCAACTCGGGGCCCCGGGCGTCAATCTGACGGCCGAGAAACGCCGGTACAATGCGCGCCGCCACCTTGTAGAGCTGGTTGAACCAACCCAGATTCTGACCAATGAAAATCAGCGTGAACTTGCCGCCCGGCTTGAGCACGCGGTGTACCTCATGCAGCGTCCGCACGGCGTCGTCATCACTGACGAGCTCGAGCAAAAAGCAGCAGATCACGTTGTCAAAACAACCATTGGCAAACGGCATCGCACAGGCGTCGGCGGCCTCAATGGTGGTGTTTACTTCAGGGTGTTCCGCCTTGAGCCGCGCCTGGGTGGTGGCGGCCATGGCCGGCGAAAGGTCGAGGCCAACGTTCAGGCCTTTCGGGTTGCGGGCGGCGATCTTCGAGAACATCTCGCCCGATCCCACGGCAATCTCGAGAACCCGCGTTCCATCGGCAATTCTCGTCAGCTCCAGGGCGCGTCGATGGGCCTTCTCGTGGAACAGGTAGCTTGATATCGGATAAATTCCGGCCAGCAGGTCATACACCCGCTGTGTGCGGTTGGCCAACGAGGCCGGTAGCCGCTCGGACTTCCAGTTTTCCAGCAGTGCTTCGAAAGGAGTCAAATCATTTGTAGTCTACGCCAGTCGGAGCAATCTTGCTTGTGGGGATTTCAATCTCCGTACGAGTGCCCTGGCCAAGACGACTGTCCACCGAGAGCCGGTAGTGCTCTCCGTAGAGCACATCCAGGCGCTCCTTGACGTTGGCGACGCCAATGCCGCTGGGGTTGGTGAAGAGCTCTTCCATCTTTTCGTCGGCGATGCCCTCGCCATCATCTTCAACAGTGAGCAGCATGCGGTTCTCTTCAAGCAGGCGGGCACGCACCCAGATCGTCCCACCCTCCACCTTGCTGGCGAGGCCATGCTTGATCGAATTCTCAATCAACGGCTGCAGCACCATTGCTGGCACCGAGACACCCAGGGTATCGGGCGTGACGTCGCGCTGAAAGCGCAGCTTCTCGCCAAAGCGCACCATTTCAATGGCAAGGTAGTCCTCAATAAAGGCGAGCTCGTCGCGCAGCGGGGTAAAGTTGTCGGTATTGCGCATGGCGCGCCGCATGACGTTGGCCAGCTTGTAGACCATCGCGCGCGCTCGATCGGGATCGATACGGATGAGCGATGAAACGCTGTTAAGCGTGTTGAACAGAAAGTGAGGGTTGATCTGGCTGGTGAGTGCGGCCAGACGAGCTTCAGCGAGCAGGCGTTGCTGCAGCGAGAGCTTGCTCTCCATACGTGTCGTGTTCCAGATCTTGAGAGGCAGAAACGCGCAGAGCACCGATGTCCCGGCAAGCGCACTGATCCAGGGTAGTAGTGGTTCCGTATCGATTGGAACGGGGCTGAAGATCGCCTTCGGACGAAACATGAACTGCCCCGTGAGCCGCAACCCTTCAGCCAGCATGAGGCCCGCGCTGATCAGCAGCCGGTAACCGTAGCGTGCCCAAAGCGTGCGATTGCGCAGAACGCGCCACAGGCCCAGAATGTCGAACACTGGCGAATAGCGCCAGATCTCCTCGGTGTCGGGCGCGCAATCACGCATGAGCCCACCGAGCACACCGATGCCGGCATACAGCGGCATCGCGAGCAGCTCGTTGCCAAACATCGCTGGCAAGCTCATCAGAATGCCGCTCACCATTCCGGTGACATACCCACCGAGCAGTCCCGCCAGGTATGCCCCGGCCAGCGTGAGGTCCGCCGCCTGATAGGCGCCGGTGTAAACACGCGCCGCCGCCCCCGCGCCAAAGATGCCGCCAAAGGCCAGCGCCATCTCTAGACGCTGCGTCAGCGAGCGCTCTTCCCGCAACAACATCCGCTGGAACGCGGGGATGCGCGAGAGGATGGAGGCCAAAGAGGCCGCCACTCCGAGGTTGAAAAGCAGCAGAACGAACGCTGGTTCGACCATAATGGAAGTGTCCCCCCATTATGGAGCTAGTTCACGCCGCTGAAGCGGATTTCCCCACCGAATTCGGATTGTTCAAGATCCACGGATTCGAATGGACGGTTGAGGGCAAGCGCGAAGAAGCAGTCGCGGTGGTGATGGGCGATTTGAAGTCTGGCGGCGCACCGCTGTTACGCATTCACTCGCAATGTCTCACTGGCGATGTTTTTCATAGCTTGCGTTGCGACTGTCGAGAGCAACTTGAGATGGCGCTGCGCGCCGTGGCTGAGGCAGGTCGCGGGCTGGTGATCTATGAGATGAAGGAAGGCCGCGGCATTGGCATCATCAACAAGCTGCGCGCCTACCAGCTACAGGACGAAGGCGCCGATACCGTGCAAGCCAACGAAGCGCTGGGCCTTGCGGTGGATTCACGCGATTACCGCTTGCCTGGGGCGATCTGTCGCCACCTCGGCGTACCCGCCGTGCGACTGATGTCCAACAACCCTGACAAAATTGCTGCCCTCGAAGAGGCCGGCATCCAGGTGGTGGAGAGGGTGCCGGTGGTCAGCGAGGGCAGCCAGTATTCCAAGCCTTATCTCGCCGTAAAGCGGGAGAAGCTTGGGCACATGATTTAACGGCCGACTACGATTGCGACATTGAAGCGATAGCTGCTTTCCGACACCGTGCCGTAGGGCGTGTTGCGCAGCGTCACGGTAAACGCGCCGCCGCCACGCGGAACAAAGAGCGCCTCAGCCGTTGTCGACGTCAGGTTCAGTAGCTGGTTGGTGTTGAAGACGCATCCGGTCGTCGTCGGGCAGCCTGCGCCACGCACGATCATCTGCAAACCCACCGTATCAGTCAGAAAGTTGGAGCCTGTTGCCGAGAGCCGGATCTGGCTGCTCGTACGCAACTGGCCCGTCAGTGTCAGGCCTGAAAACGTTGGCGTCGGCGGCGGAGCATTCGGATTCACAGGTGGGGCTGAAGGTGGTGGAGCCGAAGGCGGGGGAGCGGCTGCCGGCGGGGGCGGATCATACAACTGCGCGAGTCCCGCGCGGTCGCCCACTTCCAGCGTGCGCTTGATCGTCTCGCCGGGGCCAGCGGAGAACCACATCGTTTGGTCAGAGCACATGGCCGGCGCCGGGTGGTCCAGACCAAAGGCGTGACCAATCTCGTGGGCCGCGATGCCTTCCACATCAAACGCTCCCGCGGCGCCCGCCGTGCTCCACGGAAAGCGACGATTGAACATCAGCGAGAATGCCACGATCGTTGAGGTTGCCGGCTGATACTGCACGCGCGTCTGCGCCAGCACGCCTTCGGCCGCAATGTAGCCGTAGTTGATCACATTGGCGCTGAACGGGTTGACGGCAAACGTTGTGGAAAGCCCGACATTGTTAAACGTATTGATTGCCGTCTGGATCGCGGCCGGAAAACCCGCCGGCAGGCTCGAATCCAGTCTGTAGGTCACGCGCGGAATGCGCCACTTCGGGCCCATCAGCTTGTAGCAGGAGGCATCACCAACATTGAAGATGCTTACGGCGTCGCCATTCGGCTTGACGACGTCGACGGCCGCATTGCGGGCAAACGTCATCGCCCGCGTCCATTCGCCCTCGCGCACCGGCTCGCCGATCTCGAGCAGTTCATCATGGATGCGCTGCAAGAGTTCCACCGGCTGGATGTTGAGATCCGCCACCAGCGCCGCGTTCAGCTCATACTTGGCCGCCGCCTGCACCACGCCCTGCTCATCGGGCTTGAGGAACAGCAGCACCGGTTCGTTCGCCACAAACTGTGGCGTTTGCGTAAACAGCACGCCAACATCTCCCACCTCGCCTCCGGGCACGGTGAAGGTAATCGTCGCTGGCGTTTCTTGCTGCTGCTTGAGCACACCGGTCACCTTGAGGGTGACTTCGGTGTAGATCTCGCCATCGGTCCCGTAGAAGCTGCGCGTCCGCTCCACCTCGCCGGTCACCACCGTGTCTGCTGTACGTATGTCGCGCTTTAGATCCACTTCTTTGGTGGCTGCGAATCCAAGCACCGAAATCGTTCCCAGGACGCACAACGCCCGGGTCAAGGCTGAAAGGCTATTCATAGGATTTCCTTCCAGATCGACCCGGGCGTTGCCGGCTTTTAATGTGGATTTACTTAGCGAGCCACACCAGGACCCCTTAGTACCGCATTCATGAACAGGAGATTCATCCCGTCCACGTACCCGCGATAGTTCGGATCCGTCGTAAAGCCCACCACCAGGCCACGGCCTTCACGACCCACGGCCACCAGCGGCTTGAACGCAATCTGCTTGCGGTTCTCTTCCCACATGTATCCGCTCTGCAATACATCGTTGGGGCCAACGAACACAGCCGCGTTCACCCCACGATCGATCTTGATCGGGGAGTAAATCGCCCTGCCGTTCACCAGCGCGTTCACGTATTCCTGCGAGCCGGCGCCGATCCACGATTCGGTATCGACCTTCGCCTTGCAGAGCACACCGGCCACATCATCCGGCATCTCGCGATCGCTCTGGATGGCGCGCTGGAAGTCTTCTTCGCGGGTGAACAACTTGCCCGCCACCGGGCCGCTATCGCCACCACCAGCACTGGCCGCCGGGGGCGGTGCCGCGCCAGTCGCGGTGCGACGGCCACCGGCTTCAGACACCGGGCCGCTGCCAGCCGAACCGCCGTCCTTGGCCAGCAATTCCTGCTGGATCGGCAGCAGGCCCACCTGTCCGCTCGACAGGAACGCAGTGCCGTTGCCGAGGCCAATGATCACGCCACCACCGGCCACCCAATCCTTGATGCGGCTGATGGCGCGCGCGCCGAGTTCACCAGCGAGGTTGCCCTGCGCTTCAGAAACGATCAGCACGTTAAACCGGCTCAGATCAACGTTCGCCATGCTGCGCGTGCGAAGACGCGTCACCGGGTAGCCATATTGGCGCTCGATGACATAAGCCGTCGCGCCCACGCTCGCGCCACCCATCGGCGCATCCCACAGCACCGCGACATTCGGGCGCTTCATGTTGACGGTGTTGCCCGAGCCGAAGTTCGGCCCTTCGTCCACCCAGCTCGAATTGACGGCCACGACGTCGGCGCCGCTCGAGGTGGCAATGCGGGTGACGGTTTCATGGATGGATTCCGCGTTCTCCTTCACCTGCAGAATCAGCGTACCGTTCGGATACTTGCGGCCGTTCTGCGTGAACGCCTTGCCCGCGCTCAGAATGCGCAGATTGGCGCGGAACGCCTCGGCGAGAAAACGCGTGGAAGCCTGCGTACCCCACGGCACGAGGTATGCCACGGTGGCCTTGCCGCCTTCCACCTTGCCGGCCGGCATCTTGCCCGGCAGCACCGGGTCGCCCGGCACGCTCAGCACGGTCTTGGAGATCACCTGCTTGACGTTGTATTGAATCGGCAGGCTCCAGCCAGTGACGTCATAGATTTCGTCGCGCAGCTTGAGCTTGCGGCGGCGCTCCTGTTCCTTGAGGAAGTCCGGCTCCATCTTCGTGTCCGGATCGAGCAGCGTGCGGATCATGCGCTTCATCGGCTGGGCGGCGCTGATCAGATAAGATCCGGCGGGCGCCTGCGTGCCTTCAACGCTAAAGGCATCGCGCGACTTGCGCACTTCAATGCCCTGGGCGGCGAGGATGTCGGCCAGCTTGTCGGCCGCGGCGGTATCGCCCTGGCGCAGCAGTACGTATTCCTTGCTCGTCTCGCTCTTGCCTTCTTCAACGGCGGTCTTGCGGTAGTTCCAGAAGTTCTCGAGCAACTCCTTGCGGTGCGTGGCCGAGGTTTCGCAGGTCGAAAGGCTGGCCACAAAATGCTTCTGCACGCTTTCGGCAAAGCTGAACGTCGTGCCGTCAGACTTTTCCCACAACAACCCGCGGGCGCTGGCGTTCTCATAAGTCATCGCGATGCCGCCATAGTAGATCGGCCAGCTCGCGCCATAGCCGGGGTAGAACGCGTCGTACACTTCACGCGTGAAATAGCGGAAGCCAAACTGGTCAAACCACTTGGCGTTGTTCTTGCCAAACCAGTACAGGCTTTCGCGCTGGTGCTTGACGATGTGCGGATTGTAGGGGACGGCTTCAGGGGCGAAGTAATAGGTCGAATCGCCGCCCATCTCGTGCAGATCGACAAACACAATCGGATACCACTCGAGCAGCATCTTGATGCGACCGCGCGTCTCCGGCTGCGTCAGCGCAAACCAGTCGCGGTTCATGTCGAACATGTAATGGTTGGTGCGGCCGCCGGGCCACGGTTCGGCGTGTTCGGCCGCCAGCGGATACGCCACCGGCTCAAGGCCTTCGGCGATCTCGAAGTTGTGGACAAAGCGATCGCGGCCGTCGGGGTTCTGCGTCGGGTCGATCATCACCAGCGTGTTGGCGAGAATCGAGTCGACCATCTTGTCATTCTTGGCGGCCAGCAGATGGTAGGCGGTCATCATGGCCGCGTCAGGGCCCGAGATTTCGTTGCCGTGCACGTTGTAAGCCAGCATGACGATCGCCGGCGTGTTGGCGATCAGCTTCTGGGCATCGGCGTCGCTGGTCTTGCGCGGGTCGGCCAGCTTCTTCATATTGGCCTGGATTTCCGGCAGCCGCTTGATGTTGGCTTCACTGCCAACCACCGCCACGACGAGCTTGCGGCCTTCCCAGCTCTTCGTGTATTCCATCAGCTTCACCTGGTTCGGTTTTGCCGCAGCCAGCGCCTCAAAATACTTCATGATGTGGGCGTGGGGGGCAATCCGTTCGCCGGCCTCATAGCCGAGCGTCTTCTTGATCGAGGGGATGGCCGGGTCGTACTGGGCGCCGGGCCACATCTCCAAAGTCTTCTTTTGCGCAAAAACAGACGCGGTGAGCACGAGGCCCACCGCTAGCGTGGTTACAAGTCGCATCAATACTAATCTACTAAACCGCTACGTTTGACCATCGGACGCCGCGATCGCGTCACGCACGGCTTCGATCACGTCCCCCGGCGCATCGAGCATCAGCCAGTGCGTCGTCCCCGGCAACATGCGAAAGTCACCGCGGGTGCTCAGCTTGGCGAGCTTTGCCTGCCGGCCCAGATGGCCGCTCAGTCCCCGCTCGGCGCTCAACACGATCAGCGGTTTGTCGCCGAGATCGGGGCACACCTGCGCTTGTGCGCATGAGGCCGGCAACTCCGCCAGATATTCGGTCATCGTTTGGAATGACGTCGCCCGTGACCAGTGCGCGCGGATCTGCCGCCGCACCTCGGGCGGAAACTTTTGCACCTGCTCGGTGACGCGCCCCGCGATATTCATGCCACGGCCACCAGCAAGAAAGCTGAACATTTTGGCGAGCCCCAGATTGCCCTGCTCAAGCCGCTTCAGCGCAAACCGCACCACGCCATGCCGCGCCAACCACGCCCCCCGATCGGCGAGCATCGCGGCCCGCCGCAGGATATAGGCCCGGCGCTTGTCGATCGGGAACCATTCCTCCGCCGGCAGCGCATCCACCAGCACTACCCCCGCCACTTCCTCCGGGTACATGCCCGCATACATCCGCATCATCATGCCGCCAAAGCTGTGCCCCACGAGGATGCGCGGCTTCGGCGCCCCCACCTGATCGAGTAGCAGGCGCAATTCTTCCACCAGATTGCGCGCGGTCTTGGGTAACGGGTTGTAGGGCGACCAGCCAAATCCCGCCCGATCGTAAAGGTAAACGCGCGCAAACCTGGCGATTTCACTGTCCACCAGACGCCAGCTCAGGCTCGACGCCGCCAGCCCAGACTCAAACACCACCGCCGGCCCCTCTTGCCCGAGTTGCTGCAAGTGCAACTTTCTCCCACCAATGTCTATCAATTCACCCGGCGGAGGGTATAACATCGCATCGAGGAGCAATCCGTCACTCTCGTAACGCTGCGTGAGCTTGCGGACCATTACCTTAACTGTAGCTCCCTGTGACCCCGGACCTCATCTATCTCGCCATCACGCTGGTTGCCGCCATCCCGGTGCTGCACCGCATCGGTGGTGAGCTGCTCGAAGGCAACTGGTCCACTGACCTCATCGCCGCCGTTTCCATCATCACGGGCATCGTCACCGGCCAGTATCTGGTGGCGCTCATCATCATCGTCATGATTACGGGCGGAAACATCCTCGAGAGCTATGCCGTCCGCCGCGCCTCCTCCGCGCTCAGCGCGCT
>CAZBTA010000066.1:11182-22556 GCA_964494515.1 uncultured Bryobacter sp.
CTCGAGATTCGGGTGCTGCGGCTGCCTCGCGATTCGCGCTATTCGCACATCATGGCCGTCATGGAAGACAGCGAACTCAAGCGCCCGGGTATCCGCCGTCTGGCCGATCAGCTCGGCGCCTGGTATTCTCCGCTGGCTTTGATCATCGCCGCTGCCGCCGGCTGGTGGGCTTATGACTGGCAGCGCTTTCTTGCCGTGATCGTCGTCGCTACCCCATGCCCGCTGCTCATCTCGATTCCGGTCGCGTTGATCGGGTCGATCTCGCGGGCGGCTCGTGCGGGCATCATCATCAAGGATCCGGCCATTCTCGAAGAGATGCCGCGCATCCGCACGTTCATCTTTGACAAGACCGGGACGCTCACGCGTGGCAAGCCACAACTCGTAGCCGTTCTACCTGCGCCGGGCGTCCAGGCGGATGAAGCCCTTGCCGCCATCGCCAGTCTTGAGCGTTATTCACGTCATCCGCTGGCCACGCCCCTGCTCGAGGCCGCGCGCCAGAAGAAGCTCGTGCTGGCCGATGCCGATCAGGTGGTCGAAAGCGCCGGCCAGGGCCTTACCGCGATACTGGCGGGGGTGAGCTACAGCGTCATCGGCCGCAAGCAGTTCACCGGTGAGTTGCCCGCGCTACCGCCGGGGCACCTCGAATGTCTGTTGTTGCGCGACGGGAAATGGATGGCGGCGTTCCACTTCTTTGACGCGCCACGTCAGGATACTCGCCTGTTTCTCGACCACCTCGCCCCGCGCCATGGCGGCACTCGCACCGTCCTGCTCACCGGAGATCAACCCGCGGCCGCCGAGCAGTTGGCCGCCCAAGTCGGCATCCGTGAGGTTCTCGCCGCGCAGTCGCCTGAACAAAAGCTCGCGTTTATTCGCGACGCCAATCAGAAGGGCCCCACGCTTTACGTTGGCGATGGCATCAATGACGGGCCGGCCCTCGCGGCCGCAACCGTTGGCGTTTCCTTTGGCAATGTGAGCAACGTTACCGCCTCTGCCGCGAGCGCTGTTGTGCTCGAGCCAAGCCTCGCCAAGATTGATGAGCTGCTGCATCTGGGCATTCGCCTGCGGCGCATCGCGCTCGAATCCACCCTCGGCGGACTGGGCCTGTCGACCATCGGCATGGCGTTTGCGGCTATGGGTTGGCTGCCGCCGCTTTACGGCGCGCTATTGCAGGAGGCGATTGACGTCCTGAGCATTCTGAACGCCCTGCGCACCAGCCTCGGAACGGATCGCGTCGATTTCGACCAGGGCTGAGCGCACCTTCCCATCCCGCCAGATCACGAGCAACTGCCCGCCGTCATGCACCAGCCGCGGAAACCCCGCACCTCGCCCCAGCGGTGCTTCGGCCACCTGTCGTGAGGCCCCCGGCTTGCCATCACGGTCGATGAGTCGCAGCCGGATCCCCACCTTCTCATCGCTATTGCGTTCGAGCCACACCACGGCCAATCGCCCGTCCGGCAACATCTCGATACCTGGGCGGCCAAACCCTTTGCCATCATCGATGCGCACTGGCGCGCCAAAGCTCGCGCCACTGTTGCTTGAGATCGCCAGTTGGATGCGCGGCTGGTCCTGGGCCCTCGTAAGCCACGTAACAGCGACGCGATTGCCCGCGGTCACCATCGTTGGGCCGTCGGTCGGGCAGCCGTTGATCTTCCAGCCGTCCTCATGCACCGGCACGGGCGTCTGCCATTTACCATCTATTTCGCGCGTGATGGCAATATCGCGAATCTCGCCCGCGGCGTGGTCGCGATATGCAAGCACCCAACCCTTCGCCGTCCGCCCGATCGCCGTCTGGCAACACGAGCAGGCATCGGCATCCACCTCGACATCCCGCTTTACCTTGCCATCGGCGCCAAATTCGATGAAGTGCACCGTCTTGCGGTGGCCCGCTTCGTGAACGGCTGGTGGCGCCAGGTAGATCGCGGCTCGTTCGCCACGGGCAAAGGTGAGAAACCCCGCGTAATCCTCGCGCTCATCGAGCGCCATGCCATGAATTTGCCGCCACCCGCTCGCCTCGCGCCGCGCCACACGAATGCCGTAGCCATATCGCCCGCCTGCTCCATATCGCGTCAGCCAGTGCGCGAGCATCGTCCCATCCGCGGCAACCGTCAGAGAAGGGAAGTCCGCCCAATTCACAAACCAGCCCTTGCCCTGGGCTATCGTTTCGGCCGCGCCCCACTTGCCATCCTTGCGTCGCGCCACTCGCAACGCGTGACCCGCCTCACCCAGCGTGTCAATCCACGTCAGATACACCGCGCCATCCGGCCCCTTGGTCAGGCTCGCCATGCCGCTGTCTGCTCCCACCGGGGGCTCCATCTGGGCCAGCGTGCACGCGGCCCCCATGATGAGCAGAATCAGACTTAGGCGCATGCCTCCAGCTTACTCGTCTTCCTTCTTGCTGCCCTTGGGCTGTGATGGTCCCATCACTACATTTGGCACCCCAAACTTGCCGGCCAGCTTGCTGAGCGAGGCAAGATCGAGATCGCCCGAGATGTTTACAACGGTCACTTCCTTCGGCTCGGCCACCAGGATCACAAAACCGCGCATCCCCTTGGGGCCCTTCTTCATGACGATCTCGGTAAACCCGCCCTTCTCCTTCACCGACACAAATGGCAGGTAATCGGACGACCGCAGCTTTTCACGCAGCTTCTCCATGTCCGCCAGACTGTAAGCGCCTGCCGTGTCGAACTCAAACGACCGCACCTGCACTCGCTCAAGGTTCTTGCCAAGCGCCTGCAATTCCTTGGAGCCTTCGCCCGAAAAACCCATCATGAGCTGCAATTGTTCCGGCCCAAGGTCCACCGAGGTAGATTCCTTTGCCTTGGCTTCAAGCCCCTTGAGGAAGCTCAGGTCCAGTTCCTGTTCGCCAAAGGCGAACAGACTCGTAAACAGCAATACCGCAAAAAATTTGATCTTCACTTTCGTTCTCTCCCGGTCAGTTGTTCCGATGGGATAGCGGCACTTCCACCACCAGCCGCTGCTCGATGCTGACAATTTTGCGCGAGGCGATACTCAGCGCCACGGTCAATTGTTCAGCGGTCTTGCGGGCGGCCATTTGCTGTGCCTGCCGTTCTTCGTACCACTTCACGCCCAGGAAAGTACCGATGGTCAACAGCGCGGCGATGGCGCCCCAGCGCATCCAGAGTTGCGCCGGTCGCCGACGGCGAGCGTTTGCCTTCGCAATGATGCGATCCGCCAACCCGGCCGGCGCTTCCACCGGTCGCAGGGCATCCCGCATGCTTTGCTCAAATTCGCGTTCGTCCATCATGACTGTTTCCTCACTTCAGCCCTTTTCTCCAGTTTCCCCCGAAGCAGCTTCATCGTGCGGTGCAGGCGGCTCTTCACCGTCGCTACCGGCATGTTCAACTGCTCGGCGATCTCGCGCGGTTCCAGCTCTTGCTGAAAGCGCAAAATCGTCAACACCCTTGCCACTGGCGGCAGCGCCGCCACCGACTCGCGCAATTGCGCCAGCAGCAGCGGATCCTTTTCCCCGGCGTCCACCGCCGGTTCGGCCACCTGATCGAGTGCCGGTCCACGGCGATACTTCAGCCGCCGGATCTCGTCCACCGCCTTGTTGGCGGCGGCCCGGCGCAACCAGTTGCGCGCGTGGTCTTCGCTCTCGATCCCGTCCAGATGCTCGTGCAAACTGAGAAATACTTCCTGGGTCAAGTCCTCGGCCATCTCACGATTGCCAAGCGCCCGCAGCACGATGGAATACACCATGCCCTGATGACGATTGACCAACTCCGTGAAGTCCAGCAAAGAACCCATCTGCTCTCTAGTACGCTCAAGCCGGGCGATCGAATGCACGTCGCATCAACTTTTTGCTTTTCCCAATTGTTCGACGATTCGCGTCGCCTCTTCGACCGCCCGCGCGAGCACGCTGCGAATCTTGCCATCCTCGAGCATCAGCAGCCCTCCGATCGTACACCCGGCCGGCGTGGTCACGTCATCGCGCAGCGCCGCCGGGTGGCGGCCAGTCTCCTGCACCATCCGTGCCGAGCCCAGCATCGTCTGCGCCACCAGTTGCATGGCGAGGTCGCGCGGCAGCCCCACTCGCACGCCCGCATCGGCCAGCGCCTCCATCACCAGATACATGTAGGCCGGCCCCGAGCCACTCAGCGCCGTGATGGCGTTGAAGTAGTGCTCCTCAACCGCCAGCGCCTTGCCCACGCTTGAGAAGATCCTTCGCGCCGCCTCAAGATGCTGCTCGCGCGCGTGCTTGCCGCCGCAGTACACCGTCACGCCGTGGCCCACCAGGCTCGGCGTATTGGGCATCGCCCGCACAAACGGATTCGTCGTGCCGAGATACTTCTCAAAGCTCTCGGTCGACACGCCCGCCAGCACGCTGATCAGCAGCGCATCCGGCCGCAGCCCGCTCGCCACCAGTTTCTCGGCCACCTTGGCCGCCTGCCCCGGCTTGACGGCGATCAACAGAATCTCGGCATCCGGCACCAGCGCCGCATAGTCGCGGGTGGCGCGAATGCCAAGCGTCGCTGCTACTTCCGCCGCGCTCGTGTCGGTCTTTGTCGCCCCCCATGCCTGCTCCGCGCGCAGTAGGCCATGGTCAATCATCCCCTTCAGCAGCGCCGTGCCCATCACGCCCGCCCCTACAATCCCCAGCGTGCGCCCCTCGCTCAGTAACTCGGTTGTCATCCTTTCATGTTCCGATTTTTATTGACTCTTTTGGCAACTGGCCCTACGCTTGATCCTGTGAGCTTTGAGGGCTCCATGATGTCGAACCCCACCAATCCGATCTAGAGCGCCGCTCACGATCTCTTCTCTGTTTCCCAATCCCAATTCAAAGTTGATTTCCTGAAAGGAGTCGCATCCCCATGTGGATGTACATTCTGGCGGGCATAGTCGGCGTGTCTCTTGCCGTCGCCCTTGCCGTTACCCTGCTGTCGATTCATCGCATTGGCCCCAGTGAAGTGGGCCTCGTTACCAAGCGTTTCTCCAGCCGCAAGCTCGAGGACGATAACCTCATTGCCTTCAAGGGCGAAGCCGGCTATCAGGCCGAATTGCTGATGCCCGGTCTGCGCTTCCGCCTCTGGCCGGTCTACGGCGTCGAGCGTTTCCCGTGGGTGCAGATCCCCGCCGGGCAGATTGGCGTCGTGCTCGCGCAGGTTGGTGAGCCCTTGCCGGTTGGCGCCAAGAGCGCCGTCTACAAGCCGTCCTTCGGCCAGTTTGCCGATCTCGACGCGTTCATTCAGAATGGCGGCCAGAAAGGTGTGCAGCGTCCTGTGTTGCCTCCTGGCACCACGCTGCCCATCCATCCGGTGGCCTTCATTGTCGTCACGCGCGATGTCACCTACGGCTTGCCCGTCAGCGTCGAGATCGCTGGCGAGACCGATCACATCAGCCCGGCCAGCTTCCATCTGCGCCCCAATGACTTTGAAGTGATCGAGATCCGCCGTGGCCGCGAAGGCAGCGACCTCATCGGCATCGTGCACACGCTCGAGGGCTCGCCGCTGCCGAGTGGTGACATCTCCAGCCGCCTCGGTGGCTTTGAGGACATCCTCGCCCTTGAGCAGGCCCAGTCCACCGATCAGGAAGTGATCGAGCTTCTGCTTGGCTCGAAGAACCAGTTGCACAACAACTATCAGGACTTCCAGGCCTTTCTCGATCACGGCGGCCGCATCGGCCTGCAGCACGACCCGCTGCTCTACGGCGCCTACACGATCAATCCCTTCCTCGTCCGCGTGGAACTGGTGCCCATGCTCGTCATCGAGCAGGGCCAGGTAGCGGTGATCAAGAGCTACGTCGGCCTGCCGCCGCAGGATACCTCCGGCGCCGAGTTCAAGCACGGCATGCTCGTGCGCCCCGGCCATCGCGGCATCTGGCAGGAGCCGCTGCGCACCGGCAAGTACCCGATCAATCCCTATTGCTACAAGGCTGAGATCGTGCCCACGGCGATCCTCACGCTGAACTGGGCCGAGCGCATCTCGGCGGCGCATCATCTCGATGCCAAACTCGAGACGATTACCGCCAAGAGTGCCGAGGGCTTTATCTTCCGCATCGACTTGCAGGTGCAGATCCACGTGCCTGATACGCGAGCCCCGCGCGTGATCTCCACCGTCGGCACCATCAACAACCTCATCGACGAGGTGTTGCAGGCCGCCGTCGGCAATCACTTCCGCGACACGTTGCAGTCGATGCCCGCTATCAGCTTTATCGAGAAGCGGCGCGAGGTGCAGCTGGCGGCATTTGAGCGCATCTCACACCTGCTGGGCATTTACTTCGTTGAGACCAAGGGCGTCTACATCCAGGACGTGCTGTTTCCCCAGGATCTCGTCAAGGTGCTCACCGAGCGCGAAATCGCCAAGCAGGAGATCGCCACCTTCGAGCAGCAGCGCCAGGCGCAGGAACAGCGCATTCGCATGGAGCAGGCCCGCGGTACGGCCGAAATGCAGAATGAGCTGGCCAAGTCCGCCGTCGGCGTCAACATCAAGACCAATCAGGCCTCGGCCCGCCGCGCCGAAGCCGAAGGCGAGAGCTTCTACATCGAGCAGACGGGTAAGGCCAAGGGTGCTGAAGTGCGCGCCATTGGTCTGGCCAAGGCCGAGGCTTACGATGCCCAGGTGAAGAGCTTTGGCGCCAACGCCACCGCCTTCGTCAACGCGGTCGATGCCCTCGCCAAGAGTGGCAATCGCTTCGTGCCCGAGATTCTTGTTACCGGTGGTAACAACTCCGGTGGCGGGGCGATTGATGGATTGGCCGCGACGCTCATGAAATATCTGAGCGAGCGTAAAGCCAGCTAATCCGACTTGCTCTGCGTCTTGGAAGCCATCACCGCCAGCTCATCGCAGCGGTTGTTGTCCGGGTGATCGGCATGGCCTTTCACCCACTTCCAGGTCGCGTCGTGCCGGTTGACCTGCGTGTCGAGTTCCTGCCAGAGGTCCTGGTTCTTCACCGGTTTCTTGTCGGCGGTACGCCAGCTGTTGCGCTTCCAGCCGTGGATCCATTCGGTGATGCCCTTGCGGACGTATTCGGAATCCGTCGTGATCGTTACCTGACAACGCTCCTTAAGCATTTTCAGGCCCTCGACGGCGGCACGCAGCTCCATCCGGTTGTTGGTGGTCTGCGGCTCACTGCCCCACATTTCCTTCTTGTGCGCTCCATAGCGCAGGATGGCCGCCCATCCGCCCGGGCCGGGGTTGCCGCTGCAGGCCCCGTCCGTAATCAATTCCACTTGCTTCATGCCGCGACGATTTCCGATTCCTGTTCCCGCTCAAAAAACTCATCCACCGCGCGAATGATCTCCGCCGTCGTGTGGTGCTTGTAGATCGACCCGCGCAATTGTCCGCCGTTGCGGACTCCGTGCGTGAAGTAGCTGGTGAACTGTTTCATCTTGCCCACCGCCTCCGGCCAGTTCGTCGCCTCGAGCATCTGGAAGTACCGCTTCATGATCTCGTGGCGATCCTTCTGTGTTGGCTGCCAGTAGGTGCCCGTCGCCAGGTATTCCGAAATCTGGCGGAAGATCCACGGGTTGTAGCTCGCCGCCCGGCCCACCATCACCGCGTCACATCCGGTCTGCTCAATCATGCGCACAGCGTCTTCCGGCGTCACAATGTCACCGTTGCCAATCACCGGCACCTTTACCGACGCCTTCAATTCCGCGATCTTCGTCCAGTCCGCCTTGCCCGAATAGCCCTGCTCCCGCGTCCGGGGATGCAGCGCAATCGCGGCCAGACCCTCGTCCTCGGCAATCTTGCCCATCTGCAAATGCACGAGCTCCTGATCGTTCCAACCAGAGCGGAACTTCATTGTTAGAGGAATTTTAATAGCCGACCGCACCGCTCTGACAATGTCCACAATCAGTGGCAGATCACGCAGGCATCCTGAACCGCCGTTGCAACGAACAACCTTCTTCACCGGGCACCCAAAGTTGATATCGACGAAGTCGAATCCCAGGTCTTCGCAATGCCGCGCCGCATCAGCCATCACCGCCGGGTCGGCGCCAAATAATTGAGAACTTATTGGGTGTTCTTCGGGTTCAAATGCCAGATACCGCTTTTCGGTCTTCGACTTCTTCTTGCCCTTCATGCTCGCCACCACGCCGTGGCTCGAGGTGAACTCGGTCATGATCAGGCCACAGCCGCCCTGATCACGAATCAGGCGGCGGAACACGGTGTCCGTCACTCCGGCCATCGGCGCCAGTACCGTGGCGGGCGAGATTTTCGTTGCGCCTATATTAAAACTGGCGGGGAAACTCTGCATCTTCCTCTATTATGAGGGGAGTCGAGACACGACTAGGGGAAACGACGGTCCAAGTTGATACGTCAGGAGAATTAGCATGAACCCAAAGATCCTGTTGGCATTTGTTGGTGGAGCCGCCGCCGCGGGTGCTCTGGCCTTTTTCCTTACAAAAGGTTCGGATTCGCGTCCCGCTGTCGATCCTGCGCCATCTACAACCGCACAAATCGTTGAACGCCCCGTAAACAGTGAGTCTGGTCGTGCCGCGGACGTGGCTGCTACCCTCGAGCCCGTACGCCCGCGTCCGGTCGAATCGGCACGCAACGAGATGAAGCTCCCCAAGCCCGCCCCGGTTGAAGTCAAGAAGAGCCGCGTGGGCGAGCCCGTCAAGTCTTCTCCCGAGCCGGCCCCGGTGCAAACCGCCGCCAATGACGCTAGCTCGGGTGGCGTCATTCTGCCGCCCTTCAATTCCACCCCCGCCGCGCCCCCGCCGGCCAAAGAGGAACCGAAGCGCGCCGAAATCTTCAAGCCCGACACCGTCGCCAAGCCCCCGGCCCCGCGCACTCCCGAGACCGTCACCATTCCGGCCGGCACCAGCATCAGCGTTCGTCTCAATTCCACCATCAATTCCGAAAAGAACGTTGCCGGCGATACCTTCTCGGCCACTCTTGAGAGCCCGATCACGATCAACGACATCGTCCTGGCCGATCGCGGCGCTCGTGTCGAGGGCCGTGTGGTTGAGGTCGATCGCAGTGGCCGCGTCAAAGGCGCCGCTCGCCTGACGCTCGCGCTCACGCGCATTCAGCTCACCGATGGCCAGCGCGTCGAGATCAAGACCGATCCCTGGGAGCGCATTGCGGAATCGTCGAAGAAGTCTGACGCGGCTAAAGTCGGCATCGGTGCCGCGCTCGGCGCTGCCATCGGCGCGATCGCTGGTGGTGGCAAGGGTGCCGCGGTAGGTGCCGCCAGTGGCGCCGGCGCCGGTACGGGTGTCGTGCTTGCCACTCGTGGCAAAGCGGCCCAGATCGACGTCGAAACGAAGATCCCCTTCCGGTTAACCGCCCCGCTGACGGTGACCGAAAAGATCAATTAGGCTAAAATTGAAAGCACGGGCCGGTATAGCTCAGTAGGTAGAGCGCCTGATTTGTAATCAGATGGTCGTTGGTTCGATTCCGACTACCGGCTCCAGTTTCACCAAACATCCCCCGATCGTTCTTCCGCCACGATTCTCTCCTGCACATTCCAAGCCGGAGAACGCCCCGTTCGCAGCACCATAATCCCCCCGTCGTCATCCTCGGTCCGCTCCAGTGAGCCATCCTCGCGCCGCATCCACGTCGGGCCTTGCCACATCTCCCAGCCCAAACGCGCGTAGAATGGGGCCTCTCCGGTCGAAAGCACCCCCGCCTCGCAGTTCTGCTCGATCCATTCCCCCGCCGCGCGCATGACCGCTGTTCCATACCCTTTGCCCCGGTCTTGCTCTCGTGTCGCCACCGCCTCCACATATCCCGCCCGCAAGCGCTGTTCGCCGAATTCGATCGTACGGATCACTACCGCGGCGTGAGCGGCTATCTCGCCATCCTGCTCAATCCAGAAGTGCATGCCGCCGCAGGCATGCTCCCAATCCTCATCCGCAAAGTCGCCTTCATAGGCCTCATCGAGCATCGCTCGCATCTGCCGGGCCAGATCACTGCCCAGTTCCGGTGCCGAATACATCATCTAAAGTCTCTACGCAAAAAACTCCCGCATCGATCCCCCAAATGCGCACATCCTACCCGACATATGAGCAATACAAAAGTCGCGCTGGTCACCGGCGCCAACAAGGGTCTCGGGCTTGAGACGGCCCGTCAACTGGTCGCCCTTGGCTATCAGGTGATTGTCGGCGCTCGCAAACAGGCTGAGGGTGAGGCCGCCGCGGCCTCCATCGGCCCGGCTGCCCATTTTGTCAGGATTGACATGGCCGATCCGGCCACCTTCCACGCCGCCGCCAAATTTGTCGAAGAAAAGTTCGGCCACCTGGATGCGCTGGTCAACAACGCCGGCGTCGGCCTCGACGTGGGGATCAATCCGAGCGAGGCGCCACTTGATCTCATCCGTAAGACGTTCGAAACCAACGTCTTTGCCCTCATCGAGATCACCCAGGTGCTGTTGCCGCTGTTGCGCAAGAGCCCGGCCGGTCGCATCGTCAACGTCTCGAGCATCCTCGGTAGTCTGACTCTCAATGCCGACCCCAACGCCCAACTGGGCGAATGGCGTAGCTTTGGCTACAACGGCTCAAAGGCCGCCGTGAACATGTTCACTGCGACCCTCGCCTACGAACTGAAAGATACGCCAATCAAAGTCAATTCAGCTCACCCTGGTTGGGTAAAGACCGACCTCGGCACGGATGCCGCGCCGATGGAAGTCACCGATGGCGCCAAGACTTCCGTGCGGTTGGCAACACTGCCCGCCGACGGCCCGACGGCCGGCTACTTCCACATGAATGACACGCTGCCCTGGTAGCCCCTAGGCCAGCGTCATGATCCGCGGTATACCGCTACCGGTCAGAACCCCATTCTGATTCGGCGCAAGGCAGAGTTGGACGTCAATACGCTCCCCGTCCACTTCAAACTGGATCACGTACCAGCTCTCCTTGCCGCTGCGGCGCGTCGCAAAGTTGCGACCGAATACCACCGCCGGAATCGAAAGCCCCATCGTGCCCAGCTTGTTCTCGAGGCTGTTTTTCAGGTTGCCGATGATCATGTTCGTCATCTCGGCTACCGCATCGAGCACCTCGTCGGTCACGTTCGGGTATTCCTGCATAAAGAGCGTGTTGGCAATCCGGCATGCCAGCGGCGAACTGCAACTCACTACCGCCGTGCCAGTCCAATCGCCCACCAGACCGATAATCCCGATCACTCCCATGCTCAGGCCCTTGCCCGGGTCTTCCACAAAATGCTCACCAAACCTGGCTTCCATGCCGAGCATTGTCGTGAACACTTCATTGGTGGCCTGTGTCACCCAATCGACGATTTCATCGCGTGTAGGCGCCGCGGCCGGAGTTGTTGCAGCCATAGTTATCCTCTCTCCAAACTCGGCCCGTCCTTAGACGAGACCCGTCAGTTTTTCCTTGATTTGTTCAGTGGTGAGCCGCTTTGAGCGCGTTGTTTGTCGACGTATTTCTTGAAAACGATCCAGTTCGTCT
>CAZBTA010000067.1:0-19834 GCA_964494515.1 uncultured Bryobacter sp.
GAGTTGCGCAGGCCGAACTTGAGATAGATCGGCGCGGCGACGCGGATGAGCTCGGGGATCTCGTAATAGCGCAGGAAACCGCCGATGTTGTCGGGGGCCTCGACGTAGAAGTCGATGGGCGCGTCGATAGCGGCGCGGATGGCGGCGATTTGCGGGATGGAGAGGTCGCTCGGGATGTTGATCGTGGTGGCGCCGAGGTCTTCGAGCAGGCGCGCGGAGGCGGGATTGCAGGGGGCCATCATGACGCTGGTTTTGATGATGAGCTCGGGTGGGAGATCGCCGAGGCGTTTGGCTTCGCCCATGACCTTGAGATTGCCGATGTCGCTGACGAGAATGCTGCGGATGCCGAGGCGCATGGCGCGGAGGACGTCCTCCATGGCGAAGGCGAGCTGATCGGCGCCGCGGAGGCTGAGGCCGAGCGTGCGGCCGGCGGGGGAGAAGACCTGGGCGCCGGTGTCGAAAGTGGCACGGGGGCCGATGAAGAGGTTGACCTCGATTGAGTGTTCGCGGCCGAGGTGGACCATTTCGAGGATTTCGTCGTCGGTGAGCAGCATGATGCCGCTGCCCTGGCTGATGCGGTGGACGGGGACATTGCGGCGGGCGGCTTCTTCGATGACGAGGGCGAGGGCGCGCGGGCCTTCGGTGGAGGGGCTCTCGATTTTCCAAGGAGCGCCGTCGGGGAAGCGCTTGGTGGAGGTGGGCGCGGGGGTGGGATCGGTGGCGGGAAAACCCTGGCGGGCGAGGATGTCGCGAGCTTGTTGCATGACGAGGCTATTCTATCCGCCTAAACTCTATCGGCGGGCATCCGTTATGATGTAGGTAGCGTGCAGACGTGTGTAGATCCGTGTGCATGCGCACATAAATATCCCCATGTCTGACTCAGCATCGTCTGCTTCCCTGAACGACTGGCTCGCCGAAGAGCTGTACCAGGAATACTTGAACAATCGGAGCGCCGTGGACGCGGCGTGGAAGGGGATGTTTGACGACACTCCCGCCGCAACTCCGGCCGCGCCTGCCACGAACGGCACCCACCTGACCACTCCGTCCGCCCCGAAGGAAAATCCCCCCGTGGAAAACAAACCCGCCGCCTCAAGCGCCGTCGCCACCTCGTCGAGCGATCTGATCGCCAAAGCCTCGGCTCCGCCCAAAGAACTGGGCCCGGCCGAACAGCTCGTGCCGCTGCGTGGCACCGCCGCCCGTATCGCCGAGAACATGAACCTCTCGCTCGCCGTGCCGACGGCGACCAGCCAGCGGTCGATCCCCGTGAAGGTGATCGATGAGAACCGCACGCTGATCAACCAGAGCCGCACGATGGCCGGCAAGAGCAAGATCTCCTACACGCACATCATTGCGTATGCGATCACGAAGGCCCTCGAATCGTTCCCGAACATCAACAGCGCGTATGCGGAGACCGAAGGGCAGCCGTTCCGCTGGGTGAAGGGACAGGTGAACCTCGGTATCGCGATCGACGTGGCCGGCAAGGACGGCGCGCGCTCGCTGGTGGTGCCGAATATCAAGAACGCTGGCAGCATGAACTTTGCGCAGTTTCTCGCCGCCTTTGACGAGCTGGTGAAGAAGGGCCGCAATGGCAAGCTGGCGCTGCCGGACTTTCAGGGCACGACGATCTCGCTGACGAATCCGGGCACGGTGGGCACGCTGGGTTCTGTGCCGCGCCTGATGCCGGGTCAGGGGGCGATCATCGCCACTGGCGCGATCGACTATCCGGCCGAGTATCAGGGTGTGAGGCCCGAGACGCGCTCGGCGCTGGGGCTGAGCAAGGTGATGCTGATGAGCTGCACCTATGACCACCGCGTGATCCAGGGCGCCGAGAGCGGCATGTTCCTCGCGCGGTTGCAGGAGCTGCTCAATGGCGGCGACAACTTCTACGAGAACATCTTCCATGACCTGAAGCTGCCCTACCGGCCGGTGTCGTGGCAGACGGACCGTTCGGCCGTGGCACTGCCGGGCGTGGTGAGTGGCAAGGTGAGCGCGGAATCGGCCAAGGAAGCGGCCGTGCTGCAACTGATCCATGCCTATCGCGTGCGCGGGCATCTGATTGCGGATCTGAATCCGCTCGGTGTCGAGCCGCAGTATCATCCGGAGCTGGACCCGGCGACCTACGGGCTGACGATTTGGGATCTGGATCGCGAATTCAATAACGGCAATCTGGGCGCTGCAACGGGCCTTGGTGATGTGCCGGGGGTGAGCACGCTGCGCGAGACGCTGGAGACGCTGCGCCGGACCTACTGCAACAAGGTGGGTGTGGAATACATGCACATCCAGTACCCGGAGCAGAAGGCGTGGTTGCAGCAGCGGATGGAGCCGCCGAAGAGCCATGCGCCGCTTGATGAAGCGACGCGGCGGCGGATTCTCGAGCGCCTGTTGCAGGCCGAGCTGTTTGAGCAGTTCCTGGGCACGCGATTTGTGGGCCAGAAGCGATTCTCGCTGGAGGGCGGCGAATCGACCGTGGCGATTCTCGATGAGATCCTTGAGCGTGGCGCCAACACGAACGTGCATGAAGTGGTGATCGGCATGGCCCACCGTGGCCGTCTGACCGTGCTCGCCAACGTGGTGGGCAAGCGGATGGCGCAGATCTTCTCGGAGTTTGAGGGGCAGCTCGATCCGAACTCGACGCAGGGTTCGGGCGACGTGAAGTATCACCTGGGGGCGACGAGCGTGCGCACGTCGTCAAAGGGCAAGGAAATCGTGGTGAGCCTCGCGCCGAACCCGAGCCATCTGGAAGCCGTGAACCCGGTGGTGGAAGGCATTGTGCGGCCGAAGCAGGAACGGCTGGGCGACACCAAGCGTGAGCGCGTGATCCCGGTGCTGATCCACGGTGACGCGGCGTTTGCCGGCCAGGGCGTGGTGATGGAAACGCTGAACCTGTCGCAGCTGGAAGGCTACACGACGGGCGGCACGATCCATCTGGTGATCAACAACCAGATCGGGTTTACGACCAACCCGAAGGAAGCGCGCAGCACGAGCTACTGCACGGATATCGCGCGCATGGTGCAGGCGCCGATCTTCCATGTGAATGGCGATGACCCGGAAGCGTGTCTGCGGGTGACGCAGATTGCGTTTGACTACCGCCAGCAGTTTAACCGCGACGTGGTGATCGACATGATCTGCTACCGCCGTCACGGCCACAACGAGGGCGATGATCCGTCCTACACGCAGCCGCTGATGTACAAGCTGATCAAGAACCTGGCGTCGGTGGCGACGCAGTACAGCGACCGGCTGGTGCGCGAAGGCGTGCTGAACGCCGCCGAGCTGGAATCGATCAAGAAGCGCCTGACGGCGAAGATGGACGAAGGCTATCAGGCCGCGCAGACGAACGCCGAGAAGCTGGAAACGGTGGAGATGACCACCTACGATCCGGCCGCGCTGAAGCCGCTCAATGGCGGCAACACCGCCGTCGACAAGGAAACGATCGATCGGGTGATCAACGGCTACCTGACGGTGCCGGAAGGCTTTACGGTGCACCCGAAGCTGAAGGTGAACACGCTCGACAAGCGTCGCGAAGTGCTGAATGGCGCGCCGCTTGACTGGGCGACGGCCGAAATGGTGGCGTTTGGCAGCCTCGTGCTTGAGGGCACGCCGGTGCGCCTGTCGGGTCAGGATTGTCCGCGCGGGACGTTCTCGCAGCGGCATCTCGAGCTGGTGGATTACGAGACGGGCAAGGGCTACATCCCGCTGCAGCATCTGTCGCCAGACCAGGCGAAGTTTGAAGTGGTGGATTCGAGCCTGAGCGAATACGCGGTGATGGGCTTTGAGTTTGGCTATAGCGTGGCGGACCCGCTGACGCTGGTGATGTGGGAAGCGCAGTTTGGCGACTTTGCCAACGGGGCGCAGATCATGATTGACCAGTTCATCGCGGCGGCCGAAGCGAAGTGGGGCCAGCCGTCGGGGCTGGTGCTGCTGTTGCCGCATGGCTATGAAGGCCAGGGGCCGGAGCACTCCTCCGCGCGCCTGGAGCGGTTCCTGCAGCTTTGCGCTGAAGAGAACATGATTGTGGCCAACTGCACGACGTCGGCGAACTACTTCCATATGCTGCGCCGGCAGATGCTGGGCGGTGAGGATCGGCGCGGGCTGCGCAAGCCGCTGATCGTGTTCACGCCGAAGGCCAACCTGCGCAATCCGCAGGCGGCGAGCCCGGTGGAAGAGTTTACCCAGGGCGCCTTCCGCGAAGTGATTGGCGACTCGAACACCGATGCGGGCGCGAAGATTACGCGCGTGCTGCTGTGCTCGGGCAAGGTGTACTTTGACCTGGTGAAGGCGCGCGAAGAACGCGGCGCCGACAATGTGGCGATTGTGCGGCTTGAGCAGCTGTATCCGTTCCCGACGGATCTGCTGAGCGACATGCTGCAGCGGTATTCGTCGTCGGCGGAAGTGATCTGGGTGCAGGAAGAGCCGCGCAACATGGGCGCGTGGCGCTTTGTGCAGGAACCGATTAACTACATCCTCGCGCCGAGCCGTCGCGCGGTGAACTACGCGGGCCGGCCCGAGGCGGCCTCGACGGCCACGGGTTCGTCCAAGCAGCATGCCAAGGAACTTGCCGAGTTTATCGACGCGGCGTTCTCGCAGGTGGCGGCGCTCAAGCCGCGCCGCGTTAAACTGGTTGCTCGCAAGAAGAAATGAACGGTTATCCCGACTGGGTAGATCTGCTCCGCTACCTTGGTCTCGACCCCATTACCGTGTGGGTCGAGTACCGCCCCGCGCTCTTTGTCAGCCTGGCGCTGGTGGGGGTGGGTCTACTGGTGGGACTGTATTGGTCATTGAATGCGATCCGGGCAACGATTGCCAATTTCAGGCATGCGTTCGCGGATCGCATGCCGTTTTACCGGTCGATTTATGAGGTGCCGGAGAAGGATCATCCGGAGATCCTGAAGGCGCTCGAGAATGTGCCGCTGGTGTATGCGATTCCGGCGGTGGCGGCGGATGATGTGCCAGGGGTGAGATCAAAGGCGGTGGGCTATTTGCTGCTCACGGATACGCGGTTGATCTTTGCGAGCGGTGGGGCGAAGGTGGAGTTTTTGCTCGATTCGTTCGACGACGCCAACGTGCGGGATGGCAACAAGTACATGGAGCTCAAGCTGATCTTTGAGAAGCGCAAGCCGGTGTTTCACCTGCTGGGGATCAGCCGGGATCATGCCCAGGAGCTGTTTATGAAGATGCACGCGTTCCGCGTGGCAATCCGCGAAGACGCGGGTTAACGGGCGCCCTTGTTGGGCTGCCAGAGCGCTTCTTCCACCTTGAGAGCCTGATTGACCCAGCGGCTCCAGACAAACATCGCGTCACTGAGACGGTTGAGGTAGAGCAGCGCCTCGAGGGGCACTTCTTCGCTATGGCTAAGGGTGACGAGCGCGCGTTCGGCGCGGCGGCAGACGGTGCGGCAGACGTGGAGTTCACCCGAGATGCGGGAGCCACCGGGGAGAACAAAGCTGCGGAGGGCGGGTAGGGAGGCGTTGTAGTGGTCGATCTCGCGCTCGAGCTGGTCGATTGTCTCTTTGGTGACGCGAGGCTGGTTGGGGTGGAGATCCTCAGGCAGGGTGGCGAGCACGCTGCCGAGATTGAAGAGCTCATGCTGGATGCGCTCGAGGATCAGTTCAAACTCGTTGAGCCCATTTTCACGGGCAGAAATGCGAACGAGCCCAACGAAAGCGTTGAGCTCGTCCACGGTTCCAAATACTTCAATCCGTTGCGCGTCTTTTGCGACTCGCTGTCCCCCCACGAGACCCGTTTCGCCTTTGTCACCGGTTTTGGTGTAAATCCGGTTGAGGGCGAGACGGGGTTCGTGGAAGGCTTCACTCATGACTAGCCTTACAGATTACTTGGGGCAGCCCTTGGATTGAATTTCGCTGACAGGGGCATCCTGAATACCGGCGATACCGTTGGGCATCGGGCCGCTCTTCGGGACGAGCCAGATTTCAACGCGGCGGTTCTTGGCATTGCCATCCTTGGCGTTGATCTTGCTGCCGGCGAGTTCCTTGACGGTGGCTTCGCAGAGCGAGGTCTTGAACGGCGAGAGCTGTTCGGCTCCGACGTAGGCGACCTTGATGCGGCTGCGGTCGAGGCGCTTGCAGGGTTCGGTACCACCGCTGAGGACGGCGGCAACCTGCAGGACGCGCTCTTCATCGAGGGTGCGGGTCTTCTTGGCCTTGATGTCGCGGACCTTGACGTTCTTTTCGACGGCATCGAAGTGACCGACGAGCAGGATGTCAAAATCGCCCTGCGAGGCGGCGCGTTCGAAGGCCTGGTCGAGGATGCGCTTGCCGCAGTTGTTGACGCGAGCCTTGCCCTTGGCGAAGACAACGTCATCAAGCTGCATGGGCTGCGGACGCGGCGGGGGCGGCGCCTGCACCGGGGGAGCCGGGGGAGCCGTCACGCTGACCGAAGCGGTCTTGGTCTGGTCGCCAGCCTTGGCGGTGAGGTTGATGGTCGCCGCGGGGCCACCGGGGGTGAGGTTCATGCCATCGGTGGAGAGGATGACGGAGCTCGTGGTGTTGCCGGGGCTCACGTGGAACTTGTGGGTGAGCGTGCGGCCATCGCCCGAAACGGAGACGCCAGCCGAAGAACCGGCGGGAGCGAGCTTGCCATTGTCGGCGGTGTAGGTGAGCGTGACATCTTCGCCAGCGGCGGGGCCGTCATAGCGGAGCGTCGAGGTAACGCGCGAGCTGCCGTTGTAGTTGATCGTCGAAGGATCGACGGTCACACTGACGAGCTCGAGCTTGGGCTGCTTGACGATGATCGAAGCGGTGCGCTCGGTCGAGGGGATCGGGAACTTCTTGAGGAAGTTGCGGGTCTTGCGATCGGTGACCTTGGTGGTGTCGGCCGAGACAACAGCCTTGACCGGGTGTTCGCCGACGGGCAGCTTGCTCAAAGCCACCATCGAATCGCCCTGGACGGGGTTGCCAGCAACGGTCCAGGCGTACTTGGGGGTAACGCCGAGGCAGTTGTTGGTGACGCCGAGGTTGTAGCTGGCGCCTTCACCCACCCAGATGGTCTTGGTGGTGGGCTCGATCGAGCCGACGCGGAATTCGCAAACCGGGCCGTTGTTGATCTCGCCGAGGTAGAACGTCACACCGCCAGTGGTCTGCACGGAGGCAAGCGGAGTTTCCTTGGTGTGGCGGATGCCGTTGACCGGGCCAGCGCCGGGGACGTTGAAGTCCGGGTGGCTGGTGAGGAAGCCGCGAACGTCAAAGCGAAGACCGATGCGATCGGTGATCTTGGCCTTGACGCCGGTGCCGTAGTTGCCGGCAAGGCGCCACTGGGATTCGAGCCTGATGAGCTGCTGGAAGGGCGTGTTGACGCCGTTGCCCACCTGGGAGCGAGCGGCATCGGTAACACCGAAGTAATCCATACCGAAGCCGAACGTCACGAAGGGACGCACGCGAGCTTCGCGGCCCGTGAAGTGGAACACGGGATTGACCATGAACTGGCGCTGACGGGTGCCGAACGTATAGTTCTGGTCTGTACCCGGAATGCGGTAGATGGTGTTGGCAACACCCTGGACCATACCCGTGCCTTCAAGGCTGACGTGGTTCCAGAAATTGTGGGTGACGCGGAAGCCGACGACACCGCCGTTGGACTGGTCCTGATGCGGGAACTGCTGCTGGCGCTTAAAGAATGCACCACCGCCAAAGAGATTGATTTCGAAGAGGTCGCCCCCACTCGTGCTTTTGGGCTTAGTTGTCTGTGCGGGCAAGGTCATGCTTGCCAGCAAGAGAGCAATAAGGGAGTTTTTTATTTTCATAGGTTTCTGAGACTACACCGACTAAAAATAGTTTAACGGATATTTGCGATGCTCTGCATATATACGCCCCGGCTCGGAGATACCGCGTAGAGCTTATCGGGTTCAGCCGCTGAGATGTGTAGCTTTTCGAAAACCAGAAAAGTGTCCTCCTGCGCAGGCAGCCAATACCAGTTCTCACCGGCATCGGGCGACCAGAAGACCCGCTGCTGCTTAAGAGCGAAACAAAGGCCTTTTCGTTTCGGGTGAAATGCAATTGCTTTAACCCAGTCATTCTTGACGTTGCGCCAGGTGGCGCCGCCGTCTATTGATTTCGTAATCCCGTTAGCTGAGGCGCGCAGGAGGAGAGCGGGATTGAAGGGGTCGGTGACGGTCTGATACCAGTCGCTTGAGCGCGGTGAAGGCGTAGGTTCGGCATATGCCACCGGCTGCCACGAGTTGGCCGCTTGGGTGCGGCTGAAACTGCCGTCATAACGAGAGATGGCCTTCAGGTTGGCGCCGTCGGACTCGAGCGCCTCGATGCTGCGGCTGGCGAAGCCTTCATTGCGAGGCGTGAAAGTAACCCCATCGTCATCGGTGCGCAGCAGGCCGTGGCGCTCGGTGGAGATATAAAACGATTGCTTGCTGGTGGGATGGAACGCGATGCTGGTGGCGACCATCTCGTTGAGTTTCTTCCAGGTATTGCCGGTGTCTTCAGACTTCCACATGCCGGCGCTGGTGCCGGCAAAGAGCAGGCGCGGGTGATGGGGGCTTTGCGCGACGACGTAGGTGCGGCGATTGTTGCCCGGGATGCCCTGCACGCGCCGCCATGCCACGCCACCGTTGGTGGAGCAGTAAATGCCGCTGCAGGCGCTGGCGAACATGCGGCCTTCCTGGGTGGAATCGAGCACGATCGAGAAGATGTCGGAATCGTCGTACATGCCGGAGTGGGCTTTGGTCCAGGTGGCGCCGGCGTTGGTGGTCTTCCAGGGCAGATGGGGTGTGCCGGCGTAGAGTGTGCCGGCGCGGGCGGGATGGAAGGCGACCGAGACTATGGCGGTAAGGTCATCGATCGTTTTGGGGCTGATGCGACGCCAGGTGGCCGCGGCATCATTGGACATCCAGACGCCCTGATTGGTGCCGATGGCGACGACGCGCGGGTCGCGCTGCCAGGAGGTGATGGCATAGACGCTGAGCTTTTCGGTGCCCGGGACGACCTGCCATGAGTCGCCCTCGTTGGTGGAAGCATAGAGACCACCGGGGGCCGCGCCGATGAGCCACTTGCCGGGCAGGATCCAGGCGGCATCGAGCCTGGTGTTGGGGAGCTCGGGGAAGTTGGTGAGATGGGTCCATGACCGCGCGGCGTCGCGGGAGCGGAAGGCGCCGGTGCCACGCATGGAGATGGCCAGCATGGTATCGGGCCGGGCGGCATCGAGACGAATGGCGCGGGCGGCGCCGCCCCAGGGACCGATGGGTTGCCATGCCGGCCAGGGGGTTGGGTCGAAGGCCAGAAAGAGGGCCAAAATCCACTTCACAAATCCAGACTATAATGGGAGGCGTCTGGACTTGAACCGCATACGCGTATTAGTGGCAAAACCAGGACTCGACGGTCATGACCGCGGGGCCAAGGTAATTGCCCGAGCGCTTCGCGATGCCGGCATGGAAGTGATCTATACCGGTTTGCGGCAGACCCCGGAAATGATCGTAAACGCTGCTTTGGACGAAGACGTCCAGGTGATTGGTTTATCGATCCTGTCCGGAGCCCATATGGCAATTGTGCCCAAGGTGCTCAGTCTTTTGCGGGAGCGGGAAATGTCAGACGTGCTCGTGGTGGTGGGAGGGATCATCCCTGATGATGATGCCCAACGCCTCAAGCAGTTGGGAGTGGCGGCGGTTTTCCAACCGGGAACTTCACTGGAAGCAGTGGTGAAATTCATACGGGAAGCGGTAAACATCCCCGCCTGACGATATTTGAAATCCAGAGGAGCTAAATGCCTCTACAAGACAAAACAAACATTGCGGTGTTTGTCGATTACGACAACATCGAAATTGGATTGAAGACAACGCTACGTCGTGAATTTGACGTATCGCTCTGTCTCGACGCACTGAAAGAGCGTGGCGACCTTGTTGCAAAGTTCGCCTATGCAAACTGGGGCCGACAAGAAGGCGCGGCGCGGCAAATGGCTGAGAATGCGGTGCAGATGGTGCAGCGACTGCCCAGCCCGCGCGGTGACAAGAATGGTGGGGATATCAACCTTGCGCTGGACGCGCTTGAGATGGCATTCACGCACACGCACGTCAACGCATTTGCCATCATCAGCGGTGATAGCGACTTCATCCCCCTGGTCAACAAACTGAAAGAGTACGGCAAGACGGTCTACGTGGTGGGCGGCAAAGCCTTCACGTCGAACATTCTGCAGTCGAACTGCCACGAGTTTGTGGCCTACGAGAATCTGTTGATGGACCGTGCCGCCCAGATGGATGGTGGCGAGGGTGGTCCGCAGCTGGAAAAGCTGAAGCAGGAACTGGCGGACGCGATGTCGCGGTCGGATCAGTATGGTTCGGGCCGCAGTTATGAGCGGGGCCGGGATCGTGACCGTGGTGGCCGTGGACGTGACCGTGATCGTGACCGGGATCGGGATCGCGACCGGGATCGTGAACGTGAGCCGGAACCGATGGTGGAAGCCGTGGTGGGCGATCGCATTGATCTGCTGCCGGGCGAGAAGCTGTCGCGGGCGGCGAATGCGGCGCCGGTGGCAGCCGCGCCGGTGAGCGAGCGCGCGGCGAGTGATCGACCGGCGGGTGATCGGCCTTCGGGTCGCGAAAGCCGCTGGGAGCGTCGTGATCGTCGTCGTGAAGAACGGCGCGAGCGGCAGGACCAGAATCGCCAGCAGCCGGCGGCCTCCAATGAGCCGCGCGTGGTGCAGGAAGTGACCGCGGCGTTGCCGTTGGTGGAACGTTCTTTGCAGACGCTTGAACGGCGTGGCGTGCAGGCGCAGTTGGGCCTGCTCAAGAGCACGATGATGCAGCTGGACCCGACCTTCCACGAACGTGGTTATGGCGCGGCGAGCTTTAGCGACTTTATCGACCGCCTGAAGAAGGCCGAGTTGATTGAAGTGCATGGTTCGGGCGGCAAGTTGACGATCGAGCGCAAGGGCGGGGCCAATGCCAAGCCGTTGCCGGAGCCGGAAGAAGCGCTGCCGCTGCTGCGTGATGCCCTTGAAGCCCATCGCTATGAGATGGAAATGGGCGATGGCGTGGAGCCGGGCGATCTGGCGCAGTGGATTGCGACGGAGCATCCGGGCTTTGACGTGCATGCGTATGGATTCCCGGGTTTCCATGAATTCCTGACCTACTCCGAGAAAAAGGGTGTGGTGTCGGTGAAGAAGGAAGAAGAGCGCGGCGTGGTGGTTTACCTCGGCCGTGAGTTCTTCCCGCCGCCGGCGCCGAAGGTGCAGAAGGAAGAGGACTTCTACAGCGAGTACGACGAAGTACAGCCGTATGTGGAAGGCCAGCCGAGCATCGTCGAGCCGAACCCGCCGCCGCCGAAGCCGAAGAAGGCCACGCGGGCGCGCAAGGCACCGGCCGCCAAGAAGAGCAGCGCGACGACGCGCACGCGGCGGAAGAAGAGCGATGATTGAGCGGCTTTTTCCTCCGGGAGTGCCGACGCCGAAGAACCCGTACTCGCCAGCCGTTAAGGCTGGCGGGTTCATCTTTGTGTCGGGCCAGATCCCCATGGATCCGGACACGATGGAGATGAGCTACGGCGACATCCAGCACGAGACGCGCGTGACGTTGAACAACATCAAGCGCATTCTCGAAGGCGCGGGCTCGTCACTCGAGCAAGTGGTGAAGGTGAACGTTTATCTGGCTGATGAGCGCGACTTTGCCCGGATGAACGAAACGTATATCGAATTCTTCGGCAAGGACCGGCCGGCGCGCACGACAGTGGGCTGCCGGTTTGCCAACCCGACGATGAAGATCGAAATCGACTGTATCGCGTATTGCGGTTAAGCGCGCAGCTCGGCGATGGTGGCGCCAGTGCCACCTTCGGCCGGGGTTGCGCCATAGAAACGGGCCACATGGGGATGCTTGTTGAGCATCTGCTGTATGGCCTTTTTTAGTACCCCATAGCCGTGGCCGTGCACGATGCGCACGCGGGCGATGGAGGCGAGGCTGGCCTTGTCGAGAAAGCGGTCGACATTGTCCAGGGCTTCGGCGGAAGTCTGACCAATGACATTGATCTCGCGGGTGGGGACATCCCAGGTGGGGCCGGGCTCAAAGCGGACATTGGATGGCAGAGACCTGGTGGCCGCGGCGGCGGTGAGCACTTCAACAATTTCCTCTTTGGCAATTTGCATCTTGAGAAAACCGGCTTGTACTTCGACGCGGCCATTGTCGAGGATGCGCAGTACCTGGGCGGGCTCGCGGACGTTCTCGATGCGCACCTTGGCGCCAACGACAAGCTTGGGCCCGGTGGGCGCGGCGGGTTGGCCCTCGGGGCGAACGGCAGACTGCACCTCAGCCTGAAACTCACGCTTGAAACGGGCAGCCTTGAGCTGGGCCTGATCGGCGGCCTTGCGCGCCTCGGCGGTGGATTTGATGTCGTCGATGGTGGCGCGAGAGTTGCGTTCAAACTCGCTTAGCAAGCGCGCGGCCTTGGCCTCGAACTCACGGATACGGGCGGCCTCGCGCTTTTCAAACGTGGCCTCAAGATCGCGCTCGCGCGAGTTGACGGCGGCGAGCTTCTGCTGGAGATCGAGCTCAAGCGCGCGGGCATTCTCGAGCTTCTGGTGGAGCTCGTTGAGAAAGCGGGCAATGTCCTGATCGCGGGTGGACATCGAGGAGCGGGCCTGCTCGATGACCTCGGGCAAGATGCCAAAGCGGGCGGCGGTATCCAGGCCGGCCGACTTGCCGGGGGCGCCGACGCGCAGCTCAAAGGTGGGCAACAGCGTGGCGTCATCAAAGCCCATCGAGGCGCTGAGCACGCCGTCATGATTGACGCCGTAGATCTTGAGAGCGATCAAGTGGGTGGAGGCGAGCGTAAAGCAGCCGTCACGGTGGAAGCGATCGACGATGGCCACGCCGAGGGCGCCACCTTCTTCAGGGTCGGTGGAGCGGCCGATTTCGTCGAGGATGACAAGCGAATCGGGCGTGGCCTGATCGAGCAGGTCGGCGACGTGGCGCATATGCGAGCTGAAGCTCGAAAGACTGGTCTCGATCGACTGGCTGTCGCCGATGTCGGCGAGGATCTGATCGAAGATGGGCAGCGTGGCCTCGCGCGCCGGCACAGGCATGGCGCTCTGGGCCATGAGGGCAAGCAGACCGACGGTCTTCATGGCGACGGTCTTGCCGCCGGTGTTGGGGCCCGAGATGAGCAGCGTGCGCTTCTGCTCGTCCATGGTGAGCGTGAGCGGCACAGCGGCCTTGCGCTGTCGGCGCAGCACGTCGGTGAGCAGCGGATGGCGGGCCTGATCGAGGTGGAGCTTGCGGCTTTGATCGGGTGAGAACGCGGGGATGACGCAGCGGAACTCGACGCCAAAGCGGGCCTTGGCAAAGACGAACTCGAGCGCGCCCATGATGCGCACGGCAAGGGCGATCTCGGCGTGTTGCTCGCGCATTTTGGCGGTGAGCTCGCGCAGGATGCGGTGGCACTCGCGCAGCTCCTCTTCGGCGAGGCGGACGAGCTCGTTGTTGAGCTGGATGGTCTCGAGCGGCTCGACAAAGCTGGTCTGGCCCGAGCCGCTGGTGCCATGGACAACGCCCTGCACGCGGCCCTTGAAATTGGTGGCTACCGGGACGACAAAGCGGTCGCCACGCATGGTGACGTAGTCGTCCTGCATGACGCCATCGTCACGGTGCGACCGCATGAAGCGCTCGAGCGACTGGCGGATGGAATCCTTCTGGCGGGCGAGCTCCTGACGCAGGCGCTTGAGGGCGACGCTCGCGTCATCTTCGAGCGAGCCATCGGGGCGGATCTTGCCATCGAGGGCGCGCAGCAGCGGGCGGAAGTCGGCAATCTGATCGGCCTTGGCCCAGAGCAGCGGAAAGCGATGGGGCGAATCGGCGAGGCCCTGGCGAAAATCGGTGGCGCGCATGAGCCAGGCGCGGACGGCGAGGATCTCAAGACCATCGAGCACAGCGCCCTCGATGCGGACGCGAGCCGTGGCTTCGCTGACGTCTTCGAGATCGGTAAAGCGCAGGCGCGGCAGGCCGCTGTCTTCGGCGTCGCCTTCGGTGAGAAAGGTGAGGGCCTCGTCGAGCTCGGCGAGGGAGGCCTCAAGGGCGGCGCGGTCGGTAGAGGGGGCCATGGCGGCCAGCTCATGATGGCCGGCCGGAGACGAAACAAAGCGGCCCAGCAGGGCGCGCAGGGATTCGTACTCTAAAAGTTCTTCGCTCCAGTTCGGCATCGTTCAATGACTTCCAGGGTGCCCGAGGTAATGGGCACGGTATTCAATTCTTCCGGGGTGAACCAGCGGACGGCGGCGGAATCATCTCCCGCGCGCATGTTACCGCCGGTAACTTCGCAAATGTAATCAAGCAGCACGTAGTGGTATTCCGTGTTGCCTTCAGAATCGGGCATGATGCGCTCGAACAATTCGCCGAAGCGAATGATGCGGACCTCGAGACCCGTTTCTTCGAGGACTTCGCGCTGGAGGGCGGCTTCGACGCGTTCGCCGGTTTCGACGGCGCCACCGGGGAGGCTCCACCAGCCTTTGAGCGGCTCTTTGCCGCGCTGGATGAGCAGGACGCGATCGCCATCAAATATCAGCGCGCCCACGCCAAGGATCGGCTTGGCGGGATAACGCCGGACGTCGTGTTGGACAGCTATTCGGTGACGACTCCCTTAACTTTCATCCTAGCTCGATAGACGGCGGTTTTTGCGGTGATGTAGAGCGTCATGCGGTCTTCGTCGCCAAAGGCGATGCTCGACGGACGATCGCCCATGGGCATGTGATAGAGCTCTTTGCCCTGCGGGGAGACGATGTGGATGCCAGCGGCGGCGATGTAGACGTTGCCTTTTTCGTCGACGCGCAGGCCGGCGGCGGGGCCTTTGACCTGATCGAAGAAGACGCGCTCGTTGGTGGCGAGGCCTTTGCCGTCGATATCCCAGGCGTAGACGCGGCGCTCGTCGGCGCTCGAGACGTAGAGGATGCGACCGTTGGGCGAGAGCGTGATGCCGTTGGGCCGGCCCTTGAGTTTGGCGAGCAGGGAGATCTCGCCTTTGGGCGTGACGTGGAAGACACCATTGAAATCGAGCTCGCGGCGATCGGCCTGGGCGCCGAAGGCGGGGTCGGTGAAGAAAAGGTGGCCGTCTTTGCGCACGGTGAGATCGTTGGGAGCGTTGAGGCGTTTGCCTTCGAAGCGCTCGGCGACGATGTCGAATTTGGTGGGGTCACCGGGGTAGAGGCGGATGATGCGGCGGGCTTTGGTTTGGGCGACGAGGAGGCGGCCTTCGTGATCGTAGGCGATGGCGGAGGGGCCCTCCATGTTTTCGCGGTATTTGGCGACTCCCTGCCCCGGGATGAACGCGAGGATCTTGCCGGCGGGGACGTCGCAGAACAGCAGCGAATTGGAGGCCTTCGACCAGAGCGGCGAATCGGTATAGCCGTGGCCGTAGGAGACGCGTTCGACCTGGATGCCGGAGAAATCCTGCGCGAGGGCGGTGGCGGCCAGAGCGAAAATGGCGAATCGCATAGGGTTGATTCTACATCTCAAGAAGTGCGAAAGTAGATCGTATCAATGTCGATCAGATATGCGGTGATTATGGCAACAGGCCTGATGGCGGCGGGAACAGTGGACCCGGCGTATGTGAAATCGATCCAGGAGTACCGGACGAAGATCGAGACAACGCTGAAGAGTGACACGGGGTGGTTGACCGTGGCGGGTCTGCACTGGCTGAAGCCCGGGGCGACGACGGTGGGCAGTGACGCATCAAGCGGCTTTGTCCTGCCGGCGGGCAAGGCTCCGGCGAAGCTGGGTGTGTTCCACTTTGACGGCAAGACGGTGAAGTTCGAGGCGGCGGCGGGAACCCAGGTGCAGGTGAACGGGAAGCCGTTTCAGAGCGGGACGCTGGTTGATGACTACAAGGACCGGACGCCGGACGCGCTGACGGTTGGGGATCTGACGATGACGATCATTGATCGCGGCGGCAAGATCGGGGTGAGACTGCGTGACAAGTCGAGCAAGTACCGTAAGGAATTTACCCACCGCAGCTGGTTTGCCGTGAAGCCGGAGTACAAGGTGAACGGAAAGCTGATTCCGTATGCCGAGCCGAAGAAGCTGCGCGTAGCGACTGTGATTGATGGAGTTGTAGAAGAGCACGAGAGCCCGGGGGAGATCGAGTTTGCCCTGAATGGCGCGACGCACAAGGCGCAGGTATTGAAGGCCGGGGAAGGACAGTTGTGGCTGATCTTCAGAGATCGCACGAGCAACAAGGCGACCTATCCGGCGGGCCGCTTCCTGTATGGTGAGTGGCGTAAGGACAACACCGTTACGTTTGATTTCAACAAGGCGTATAACCCGCCGTGCGCGTTCACACCATTCGCGACCTGCCCGTTGCCACCGCGGCAGAACTCGCTGAAGACCGCGATAGAGGCGGGCGAGCTGACGTATCACATCGAGCCCTAATTTGAGAGTTGAGAGTAAGCTTGTCATGCGACGAAGCTAGCAGGCGGGCTGAAGAGGATTTATCGTTGAGACGGATAAGGCGCTGGTGAATCAATCACTTGGCGCCTTTAAAATTTTTGTGAACGGGGTTAGCGGCGGGTATCGGCAAGCGTTGCTGCGCGGCGGAACAGCAGGCCGCAGGTAGCGAAGAGGGCGATCATGCCGCCGTGGGCGACGGCGATGTTCCAGAAGGGGCCGCCGGGGGTGTCGGTGTTGAGGACTTGCGTGATGAACCAGGCAAGGATGAGGGCGCCCGACATGGTGAAAAGTGATACCGACAGGCCGCGGGGTTTGAGCCGTGCGAATGCCGCGCCGAGGGCGCCGATGGCAAGGACGCCGAAGTAGATCAGATTGAGCGGGTTGTCGGTTTCGGAGGCGTGCACCATCGTGGACCAGCCGAGGACGAAGCCGCCCGCCAGCGCGAGGCCCACCGCGAGCTTGTAAGCCCAGGCGTTGACCCGGCGGGAGATCAGCGAATATGCGAGAACGGTGAGGAAGAATAGCGTCCAGGTGAACAGGAAAGCCGCGGGGGGCCAGTTCCACCCCTCGACGATGCGGGAGGCGATGAGGGGCACCATGAGCATGCCAAGCGCAATCAGGGCCGAGCGGCGGAGGGTGTGGGTGAGGGGTTCCATTTGTAGCCAGTGCTCCTTGAGGATTTGGAGGGTGGTTTCGCCGCACAGCGCTGCGGCGTAGGGCAGGAGGGGGCGATTGGTGGCGAGGCATTCGCGGCAGAGATCGGTGAAGGTCTGGCGCATGCTTGCGCCGAACCTTGTACGGAATGGTTTGGGGTACAGATGGAGCAGCAGCGCGTAGAGGGCGCGGTAGCGGCGGAGGGTGGAGTTAGTTGGCATGGGCGAGCCTTCCCGCAGCGACGGAGACCGCTTTGCGATAGCGGTCGAGCTCAGCGTTGAGAGCGGCTTGACCTGGGGCGGTGAGCTTGTAGTAGATGCGGCGTTCGTCGTCGAGAGAAGCATCGATGCGAGGGGTGCTCTCGCGGATGAGGCCGGCATCGATCATGCGCTTGAGCGAACCGTAGAGCGTGCCGGGGCCCATCGTGACCTGACCGCCGGAATCGGCGTCGACCTGCTTCATGATGCCGTAGCCGTGGCGTTCGCCGGCAGCAAGGGCGAGCAGGATGTGGAAAACGGCGGGCGTGAGCGGCGGTTGCGCCATGAGTTGAGAATATATCCGTAACGGATATATGTCAATTGTCGAAATTGGTGGAGCTCGTTCGTCCTAGTGAATATGCGGGGTGCCAAGCCCTGAACCATCTCAATGCCAGGAATGAAAAAATGCCGCACTACATGATTTCGGTTTATCTGCCCAATGATTACGACCCGTCGACGGAGACGGAGGAGCAGGTGCAAAAGCTGCACGCGCTCAACCGGGAGTTGGCCGCCAAGGGCGTGAAGAAGTTTGCCTGCGGGCTGAGCCCGAAGACGATTACCCTGAGGCCGCGGGAGGGCGCGGAGTTGCTGATCACAGATGGGCCTTACATCGAGGCGAAGGAGTTTATCGGCGGGTTGATGATGCTCGAGACGGCGAGCTATGAAGAGGCGTTGGGGTGGGTGAAGCAGTTTCCGGTGGCGCGCAATGCGGTGCTTGAGATGCGCGAGGTGTTCTACCGGCCGGCGCCGGAAGTGGAGCCGGAGTGAGCGAGACGCCGCGCGCGATCGAGGCCGTGTGGAAGCACGAATCCACGCGGCTGATCGCGGCGATCGCCAGAGTGACGAAGGATGTGGGGCTGGCCGAGGAGCTGGCGCAGGACGCGATGGTGGCGGCGCTCGAGCGGTGGCCCGTCGATGGCATTCCCGCGCAGCCAGGGCCGTGGTTGATGACGGCTGCCAAACGACGCGCGATTGATCGCATGCGACACCAGCAGATGGCCGGGCGCAAGCATGAGGAGATCGCGCGTGAGCTGGAGCAGCGGCAGGAGGAGGTGGCGCAAGCGTTTGCCGTGGCGCTGGATCAGGTGATCGCGGATGATGTGTTGCGGCTGATGTTTACGGCATGTCATCCAGTGTTGCCGGCCGAGGGGCAGGTGGCGCTGACGCTGCGGCTGGTGGGAGGGCTGAGCACGGGGGAGATCGCGCGGGCGTTTGGCGTGCCAGAGAAGACGATGGGGCAGCGGATCTTTCGGGCGAAGAAGTTACTCAGCGAGGCGGATGTTGCTTATGAAACACCGCGGGGCGAAGAGTTGGAGCGGCGGGTGGGCGCGGTGCTGGCCGTCGTGTACCTGATCTTTAACGAAGGCTATACGGCGACAGAGGGAGAGGAGTGGATGCGGGCGGAGCTGTGTGAAGAGGCGCTACGACTGGGGAAGCTGCTGTGGGAGATGTTGCCAGAGCGGGTGGAGGTGATGGCGCTGGTGGCGCTGATGGAACTCAATGATGCGCGGCGCGCGGCTCGCACAGGGCCCGGGGGAGAGGCGGTGTTGCTGCGGGATCAGGATCGTCGCTTGTGGGATGAGAAGCAGGTGGGGCGGGGGATGTTGCTGCTCGAGGAAGTGAAGCGGCGTGGCGGGGAGCGCGGCTACTATGCCCTGCAGGCGGGGATTGTGGCGTGCCATATGGCGGGGGTTGAGACGGATTGGGCGCGGATTGTCGAGCTGTATGACTGGATGGTGGAGCGGACGCCGTGGCCGGCGGTGTTGCTGAATCGCGCGGTGGCGGTGGGGATGGCGCGGGGGGCGGAAGCGGGCCTTGAGGCACTGGATGGGGCGGGGCTCGAGGCGAATCATCTGGTGCGGAGTGTGAGGGCGGATTTGCTGTTGCGGTTGGGGCGGAGCGAGGAGGCGCGGAGGGAGCTCGAGGTGGCGCTGGAGATGACGCGGAACGCGCGGGAGCGGGAGATGATCGCGGGGCGGTTACTTCGGATTTGATTGCAGGTTAGGGATAGACCAAGCGCGAAGTGTTGACCGCGTGCACATACTGTACAAAGATGCTTGCGGACATGAGTGACGCTAAATTGACTCGCGATCTAAATCGGGTGGGCGAACCAAAGGGGGTCAGCGTTCCAGAGACGTTGTCGCGGAGTGGACGACCGATCGTGGAGATTCTTGCTGAAGCTCAAAGCCGCAATTTGGACGTTGTGCTGGATGGCGAGTTTAGAAAAGACGTTGCTGGTGTGATCGAAGCGAACTCTAATCCCTGGACGCCGCCGGAATGGTGATGGAGAACCATGAATAAAGCGCATGGGGAATTGCTGCGGCCGTTTGGGCCTGACAAGGAAGCGCTGACGGAGATGTTTCAGCGTCACGTGGACGATGGGATGTTGTGGGAGATTGCGCGGGCGGATTATGGGTATCGAGCTGAGGAGATGTTTCCGCTGCTGGTGCAGCTGAGAGATAAAGGTGGCGCGGCGTCTGGAGAATTTCAGTTGAGCGAAGTGCTTGAATTGAGCAGGTACGGGCATCTCGCTTCGGGAGATCGT
>CAZBTA010000067.1:19934-22352 GCA_964494515.1 uncultured Bryobacter sp.
TGGTTGGCGGCCGGCGATTAAAGGTTGGATCCGTCGGGCCAGGCGCAGATGCAGACGCGGTTGCCGGCGGGATCGGAGAGGGTCCAGTGGGAGGGCGCGTGGGAGGCGTCGACAATGCGGCCGCCGGCAGCAAGCGCGGCGGCGAGGCGGGCTTCAACCTCTTCGCGGGCCACAGATACATCGATGTGCATGGCGTGGCGGAGCGACTTGGTGGGGGCGAGCTCCTGCATCCAGACGGTTGAGCCGTGGCCGAGAGGGTCGATCGCGTTGTCGTCAGAAGCCGGGGCATAGCCGAGGACGGCGCGCCAGAAGTCGATGTGGATCTCGGCGGCCTTGGCGGCGATGGCGAACTGAACTTCCTGCACGAGGGCGCGAGCGGGAGCTGCGCCGTGCTCGCGCGCCACAGCAGAGATCGCGCTGGCGAAAGCAATGTGATCTGCCTCGAGGTGCCAGAGGTCGCGGGTGAGGCGCACCGTGAGCAATGTGTCGGCAAGGGTGAGCTTGATGCCGCGACCGGCAAGTGCGGGCAAGGCAGTGATGTCAGTGGCGAGTGCGGCAGCGGCGGCGAGGGAGGAGACGCGAAAGGCCGCGGTAGCGCCGCCGTGGAGGACGACCCAGTCATGGGTTGCCGGAGAAGCCAGAAAGTTACGCCAGCCCTGTTCGCTCATGGTGTTGCTTGAAGGACCTCAGTATAGCTTCGGCGACGGGCAGGCAGCGGTAGGTGACGAGGCAGATGGCGAGGGTAAACGTAAACGTCAAGGTGAGCTTGAGCGGCCAGGGTAGGGGCAAGGGGCGGAGCGCGAGCTGGAACAGGAAGACAAGGGGCAGGTGGAGCAGGTAGGTCCAGTAGGAGGCATCGGCGAGGAAGCGCAGGAGGGGGCGGGTGGTGTTGAGCCAGCGGGCGGCGGCGGTGAGGCACCAGGTGGTCATCCAGACGCTGATGCAGCTCTCGAGTAGAGCGGCGCAGGGGTGGGCGATGGCGTTGTTGGGGTAGGTGTGGATGAGCCAGAAGAACAGCGCGTAGGCGGCTAGCGAAGCGAAGAGCTGCCAGTGGCGCGGGGCGCCTTGTGGCAGGCGGGCGTAGCCGAGGCAGAAGAAGTACCCGTAGAAGACAACGGCCCAGAGCTGCGGCAGCAGACTTTCCGGCGCTGGCGTGGGGGCGGTGACGCTGGCGACGGCGGGCGTGAGCAACAGGGGCACGAGCACGTGGCGCCGTAGCGCAGTGGCGAATACGAGATCAAGCAATGCGGGGGGCCACTGGGCAGTGATTGCGATCCAAATCACGAGATAGAAGAGCATCAGGTAGGCGAGAAACCAGAGGTGGACGAGGCTCGGAAGAAACAGCGGCACGGCAAACTCGGGGTGGGTATGGCGGATCAGCCAACTCATGGACAGCGCGACGGGTGGCCAGCAGAGGATGAGGGGGATGAGGATGCGGCGGAGGCGATGGTGCAACATGCCGCCGAGGCCGTGACGGTCGACAAGACGGGCGGCGAAGTAGCCGGCGATGGCAAAGAACACCGGCATGCGGAAGAGGTGGAGGAACCAGACGACGGCATCGACGGCGGGGGAGTGGGATGGGTCCGCGGTGAGCCAGAGCTGGTGGAGAAGAGTGCTGTGGGCGAGTGCCGCGTGGAAGAAGACGCCCGAGAGCATGGCGACGGCGCGCAGGTTGTCGAGGTAATGGAGACGGGCGGTGGCCATCAGGCGGCGGTGGTTTGGCGGAGGCGGAGCCAGCAGGTGACCCCGAGGGTGGTGAGGGTGAGAGCCAGCTCGGCCGCGAGGATGGCGAGGGGCTGGCCCGACCAGAGGATCGTGTTGGTGCGGATGGTGGTGGCGATGGGGGTGAGTGAGCCGGTCCAGATCATGAAGGGGCTGAGCAGCGTCATGAGGGCCATCTGGAGGAAGATGTTCCAGCCTTCGGATTCGACCATGATGGCGAAGCAGAGCGCGAGGCAATAGCTGAGCAACATGAAGCAGAGGATGAGCAGGAAGTAGACGAGCAGGCCATCAGGCAGGGGCGTGGCGAGGATGAGGAAGGTGGTGGTGCCGAGGACGGTGAGGAATGGCACGAGGTAGATCACAAGGCCGGCGATCAGTTTGCCGAGGAAGAGATCGAGCGGGGAGACGGGCAGGCTCATGATGAAGGGGAGCGTTGATTCCTTGCGCTCGTTGACGACGATGCCGTTGATGGCATAGAAGCCGGTGGAGATGAGCAGCACGACCAGCAGCAGGCCGCCCGCGTTGAACGACCAGGTCTTGCCGGTGCCGATCAGGCTCAAGGCGAGCAGCATGCCGGCGAGGTAGCCGGCGAGTTGTTTCTGGTAGATTTGCCAGTCCTTGAGAACGAGCAGGCGGATCATGCGGGATCTCCCGTGGCGATGGAGGAGACGAAGATGTCTTCGAGGTCCATGCGGT
>CAZBTA010000068.1:0-22100 GCA_964494515.1 uncultured Bryobacter sp.
TATCCGGACGCACCCAGACTCACCGCCTCCATTACCTTGTTCTGATTGCCTTCCGTGGTGATCATGATCACCGGAACCGACTGATATGCCGGCATCGCCTTGATCTTGCCCAACATCTCAAGCCCATCCATATTGGGCATGTTGATGTCCGACAGGATCAACCCCACTTGCTGTTGTTCCAGCATCGCCAGGGCTTCCACGCCGTCCCCGGCTTCGTGGATGTTGCCAATCGGCATTTCCGTCTGACGCAGCACGCGTTGCAGAATCTTGCGAATCGCCGCCGAATCGTCAACGATCAATACATCCATTGCCATTAGAGTTTGCTGACCTCCATGGAAGCCTTTTCGGCGAGTAGGTGGTTTCATTTAAGAGAATTTGCTCCCGGCCCGGTCTTAAAATAAAAACGTGCCGGATTTCCCCCCACCCAACCCCGCGCTTCTTACCACCCCCGCCGCCTTCTCCCTGGCCGGCAAGACGGCCCTCATCGCCGGCGCCAGCCGCGGTATCGGCCTCGCCATCGCCCGGGCCTACGCCGCCGCCGGAGCGCACACCATCCTCGCCGCCCGTTCCACGGCCGCCCTCGAAAAGGAAGCCGCCGCTCTCACGGCGCAGGGGTTCTCGGCCAGCGCCCTCGCCCTCGACGTCACCAGCAACGCCTCCATCGATGCCGCCGCCGGCGCCCATGAGTACGACATCCTCGTCAACGTCAGTGGCACCAACATCCGCCGCCGCTTCACCGATTACACCGAGGCCGAATACGAAAAAATCTTCGCCACCAATCTCCACGGCATCTCCCGCCTCACCCAGCGCGTCGGCGCCGGCATGATCGCCCGTGGCCGCGGTGGGCGCGTCATCCACATCGCCAGCCTGTTCACCACCAACGGTGTTCCCTACGTCGCCATTTATGCCATGACCAAGTCCGCTCTCGGCGGTCTTACCCGCGCCCTTGCCGCCGAATGGGGCGCCCACGGCATTACCGTCAATTCCATCGCCCCGGGCTTCATCATCACCGACCTCAACCGCGAAATGTGGCAGCCCGAAACAATGAAATCGTGGCTGCGCGCCACCCAGGCCATCCCCCGCACCGGCATTCCCGAGGACATCGCGCCTATGGCCGTGTTTCTTGCCTCATCCGGCGCGGCCTTTGTCACCGGACAGGTCTTTGCCGTCGACGGCGGCGCCAACGTCACCAAAATCTGGCCCTTCGAGCCCGCCAGCTAACCCCACCCCATGCCATCGCGCCGCCATTTTCTCGCCACCACCACCGCCGCCGCCCTCGCGCAGCAGCCCGCGGAGAAATCCGGCGAAAAGCCCGTCGAGTTCCTCTGCCCCATGGACCCCGACATCCGCCAGCTCACCCCCGGTCGCTGTCCCCGTTGCGGTATGAAGCTGGTCCCCGGCTTGCCCGACCCCATCGAGTACCCCCTCGAGCTCACCACCACCCCGCGCCACCCGCGCCCTGGCCAACCCGTCCGCCTGCGCTTCACCATCCGCCACCCCAAAACCCGCAAGCCCGTCGGCGATCTCGAACTGGTCCATGAGCGCGTCTTCCACCTCTTTCTGATCTCCGAAGACCTCGCGCACTTTGCCCACGAACACCCCACCCCCGTCGCCCCCGGCGTCTTCGAGCTCGACTGGACCTTCCCCACGGGCGGCATGTGGCGCCTGCTGGCCGACTTCTACCCCACCGGCGCGACACCCCAGCTCATCGCCCGCACACTCCTGCTGCCCGGCGGCTCGCTCCTTCCCCCCACACTCACGGACGACACCTCGACGCCCAAACAGGGCGCGAACATCGAAGTCTCGCTCCGCCTCGGCCCCACGCCCGCCGCGCTGGCCGGTGAGAAAACTCTGCTCCATTACCGCATCAGCCCACGAGAATCCTTCGAACCCTTCCTTGGCGCCATGGGCCACATGCTCATCGCCAGTGCCGACCTGGTCGACATGATCCACACCCATCCGTTCCTCATCGATGGTGGCCTGCCCAGTCCCCCCGCCGAGGCAAAGCTGGTGCAGTTTAACGTGATCTTTCCGCGCCCCGGCCTCTACCGCGTTTGGGCCCAGTTCCAGCGCGCCGGTGTCGTCAACACGATCCCCTTCAACGTCGCCGTGAAGTCCCTGTAGCCGTCACCAGCCTTACCACCACGCCATCCCCCGGATAAGCCACCACCCTCGATCCCCGCGGGATCACGATCGCCTCGCTGAATTCATACGCCCGCACCGCCTGCGGGGCAAACTCGTTTACCCAGATCAGCGGTACCCGCGTGCCATCCGGTTGCTCGGCCACCAGCTTGAAGCTCTGCCCCGCCGCCATCTCGCCGAGTTCCACCCCCACCACGCGCAGCGCCGCGCCCACCTGCATCTGCCCGCGCACCGGCACGCGCAGCCCCCGCAGCTTCAGTGGCTCGTAGCTGGCTCGCGGCGCCGCGGGCACGAGATTCTTGTCCCCCTCCGGCGCTCCCCCATCCACCCAGTCCGCAATTGTATGCATTTCCTCGGCGCTCAGGCCCATCTCGTGCGCAAACGAGTTAAAGCCCTTCACGGCCTTCCACGGCGGCATCCGCCGGCGCAGTACTTCTTCCTGCATCGCCTTGGCCCACGGTCGCGCTTCCTCATAGGTCAGCAGCGAAAACGCCCGCCCCTCGGGCCGGTGACACCCCGCGCACCGTGCAAAGACGATTCGCGAGACTTCCCGGGCCCACGTCAACTTCGTCGTAATGTTCTCGTGGCCGTGGAGGAGACTTTCGGTCCCCGCCACGGCCACCAGTAGAACCACAATGTGGCGCAGTTTATTCAAGCGCCCCCGCCGCACTTGCCGCGGCAGGCTTCCTGGCCGGACGCAGCACATCGATCGGACGGACGTCAGCCGGCACGCTCACCTGGAAGAATCCGATCATCATCTCCTCCCAGCTCTGCTCACCAAAGCGCACCGTCTTGCTCGGGTCCGGATTGTTGCGATTGTTCGGCGAGTTGTCAAACCACCCGGTCGCCAGAATCTGCGAGCCCGCCGGCAGCTTCAGCGGTTCCTTGAGGATGTAGGACAACTGCCAGTTGAAGTCATAAGCCGGCACCTTCAGCAGTTCCTTGACTGTGCCATCGGGCAGCTTCACCGACATGACAAACGCCTTGCCGCGCACGTGCATGTGCGGCGTCAGCCCCTCCAGTACCGTCTCCCGATGCAGCGTCATCTTCGCGTCCACGCGGTGGTTATCAACCCCGGGCGGAATCTCAAACCGATAGTTCGCCGACTCAAGCGTCAACACCCGCTCCTGCGGTTTGTCCTTGGCAAAGATGATACCCACCTTCGCCTTATCCAGCGCCTCGGTGCCATTCGCCGTCCAGTGCAGCTGCAGCACGATGTCGCTGCCGGCTTTGATCAGCTTGCCCTGTCCAGGGCGCACCTGATCGGGGATCGTCCCCGGCGCATAGCCGGTCAAGAAGTCGCTCGGCCGCCCTTCGCCCGAATCCTTGTTCGGAATGAACACCTTGCCCGGTGTCGCGTTCTTGAGCCAGCTGCTTCCCGGCTCGCGGACATAGGCGATGATGTGATGGTTCACGGCCCGGTTCATCGGCCGCGTCTCGGCCGCGCTCACCCAGCGGTCTTCTGTAAATCCGGTCGGGATAATCACGTAGTGGTAATCAATCGTGCCCCGCGCCGGCACCTTGAAGGCCTCCGGCATTTCGATGACGAGGTCCGGCTTGCCGATTGACCAGCCTTCGGCAAAGTCGCGCTTCACCTCGGCCGCCTTCTTCGGGTCGCCCTCGGTAGCCCCTGTCGTAGCCCATTCCGTCAGCGTCTTGATTTCGGCCTCGCTCAGCGAGCGGTCATTGGCAAACACGCCCACGTGCGGGTCGGCATTCCACGGCGGCATCCGCCGCTGCGCCACGCTCGTCTTGATCGCCGCTGCATACGGGCGCACCTGTTTATAGGTCAGAAACGACATCGGCGCGGCTTCCCCTGGTCGGTGGCAGCTCACGCAGTTGCGCTCGAGAATCGGTTGCACGTCCTGATAAAACGTCGGCTTGCCCGCCGCAAACGCGGCACTGGCCAGCAAAACTCCGGTAGACAGAATTCGCACCATATCTTCTTCAATGTACGAAAGCTGCGACCGAAAAGTTTAGAGAAAAGTCTCCCGAAAAAATCTGGAATTTTCGTTCATACTTGTATCTGGCTGCCCGATGTGTAGTTTGACGAGACTTTTTCTATGTCCGTAAACAACTCAAATCTCAATCCCGCGGCGCTGAATTCCACAGCGACAAACGGTTCGTTGTCGACAGGCAAGACCGCGCAGCTGGATCCGGTACGGATCAATAGCTCAGCGTCGGGCTCGCCGTCTGCCTCAGGCGCCACCGACGAAGTCCAGTTGTCCAGCTTGTCCAGCAAAATCAACGAGTTGCAGCCCGGCTCGCCCACTCGTGAAGCCTACATCGAAAGCCTGCGCAACGAGTTCGCCTCCGGCCAGCTCCAGGACAATCCTGCCGAGACGGCTCGTGGCATCGTCAGCGACGCTCTCCTGAAATAAATCCCTTCGCTCGTCCCGTTTGAAGAAGTATCCCCCTGCGGAGGTTTTCCATGACTGAAGCGCTTGCTCCCACCGCCGACCAGCTTGCTGAGTCCATCCTTTCCGGCTTTGAAGCCCTGCGCCAGACGCTGATCCACCGTCCGGCTGCTCTGTCGCTCGATACCTGCGGCACAACTCTCTCCCGCCTCCAGGCGGATCTCGCCACGCTCGCCCAACTCCCCGGCCCAGTCCCCAGCCGCGACCTGCTGCGTGACATCCAGATTCGTTCTTCCCAGGTCGACGCCCTCTTCCGCTCCGCCGCCACTTTTTTTGCCGGCCTTACTGAAGAATCCGTCAAAAATTCTCATACCCTCGGCGCCGCCTATTCCGCCGATGGCGAATACACCAGCCCGCAATCCAGCCGGGTTGCCACGGAGGCCTGACCCATGGGTAATCTTTTCGGCTCCCTGCTATCCACCTCCGGCGCCATGCGCGTCTTCGAGCAGGGCTTGAACACCACTCAGAACAACGTCGTCAACGTCAATACGCCCGGCTACGCCCGCCAGCGCATGCTCTTTGAGGCCAAGCGCTTCGAGCCCGATCGCAACATCATGGGTGGCGTCGGCTCAGTTGGTCTGTACAACTATCGCGATGCCTATTCCGAGCGCAACGTCCAGCAGCGCTCGAGCCTCGCCTATTACGAACAGCAGCGCTCTGACAGCATCAGCTCCATTGAGTCCCTGTTCCCCATCACCGCCGGTTCGGGCATCCCCGCGGCGATGAATCGCTTCTTTGATGCCTTCAGCCAGCTCACGGTCTCGCCCAACGATACCGCCAGTCGTCAGGTTGTTCTCGATCGCGCCTCCGACGTTGCCTTCAACTTCCGCCGCAGCACCAATCAGCTCATGGAGGAACGCGGCAATACCCAGGTCTCCATCGCCTCCACGGTCTCCAAGATCAACCAGATCGCCAAGAACATCCAGGACATCAACGCGAGCCGCCGCGGCAATTCCGCCGCCGCCAACGATCCTGGCTCCGAGGCCCGCCTCTATTCCAACCTCGAAGAGCTCTCCCAATACGTAGACTTCACCGCCATTCAGGCCCAGGACGGCAGCATGAGCGTCTACCTCGGTGGCCAGTCTCTGCTCGTCATCGGCAATCGCGACTACCCCATTTCCACCGACATCTTCGAGGACAAAGCCCGCATTCTCAATTCCGACGGCATCGACATCACCGCCAGCCTCAAGGGCGGCAAACTCATGGGTAACGTCGACGTCTACAACAACAAGCTGCCCAACTACATCAACGGGCTGAACAACCTCGCGGCTTCCTTCTCCGATAACGTCAATGCCACCCTCGCCATGGGCCTCGACCAGAATGGCAACGCCCCGCTGCAGGATCTCTTCTATTACGACGGCTCCCAGGGCGCTGCCTATACTGTGCAAGTCAACGGCATCACCACCGATCAGCTGGCCCTCGCCGCTCCCGGTTCGCCCGGGGGCAATGCCAACGCCATCAAGATGGTCCAGCTTGCCAAAGAGCAGGTAGTCAACAACCAGACCTTCTCGCAATACTTCGGCACCCTCGCCGGCGCCGTGGGCCGCGACCTCGCCGGTGCCAAAGCCGCCGCTGGCACCCAGCAGGACCTCCTCGCCCAGGCCAAAGAGCTCCGTTCCACTCTGCAGGACGTCTCCCTCGACGAAGAGGCCACCCAGCTCATCATGATCCAGCGCGCCTATCAGGCCTCGAGCCAGATGTTCCGCACGATCAATGAGATGACCGATACCGTGATCAACACAATGCTGCGCTGATTGAAAAGGATGATTTAAGCCCATGGTCAACACACTTTCTTCCTTCGAGGCCAACTTCCTGCGCACCGTGCAGAAGATCCAGGCCCGCGCCGATCGCGCCCAGCTCGAGGGCTCGAGCGGCAAACGCGTCTTCGGTCCTTCAGACGAGCCCGATGGCGTCAGCGCCCTCCTCACCGCCCGCGCCGAGCTTGAATCCAACCAGCAAATCCAGAAAAATCTCGGCCGCACCAAAGCTGAAGTCGACGCCGCCGAAAACGGCCTCCAACAAGCCGTCAAAGTCATGGAGCGCGCCCGCACGCTCGCCGCCCAGGCCCAGAACGGCTTCAACGTCGATTCCACCTGGACGGCTCTCACCAACGAGGCCTCCGACCTCACCCAGCAGTTGCTGAACGTCTCCAATATCGCCGTCGAAGGTCGCTACATCTTTTCTGGCAATTCCGACAGCCGCCAGCCCTTCGACTTCGATCCGGGTCTCGACACTATCACCTCCTATTCCGGTTCTGACGCCACCCGCCAAAGCCTCTTCCCCGGCGGCAACCCCTTCGACATCGCTCGTCCCGGCGACGAGATTTTCGACAGCACTGGCGTCAGTGAGGCAGGCGTCTCCAAGAGCGCCTTCTCCGCGCTCAAACAGCTCAAGGACGCCCTTAACCTGCGCGATCCCGATGCGCTCCGCCAGTCGCTTGAGGCCATCGAGGCCTCCACCAAGCACCTCTCCACCGAACTTGCCTTTTACGGCGCCGCGCAGCGCCGCGTCACAGAGGCGCAAGCCGCCGCCGATAATGCCAACTTGCGCTACACCACGCAGCTCTCGCGGCTCGAGGATGCCGACCTGACCGAAGCCATCGTCGAATCCCAACAGGCACAATTCCAGCTCAATGCCGCCTATTCCATCCGCGGCCTCCGCAAGAATCAAAGTCTCTTCGATTACCTCGGCTAGCCGCGGGGCATACAATCGGCAGTATGCGTACTGCTTTACTTCTGTTCGCCCCGCTGTTGCTCCTGGCAGCAAACAAAAACGCCGAACGGCTCAACGAGGCCACCCAGGTCTTTACCGAGATCATGGCCACCCCCGACAAGGCCATCCCCACGGAGCTACTGGAGAAGGCGCATTGCGTCGCCGTCGTGCCGGGCTTCAAGAAGGGCGCCTTCATCGTTGGCGCCAGCTACGGTAAGGGCTATCTCACCTGCCGCGCCAAAGGCCGTGCCGGTTGGTCCGCCCCTGCCACTATCCGCATCGAAGGCGGTAGCGTTGGCTTTCAGATTGGCGGCACCGAGACCGACCTCGTGCTGCTTGTGATGAACACCCGCGGCGCAGATTCCCTGATGGCCTCCAAGTTCACCATCGGTGGCGCTGCCCAGGCCGCTGCTGGCCCCGTCGGCCGTACTTCCACCGCCGAGACCGACGCCGCCATGCGCGCTGAGATCCTCAGCTACTCCCGCGCTCGTGGCCTCTTTGCCGGCATCTCGCTCCAGGGCGCCACCTTGCGCGCTGACGAGGATTCCAACGAAGCCATGTACAAGAAAAAGCTCACCACCGCCGAGGTCATTCGCGAGCGCAAGGCCACTCCCACGGCTTCCGGCAAGAAGTTCATCGCCGTCATCAATCGTTATTCCCCTCGCGAGCTCAAGTAGCCCATGCGCTTTGCTCTGTTTCTCGTGGCGGCCCTCGGCTGGAGCGCCGCCACGCCCGACCCTGCTGACCTCGTTCCCGCCCGCTGGCCCACCGCCGACCCTGCCACTCTCGCCATTCTCGCGGGCACTCCCATTAACACTCTGCTCATCCCCGAGCCCCACCTCAACGCCGCCTTTATCGAGGCGGCTCGCGCCCAGCGCTTCACTGTGCTCGGCCTGCTCACCCCCGGAGCTCCCGCTCTCCCCCGTGCCAGGCGTGCGCTCGCTCTCGGTCTTGACGGTATTGTGCTTGAGGGAAACTTTCCCCCCACCGATTCCCGGCCCGTCCACGACGCATTACGCTCCTCCGGCAAGCTCGGCGTCGAGCTCGGCCTCCGCGGCCGCATTCCACTCGAGCCCTCCGCTCCGCCCATCATCGGCACCTATCAGGGCGTCTGGGCCGGCATCAATGCGCACGACGAAAAGGAAGCCCACGCCGCGCCCTCCGGCGCCCCCTGGATTGACACCAACGCCGGCTTCCTCCGCTTCGTTCGTGCCTCCACCCAGCGCGTCTTCTGGTTGAGCTCCCGCCCCCCCGAAGGCACCGTCATTACCATCCTGCGCTATCTCCAGATGATCGCCGACCCCGCCATGGTGGGCGCCCGCTGGGTCGTCACGCTCGAGGACGACTGGTTCAAGCGCCTCCTTGCCGCTGAGCCGCGCGCCACTCGCGATTTCAAACGCCTCACGAGCCTGCTCGCTTTCTTTGAGGCCCATCGCGCCTTCCAGCAGCTTCCCCAGTACGGCCAGCTTGCCGTGCTCGCCGGCGTGCCCAACGGCGCGCTGCTGTCCGGCTCCGTGCTCGACATGATCACCGTCAAGCACACTCCTGTCCGTCCGGTTCCCTTCGCGCTCGTTTCCCCGGATCGTCTCGCCCAGGCCCGCATGGCGCTCAACCTCGACCCCGAAGCGCTCACACCCGCCCAGCGTGAGACGCTGCAGAAGTTCGCTTCAAGCGGCGGCACCATCCTTGCCGCGCCTCCCGGCTCGCGCATGCCCACGCCGCCTCCCGATCAGCTCACCATTGGCTCAGAAGACGTCAAGAAGCTCGATCAGATCTGGCGCGAGGTCAATGCCATGATGGGCCGGCGCAATCTGGGCGTTCGGCTGTTTAACGTCTCCAGCATGCTCTCCAACATGCTCGGCGCCCCCGATGCTTCGCGCGTGGTCATCTATCTCGTCAACTACGCCGATTTCCCCGTCGACACGATCGCCGTCCACCTGCTGGGCAAGTTCAGCAAGGTCACGCTGCACGCGCCCGATCGCCCCGCCCGCTCCTTGGCGCCCTACGATAACGAGGACGGCACCGGCGTTGATATCGATGTCCTCGACACAGTCGGCATTCTCGTTGCCGAAAAGTAATACGCAGAACTTACAATAGTGGGATGACACGTCGCGAATGGCTCGCCGTTGGTGCCGCCCCTCTCCTGGCGCAGAGTAAGCCTCTGCCCACGGCCCCCGTGTCCATTCGCAAGTGCGATACCTATGCGGAAGACTTCTATGAGGTCTTCACCCGCATGTTCGACGAACTCGGCGGCGCCGCTAAATTCGTCCGCAACAAGACCGTCACCATCAAGCTCAACCTCACCGGCTCGCCCGCCTTGCGCCTGCAGGGCAAAGCCCTCGGCGTCACTCACTATACGCATCCGCGCCACGTCCTCGCCATGGCCGCCGTGCTCGATCGCGCCGGGGCACGCCGCATCCGCTTTGTCGAATCCGCCTGGGGCACCGCCGGCCCGCTCGCCGAATACATGCTCGATGCCGGCTGGCCTGTTCGCCAGCTCACGACTGCCGCCCGTCAGGTCGAGTTCCTCAACACCAATGGCCTTGGCGGCTTCGCCAAAAAGTACACCACGCTCAAGGCCCCGCATGGCGGCTACATTTTCCCCTCGTTTACCTTCAACGAGATCTACGCCGACACCGACGTCATGATGTCGATGGCCAAGCTCAAGAATCACGACACCTGCGGCATCACGCTCTCGATCAAGAACATGTTCGGCACCACGCCCGCTTCCATCTATGGCGACGACGCCGGCGTGGATGACCCCAACGAAAGCCCCACCTCCGGCCGCGGCGCCGTCTGCCACGCCGGCAAGCGCCAGCCCGCCAAAATTGCCGCTCCCGAGCTCGACCCCGCAACGCCTCGCGATGCCTTCCACCGCATGCCGCGCATCTCTATTGATGTCGCTGCCTCGCGCCCCATCGATCTGGCTTTCATTGATGGCATCGAAACAATGACCGGTGGCGAGGGCCCCTGGATTCATCCCACCAAAGGCACCTTCGCCGGCCTCGCCCACGTGCGCCCCGGCCTGCTCGTGCTCGGCTCCAACCCCGTCACCACCGACGCCGTCGGCACCGCGCTCATGGGCTACAACCCCCGCGCCACTCGCGGCACACCGCCCTTCCACAAGTGCGATAACATGCTCCTGCTTGCCGAACAGGCGGGCCTCGGCACCGCCGACCTGAAACAGATTGAAGTCATCGGGGGCAAGATCGCCGATCTTCGCTTCCGGTTTCCCATGAGCGCCTGATGCAGCAACTCCTCGATCAGCTCCGCGCCGTTCTCCCCAAGCTCACCCCCGTTGCGGTGTTCGACATCCTGCTGGTCAGCGTCTTCATTTACATCTTCATCATCAACATCCGTGGTCGCCGCGCCGCGCAGATCGCCACCGGCATGTTGATGCTGCTGCTTGCCTATGTGGCCAGCGTCAAGTTCAATCTCGAGCTGCTGCGCACGCTGCTCTCCACGCTTGCCCCCTATTCGGCCTTTGCCATCATCGTCATGTTCCAGAGCGAGATCCGCCGCGTGCTCGCCCGCATCGGCCGCGCGCGCATCTTTACCTTCGGTGGCCGGCTGCAGCGTCGCGAAACCGCCGAAGAGATCCTGATGGCCCTCGCCTATCTCGCGCAGCACCGCACCGGCGCCCTCATCGTCATCGAGCGCGACACGGGCCTGAAGACCTTCATCGAGACCGGCGTCAATCTCGACGCCCGCCTCTCGCGCGATCTGTTGCTCAGCATCTTCTATAACGGTGGCGCGCTCCATGACGGCGCCGTTATCATCCAGGGCGATCGCATCGCCGCGGCGGCCTGCTTCCTGCCGCTCACCACCAATCCCGCTCGCCTCGGCCACCTTGGCACGCGCCATCGCGCCGCCATCGGCATCACCGAAGAAACCGACTCGCTCGCCATCGTCGTCTCCGAGGAAACCGGCAAGATCTCCCTCTGCGCGTTCGGCGAGATCCAGCACGGCGTTTCCATCGAATACGTCGAAGAGCAAATCACCAAACACTTGAGCCAGCCGCTTGCCCCCTCCATCACTGACAATTCCCAGATGGAGATCCGCCGTTCATGATGAAGCTCCTCACCGAGAACATCTTGGCCAAGCTCCTCAGTGTCCTGATTGCTTTCCTCCTCTGGGTGGCCATTGTCGACGAGCCCGAGCTCATCGAGACCGTCACCGTCCCCATCGAATACCGTAACCTCGCGAGCAACCTCGACCTTGCTGGTGATGCCCCCGGCCGCATCCAGCTCCAGGTCCGTGGCCCCCGTGGCCGCCTCAACGAGGTCTCTCCCGATCGCACCAACCTCGTGCTCGATCTCGGGGAGATGACCAACGCCTCCTCGCGCACCTTCACCATTCAGGAGAACTCCATCAATCTCCCCGCCAATGTCTCGCTCGTCCGCGCCATGCCCTCGCAGGTGCGCGTCAAGCTCGAACGGCGCATCTTCAAAGACCTCCCGGTAACCATCAGCTACGAGAAAACTCTCGAGACCTCCTTCAAGGTCATCTCCGCCGACATCTACCCGCAAACCATCAAGGTCGTGGGCCCTGAATCGCGCATCAACGCTGCCACCGCCATCACCACAGAGCCCATCGGCCCCGAGGATCTCGCCAAGCCCGGCCCCCTCCGCGTCAACGTTCTACTTTCTGACCCCGAACTCTCCATCGTTGGCTCCCCAATGGTTACCCTGAGTATTAAGACCTCACAGCTACCTTAGGAGGGTAAATGTCACGTCAGCTGTTCGGTACCGACGGGATTCGCGGCAAAGCCGGCGAAGCCCCGCTCGATAAAGCTACCGCCTGGGCACTTGGTGCCGCACTCGGCCACTGGGCCAAAGATCAGAATCCCGCCGCTCCCAAAGTCCTGCTTGGCATGGACACGCGCGAATCCGGCCCCTGGCTTGCCGAAGCCGTCGCCGCCGGCTTGCTTGCCTCGGGCGTCGAGCCCCACTTCGGTGGCTTGCTCACCACGCCCGCTGTCGCCTGGAACACCAAGCATGGCCCCTATGTCGCCGGCGTCATGATCTCCGCCTCGCACAATCCCTACGAAGACAACGGCCTCAAGGTTTTCGATCACTCCGGCTTCAAGCTGCCCGACTCCCAGGAGCTCGCCCTCGAACAGGAAATCCTCCGCTTGCGTGAAGGCGCTACCGTCCCCGCCTGCCCGCTTCCTCTCCATCCCGAACTTGCCGATCACTACCTCGATTTCCTCGCCGGCACCTTCCCTCATTCCCTTGCCGGCAAGCGCCTCGTCCTCGATTGCGCCAACGGCGCCGCCAGTGATCTGGCCCCACGCCTGTTCGCGCGCCTCGGCGCCGAGGTCATCGCCATCGCTAACGCACCCAACGGTCAGAACATCAACGCCGGTGTCGGTGCGCTCTACCCCGATCACGCCCGCGCCGCTGTCCTCGAGCACAAGGCTGATCTTGGCGTTTCCTTCGATGGCGACGCCGATCGCGCCATTCTCAATTCAAGCTCCGGTCGTCGTATCGATGGCGACGCCACGCTGCTGGTCTGCGCCCGTCGTCTCAAGGCCACCGGCCATCTGCCGGGCGACAAAGTCGTCGCCACCGTCATGTCCAACCTCGGCTTTGAGCTCGCCCTCCGCGCCGATGGCATCTCGCTCGCGCGCACTTCCGTCGGCGACAAGTACGTGCTTGAGGAAATGCTGGCTTCCGGCGCCACCATCGGCGGTGAGCAGTCTGGCCACGTCATCTTCAGTGAGTACGCCACCACTGGCGACGGCATCCTCACCGCGCTGCGCGTTCTCGATGCCATGGTCTCCTCGGGGCAATCGCTCGACGAGCTTCTCGCTGGCCTCAGCGTCTTCCCGCAGAAGCTGGTTAACGTCCGCATCGCCGAGCGCAAGCCGCTCCATGAGATCAATGCCGCCCAGGTCGCCATCGCCGAGTGCGAAACCGACTTCGGCCAGAACGGCCGCGTCCTCGTCCGTTTCTCCGGCACCGAGCCGCTCGTCCGCGTCATGGTCGAAGGCGACGACCCCTCCAAGGTCGATCTCCACGTGCATCGCATTGCCGACGCACTCCGCGAAACAATCGGCATAAAATAGCCTTAATGCGAATTCTGCTTCTCATCTCCCTTCTCGTTTCCACGCTTGCGGCCCAGAACGTCAAGCCCGCCAAGCTCGCGGGTGAAGACTGGGTCCAGCTCTTCAATGGCAAAGACCTCACCGGTTGGGTCGAAGTCGGCAAGGAGAAGTGGACCGTCGAAGACGGCGAAATCAAAGGCGAAGCCGTCTCCAAGGCCTACGGCTATCTGCAGACCGAGAAGGAATACAAAGACTTCCACCTCTCGATCAAGTTCAAGTGCGTCGGCAACGGCAATTCCGGCGTCTTCTTCCACACCGCCTTCAAGCCCGGTACGCCCGACATCACCCGTGGCCTGCAGTTTGAGGTCGACTGCCGCATCGGCCAGCACACCGGTGGTATCTATGGCGACGGCCGCGGCTGGATCGTGTGGCCCTCTCCCGAAAACGAACTCGTCGTTCGCAAGGGCGACTGGAACGAATACACGCTCAAGGTCGAAGGCAACCGTTACGTCTCCCGCCTGAACGGTGTCGTGATGGTCGACTTCACCGACCCCAACCCCAAGTCCTTCGACGGCCCCATCGCCCTCCAACTCCATTCGGGCGGCGAAGGCAACATGCGCTTCAAGGACATCTGGATCCGCGACCTCTCCAAGCGCTAGCGCTTCAGATTCGCGTCAAACCAGTTCGCCACCAACTCCAGATCATTCTGAATGCCCGGCCAGCCATGCGGTTTGCCGGGCATTACAATCAGCTCCGTCTTCACCCCCGCCTCCTTCACCTTCTCCACATACCGCTGCGATTGATACAGCGGCACCAGCGGATCCTTGTCCCCATGCACCAGCAACACCGGCCCCACCTTCGGCGACACCAACCCAATCGGCGATAGCTTCTCCATCATTCCCGCATCCGCCTTCGGCCCCATGATCGTCTTCACCACTGGCGATTCCGGCCCGCCAAACGCCATCTGCCCCGCGCCACCCCAGTTCATAAAATCCGTCGGCGGAAAGAAGCACGCCGTCGCCCCCGCGCTCTCAATGTTCATCAACGCCAGATGGCACCCCGCGCTAAACCCCGTCAACCCCAACCTCTTCCCGTCCACACCCCACCGCCCCGCGTTCTGCTGGATAAACGCCACCGCGGCCCGCGAATCCGCCACAATCTCCTCCAGCAAAAACTTCGGTTGTGACCCATGCAACACCGTAAACACCGTGTACCCCTTGCCCAGTAACTTCCCATACCACTCCGGCCGGATGTCTTCCTTCTTGCTGCGCCACGTCGCGCTCACCATTAGCACCACGCCATACCCATTCGCCTGCGCCGGGCGGAACACATCCATCGTCAGCGCCAGGCCATGCTTGCGCCCGTACACCACATCTTCACTGCGCTCCATCTCCGCGGCGCCCAGCGCCATCACCACCATCAGTCCAGTCACCAATCGCAACATCATTCGCATATGATGACATCGATGTACGCCCTGCTGCTTGCCTCAACCCTCCTCGCCCAGACCTACCAACCCACCTGGGAATCCGTCGACAAACGCCCCAACCCCACCTGGTTCCGCGACGCCAAGTTCGGCATCTTCATCCACTGGGGCGTCTATTCGGTCCCCGCCTACGCTCCCGTCATCCCCGGCAAGCTCGCCTACGCCGAGTGGTATTGGAACGCCATGACCAACGGCAAAAATGGCTCCACCCAACCCATCCACGCCGGCACCTGGGCTTACCACCAGCGCCACTACGGCAAGGACTTCGCCTATCAGGATCTCGCCCCCCAGTTCCGCGCCGAGCTCTACGACCCCGCCCACTGGGCCGATGTCTTCGCCCGCTCCGGCGCCCGCTACGTCGCCCTCACCTCCAAGCATCACGAAGGCTTCGCCCTCTGGCCCAGCAAGGAAGCAAGCCAGACCTGGGGCCGCCCCTGGAACGCCGTCGAGATCGGCCCCAAACGCGACATCCTCGGCGACCTCACCACCGCCGTCCGCGACAAGGGCCTCAAGATGGGCTTCTATTATTCGCTCTACGAGTGGTACAACCCCCTCTGGCTCTCCGACAAGCCCCGCTACATCCGCGATCACATGACGCCCCAGTTCAAAGACCTCGTCACCCGCTACAAGCCCTCCATCATCTTTAGCGATGGCGAGTGGGATCTCCCCTCCTCCGAATGGAAGTCCGCCGCGCTCCTCTCCTGGCTCTTCAACGATTCCCCCGTCAAGGACGAAGTCGTCGTCAACGATCGCTGGGGCAAAGAGACGCGCCACGTCCACGGCGGCTACTACACCACCGAGTACACCGCCGGCATGTCCAGCGGCGATCACGATTGGGAAGAGAGTCGCGGCATGGGCTTCAGCTACGGCTACAACCGCGCCGAACGCGCCGAGCATTATCACTCCACACGCGACCTCGTCATCATGCTCGCCGACATCGTCTCCCGCGGCGGCAACTTCCTGCTCGACATCGGCCCCGATGCCGACGGCACCATCCCCGTCATCATGGAACAACGCCTGCTCGACATTGGTGCCTGGCTCAAGGTCAACGGCGAATCGATCTACGGCACACGTCCCCACAAGGTCGCCAAGCAGTGGAGCTCCGGCGAACAGCCCAAGATCGACTACAACGCCCGCTTCGAGTCCAAGTACGACGTCGCCGCCCTCTCCGCCAGGCCCGCTCCCGGCAAGGCCTCCATCGAAGCCTTCTTCACCACCAACGGCCCCAATCTCTACGCCATCCTCCCGCGCTATCCCTCGCGCCAGATCACCATTCAGGGCGCCACCGCCAAGCAGGTCCACCTCCTCGGCCACCCTACGCCCCTCCAGTTCACCAACTCCGGCGGCAACGTCACCATCACCATGCCCCCCGTCCCCGAGGACCTCATGTCCCAGCCCGCCTGGGCCCTCAGGATCACCCGCTAATGCTCCGCCGCCACTTCCTCGCCACCTCGCTCGCCGCGGCCCAGTCTCCCCGGCGCCCCAACGTCCTCTCCATCTCTGTTGACGACCTCAACGATTGGGTCGGCTGCCTCCGCGGCTATCCCGGCGTGCAAACACCCAACATCGACAAGCTCGCCCGCCGCGGCGTCCTCTTCACCGATGCCCACTGCGCCGCCCCGCTCTGCAACCCCAGCCGCACCGCCATCCTCAGCGGCCTCCGCCCCTCCACAAGCGGCATCTACAACAACGACCAATACCTCCGCCCCCACCACCCCGACGTCCTCACCCTGCCCCAATACTTCCGCCGCCACGGCTATCATGTCGCCGGGGCAGGGAAGATCTTCCACCACGTCGCCGGCCACAATCCCCCCGATCAGTGGGACGAGTTCCAGCTCCAGCAGTTCGACGACCCCTGGTATCGCCGTGCCGATTGGTACCCTTGGAACAAGCGCGTCCCCGCTCCCAAGGGCCACCCCTTCAACGGCCTCGACAAGTTTGCCGGCGAGTTCGACTGGGGCACGCTCGACATCCCCGAATCCGCCTACGGCGATCAGCACGCCGTCCGCTTCGCCAAAGATTTCCTCTCGCGCCAACACACCAAACCCTTCTTCCTCGCCACCGGCCTCTGGCACCCCCACATCCCCCTCTATTCGCCCCAGCGCTTCTTCGACCTCTACCCCGAGGCCACGCTCCACATGCCCGAGACGCGCGACGACGATCTCACCGATCTCCCGCCCCTTGCCCAACAACTCGCTGCCTTCCGCCGCGAAGAGTTCACGCGCATCCGCGACACCGGCAAGTGGAAGCCCTTCGTCCGCGCCTATCTCGCCGCCATCTCCTTTGCCGATCACATGGTCGGCGAGATCATCACGGCCCTCGACTCGAGCTCCTACTCAAGCAACACCATCATCGTCTTCTGGTCCGACAATGGCTGGCACCTCGGCGAAAAGCAGCACGTCCACAAGTCCACCCTCTGGCAGCGCTCCACCCACGTGCCCTTCATCATCGCGGGCCCCGGCACTCGCGCCACTGGCACACCCCGCTCCACTCCCGTCTCCACCTTCGACATCTACCCCACTCTCATCGATCTCTGCGGCCTCCCCGCCAACCCGCGCGTCGAGGGCGCCTCGCTCCGGCCCCTGCTTGAGAATCCCCGCGCCCGTCGCGCCCCCGTCGTCTCCACCCACCTGCCCGACACCCATTGCGTCATCACCTCCGCCTGGCGCTACATCACCTACGCCGACGGCGCCGAAGAGCTCTACAACCGCCGCGCCGATCGTCACGAGTTCACCAATCTCGCCGCCAACCCTCGCTACACCCGCCTCAAGCAACAGCTCAAGGCCCACACCCCGCCCACCAGCGCTCCCCCCGTCCCCCTCAACACCGCCTACGACTTCGACTTCGCCACTTACACTTACAGAAAGAAACAATGAATTTCCTCCTCCTGCTCCTCCTCGCCGCCGACCCCAAACAGGCCATCACCTTCCAGGCCACCTTCAACAAATCCTTCGACGCCGACAAGGCCGCGGGCGACAAGTCCATCTACTTCGCCCCCGACTACAAAGACCTCTCGAAGGCCGTCAAGGGCCCCGGCTCTGCCCCCGTCACCCGCGAGAAAGGCGCCCTCCACTTCACCGCCAAGCACACCACCGCCCTCTTCTACCGCCTCCACAACAACGTCAGCCCCACCACCGGCACCATCTCCTTCAAGCTCAAGCTCGATCCCCAACAGGACCTCGCCCCCGACTACGTCGACCCCATCCAGTTCACCGATCGCGCCTACAACGATCACGCCATCTGGGTCGACTTCACCAAAGACGAAAAGCCCCGCCACTTCCGCCTCGGCATGTTCGGCGATCTCAAGACCTTCAACGACAACACCCCCGCCCCCGAGCGCAACAAGCGCTTCCTCGAGCGCCTCGTCATCCTGAAGACGCCCCCCTTCACCCGCGACAAGTGGACCCACGTCGTCATCACCTACCAGCCCGGCTCCGCCAGCCTCTACCTCGATGGCAAACTCCAGGGCACCACCTCCGCCGTCACCGAACCCTTCGCCTGGGACACCACCAAAGCCACCATCCGCCTCGGCGTCAACTACTCCGGCTGGTTCGACGACCTCACCGTCTACAGCCGCCCCCTCACCATTGAAGAGATTGCGAAGTTGAAGTAACATCACCAGATGTCAGACGCCGCCAAACAAGAACCCGCAAGAACCGATTTACTCGGCCTCGCAATCTCGGGCGGCGGCATCCGCAGCGCCACCTTCGCCCTCGGCATCCTCCAGGGCCTGGCCAAGCGCAAGATCCTCAGCAAGCTCAGCTTCCTGTCCACCGTCTCCGGTGGCGGCTACATCGGCTCCTGGCTCAGCGTCTGGGCCTCGCGCGTCGCCACGCCCAATGCTCCCGGCATCAACATCGTTGAAGAACAGCTCCACCCCGAGTGGCGTCACAACAACGTCACGCCCTCGGGTGAGCCCGGCCCCCTCGCCTGGATCCGCGCCTACGGCAACTACCTCGCTCCCAAGCCCGGCCTCTTCAGCGCCGACACCTGGCTCATCATGGCCATCTGGAGCCGCAACACCGCCATCAACCTCCTCGTCCTCATCCCCTTCCTGCTTGGCCTGCTTACCATCCCCTGGCTGGTTGCCAAGTTCATGCTCGGTCTCTATCTGCTCGATGTCCCAGAGCTCCTGCTCACCGCTGCTCTCACCTTGCTCACGCTTGCCTCCGTCGTCTACATCCTCATGCCCACCCGGCCGCGCCCCTGGTTCGGTCAGGATCGCGGTCTCATCCCCGCCGCCATCGTCTCGTTCTCGGCCATCATCTTTACCGCCGCCCTCTGGCGCAGCGGCGATCGCCTGCTGGCCGCGCGGCCCTATCACATCATCGGCGCCTGGGGCGCCGTCATCGCCCTCATCTGCATCGGCTCCATGCTGCTGCCACGGTTCTGGGCGGCGAGCAAACGCGGCAAGTTCGCCCGCCTTGCCCGCATGGCCATTGGCGCCGCCTTCGGCTACGGCGGCCTCGTGCTCGCCTATCACAAGGGCATCGAGATCATTGGCGATCCGCTCACCAGCCTCGATCGTCTCCTGTTCGCCGCGCCCATCTTCGCTGTCGCCAATTGCGGCATCCTCGTCGTGCTGATCGGCTGCGCCAGTTGGCGCCTCTCCGATCTCTCGCGCGAGAGCTGGTCCCGCGCCGGCGCCTGGATCGGCATCCTCTTCGCCCTCGGCATGTTCCTCTGCGCCGTCTCCTATTACGGCCCGCTGCTCATCTCCTTCGCCGTCAAGGTCAGCGTCGTCGGCATCCCCGCCGGCATCTTGTGGACGGTCATCTCCGCCCTCGGCACCTATTTCGCCCAAAGCGGCAGCACCTCCGGCAAGCCCTCCACGCGTCGCCCCATCCTCGATTCGCTCCTGCCCGCCGCTGGCGTGGTCTTCGTGGTCGGCTTCCTGTTCCTGCTCTCGGCCCTGCTCTTCTACACCGCCATCGACAACATCCCCCTGCCCAACGAGCTCTGGGCCAACATGCTCGCCGAAGAGACTTCCACCACTCCCTGGGCCAACATCTGGGCCAACCTCCGTCAGAGCTTCAGCGACGATGCCTCTATGCTCATCGACTCGGCCATCCCCTTTTATGGCCTTGGCGGCTTTGTCATCTGGATGCTGCTCGGTCGCGTCTTCTCGATCAACGATTTCTCAATGTTCTCCTTCTACCGCAATCGCCTCGTCCGTGCCTATTGCGGCGCCTCCAATCCCAATCGCACCTCCGGCCTCGACTCGTTCACCGACATGAACGCCAACGACGACGTGGCCCTATACAAGCTCACACCCGATGTCGTCGGCTACACCCACCTGTTCTGCACCGCCGCCAACGTCAATCTCGATCGCTCCGGCTTTGCCGAACGCAAGGCCGTCCCCTTCGTCTTCGGCCCCCTCGATTGCTGGTACACGCTGCCGCGCTCGGTTGAAGGCGACAACACCACCGCCGAGCTCTACGCCCGCACCTATCCCCGCGATCTCGACTACGAGCACGAAGCCACCGTCGGCACCGCCATCGCCATCTCCGGCGCCGCTGCCTCGCCCAACATGGGCTATCACACCTCGCCCATCCTCGCCGCCATCATGACGTTGTTCAACGTCCGCCTCGGCTACTGGATGTTCAACACGGCCGAGACCTATTCGAGTCTCCGCGAGCTCTTCCGGCGCAAGCGCGCCGACTGGCGTCCCCGCGGCCCCAAGTGGGGCACGTTCTACTACCTCTTCGAGCTCGCCGCCAAGGCCAGCCGCCACCGCAAGTATCTCTACCTCAGCGATGGTGGCCACTTCGAGAATCTCGGCCTCTACGAGCTCATCCGCCGCAAGCTCCCCTACATCATCGTGCTCGATGGCGAGTGCGACCCCCGCCTGGGTTTCGAATCCCTCGGCGGCATCCTCCGCAAGGCCCGCGCCGACTTCGGCGCCGAGATCGCCATCGACACCAGCTCCATCGCGCAGGGCAACGCCCATGCCACCGTCGGCGACATCAAGTATGCGGATCAGTCCATCGGCAAGCTGCTCTACTTCAAGCTCTCCATCACCGGCGACGAGCCGCAGGACATTCTCACTTATCGTGGCCAGTTCCCCGACTTCCCCCACCAGTCCACGGGCGACCAGTTCTTCTCCGAGAGCCAGTTTGAGAGCTACCGCCGCCTCGGCCTCCACGTTGCCGATCGTGTCCTGACTTCGCTCGGCGATAACTTCACGCTCACCGGCAAGAATCTCCCCTCCGAGCTCAAGCTGATGTTCGACGCCCTCGATCAGGCGCTCACGCCAATCCCCAGCACCATCGCTGACAACTTCACCCGCCAGACCGAATCACTCAAGCAACTCCTCGCCGAACTCCAGGGCACCACCCTCCTCGCCCCACTCGCCAAACAGTTGATGGATCCCACCACCAACGTCTACCCCACCGACCCCGAAAAGCAGGCCTGCCACTTCTTCTGCCAGCGGCTATTGCAATTGATGGAAGACGTCTACTTCGACCTCCACCTCGAAACAAACTTCAAGCACCCCGCCACCGCCGGCTGGATGCGCCAGTTCGAACACTGGAGCAGATCCACGCTCCTCACCCAAACCTACGACGCCACCTGCGCCACCTACTCGCCAGCCTTCCAGCACTTCTTCAACCTGCGTTTGCGCTAGGCCGATGAACTACCCACTCGACTGTAAGGTCCTTAATTTCTATCGCGGGCAGTTCTCAGCTGTCTTTATCCATCTGCTGCCGTTCGAGAAGCAGCCCGCCGCTATCCCCGTCCGCTGGAGCGAAGCTATGCAGCTTATGAAGCTTCCATCCTTGGCTGCGGTCGACATTGGCCTGCGTACTATGATTGGCGGCTTGAACAAAAAGTATGCCAATGAAGCCTACGCTCAAGCGATCCTTGATCTTCAATCGAACAACGCGATCGCACCCCCACCCGATTGCGGCTTCTCAGGCCTCGATTACTCGGTTGTATTGGACGCTATCGCCGATCTCGGCTACAACCATCTACACAACGGTTTAGCAATCGACTCTACTCACCCCGTTAAATCGCTGGATTACCTCAAGGCGGCAGGTCCATCCGGTGACCTCATCTACACTCCAGACAAGCAAATCTTGTGGGCCAAGCACTGGGACAGTCACTTCGCATTCTTGTGCGGATCTGAAGCCGTAGTATCAGCCATTAAGACCAACGCGGACCTTGAAGGATTCTTCTGCAATGAGGACACAGAAGTCTACTGGAGTATCTATAACTGATTGGATGTGTGGAAAAACAGAAAGGAAGGAAGGTGGTCGGGGCGGCCAGATTTGAACCGGCGACCCCCTGCGCCCAAGGC
>CAZBTA010000069.1:0-22047 GCA_964494515.1 uncultured Bryobacter sp.
CTGAAGTGTATGACCTCAAGAAGGCTGATTTTGAAATCGAGGTGAGCGGGAATGGCTCGCTGCGAGCGCTCGAAACGGACGAGGCTGGCTCTCCGGAGCCACAGGCCATTCCGCCGCGCCTTCATGAGCGGATCTGGTGGGTAGTGGGTCTGAGCCTTGCGGCACTTGCGATCGGGTTTGTGTATCTGTTGCGCAAGCCTTCTTACGAAGCCTGATCATGAGCGTGCTGACGGCAGAACGGGTATCGAAGTTCTTCGGTCACTTTCCGGCTTTGCGTGATTTGACGTTCAGCTTTGAAGCGGGTGATTGTGTCGCCTTGCTGGGGCTCAATGGGGCGGGCAAGACAACGCTGTTGCAACTGCTCGCCGGGCTTTCGCGACCAACAGATGGCAAGCTGACGGTGGCCCCGCGTGTGAGTCTGCTGGGCCATGGAATTGGCGTTTACGATGATTTGAGCGCACGGGAGAATCTTAAGTTCTTTGCGAGTCTTTCTCCGCAGTCAATCGACGTCGAGGCGTGGCTCAAAAAGGTAAATCTCCTCGATGTGGCCGATGCCACCCTGCGCGAGTACTCGCGAGGCATGCGGCAGCGGCTGGCCTTGGCACGCGCGTTTATGGGCGAGCCAGAGTTGCTGCTGCTCGATGAGCCGTTCACCTCGCTCGATGACAAGGCGACGGCGCTGCTGCAGTCGTTGCTTGCCGAGGCGCTCGATCGCAAGGCTACCATCGTCCTCTCGACGCACCAGATTCCCGAGGCGATGGCACTCGCTACGCGAATTCTGTTTCTTGAGCGTGGACGGCTGCGCTACTTTGGCCCGCGGCCTGAGGAGATGCTTGGGGATAGCACGTGGATCTATCGCACCTACGGAGCCAACCCGTGATGCTACGCATGGCATGGATGGTTTGTCTCAAGGATGTGCGGATGGAGTTTCGTGGCAAAGAGGCGTTGAACGCCTCGCTGGCCTTTGCTCTCGTCGTGCTCATTTTGTTCAGTTTTGCGTTTGACCCGACCAGCGAGCAGGTACGCGAAATTACCGGTGGGCTGCTGTGGATTCTGTTTGCCTTCTCGGGCGTGTTGCTGGTGAACCGCAGTTTTGTCCGCGAGCAGGCCAATGATTGTCTCGACATTCTGATCACCAGCAAAGTGCCGGCATCCGCGTTGCTACTTGGCAAGACGCTCGCCAACCTCGTGTTCATCGTCATGGTGGAAGCGGTTTGCCTGCCGGTGTTCAGCCTGCTGTACAACATCAATCTATTCCAGTTGCCGCTGTGGCTGGTTGGCGTGTGCCTGCTCGCCAGTTGGGCGATCGCGATTCTGGGCACGGTCTTTGCGGCGATGACGGTAAACCTGCGCCTGCGCGAGTTGATGTTGCCGGTGATCGTCTACCCGATGATCATTCCCGCGCTTGCCGCCGCGATGTATCTAACCAATCTCATTGCGGTGGGCAAGGTACCGGAAGGAGACGATTTGATCTGGGTGCGCCTGCTGGTGGGCTTCAACATCATTTTCACGACGCTTGCGCTGGGGCTGATCGACACCATCCTTGTAGACTAGGAGGCTAGGGAACCACATGAACGACAAAATTCTGCTGGCAATCGGCGCGGCGGCCGGTTTATTTCTCGTGCGCAACATCTACCAGATGTTTATCGTGCTACCCGATGAGGCGGCGCAGGGGGCGATCTATCGCATCATGTACTTCCACATCCCCAGCTGGTTCTGCTGCTTTGCCTGTTTTCTGGTGAGCGGAGTGGCAAGCGCGGTGGCGATCTGGCGCAAGAATTTTCGCAGCGATTCCTTCGCGGTGGCTTCAACCGAAGTGGGCCTCGCGTTCACGTTTATTGGCCTGGTCACCGGCATGATCTGGGCCAAAATCATCTGGGGCATCTGGTGGACGTGGGATGCCCGGTTGACCTGGGCCTTCATTACGGCTCTGATTTATGCCGGCTATCTGATGATGCGCAACATGATTGACGACCCGAGCGAACGCATGCGCGTGACCGGGGTGCTCAGCATCTTCTCGTTTACCAGCGTCATGATCACCTACAAGGCAATCGACTGGTGGCGCACGCAACACCCGGGGGCGATCCTCAGTTTTCGCACCGGTGGCGGCAATACCGACCCCGCCATGGAGCGCATGATCTACCAGAATTTCTTCGCGCTGCTGCTGTTGACGATCGTGCTGGTGGCGATCCGGTTCCGGCAGGAAGAAACCCAGCGCGAAATCGAAGGCATGCGGCGTATGGCGTACACGCGCTAGCGGGCGCTGTGTTAGGTTAAATACGCGCTAACGATCTCTACCATGGACCAACGCAACTTTACTTACATGTTCTACGGCTTCGCCGCGGCGTGGCTGATTCTCGCCCTCTATGTCGTCAGCCTTGTTGCCCGCGGTCGCAAGCTGAGTGAACAGGTGGAAACGCTGAAGCGCACACTCTCGCAAGAAAAGAGTTAGAACGCCATGAAGCGACGCGATTTGCTGAAGCTGGCGATGGCATCCTATGTGCCCGCCGAAGCTCTGGCATGGCAGGCCCGCCGCGGGATGCCGAGCCCCAAGATCAAGGACATTGAAGTGATTGCCACCGCCCCGGCCGGGCTCCGGCTGGTGGTGGTCAAGGTGATCACTGATCAGGACGGCCTTTACGGCTACGGCTGCGGCACCTACACGCAGCGTGCGGATCTGGTGGTGGAGGCGGTGAATCGTTACCTGCGTCCCTTCCTGATCGGCAAGCGCGCCGACCGTATCGATGACGTCTGGCAAGCCTGCTACAACTCAAGCTACTGGCGCAATTCGCCGGTGCTCAACAATGCCATCTCGGGCGTTGATCAGGCGTTGTGGGACATCAAGGGGCGTCAGGCGGGCATGCCGGTCTACCAGTTGCTCGGTGGCAAGGTGCGCGAGGCGGTGGATACCTACCGTCATGCTTCGGGCGCCGAGATCTCGCAGTGCATCGAGCAGGCCAAGCAGTTGATCTCCGAAGGCCAGCGGCACGTGCGCGTGCAGGTGGGAACGCCCGGACAGGCGTCCTACGGGGCAGGGCAGGGCGGTGGCAGCCGTGGCGCCACCACGTTGACTGATGGCCCGTTCTACGAGCCTGCCAGCTACATTTCGCGCACGCTCAAGCTGTTCGAGGCCTGCCGCAAGGAACTCGGCGATGAAGTGCAACTGCTGCACGACACCCACGAGCGTATCCATCCGACGCAGGCGCTACAGATGGGCAAGGATATCGAGCAGTTCAAGCTGTTTTTCTGGGAAGACCCGGTGAGCCCGGAGGACGTGGCATGGTTCCGCCGGATCCGGCAGCACACGACAACGCCGCTGGCGATGGGTGAATTGTTTACGCATCCCCTTGAATGGATGGACCTCGTGAGCGAGCGGATGATCGACTTCATCCGCGTGCACATCTCGATGATTGGCGGTCTGACGCCGGCGCGCAAGCTGGCCACGCTGTGCGAGGCATTCAACGTGCGCACGGCATGGCATGGGCCCGGTGATGTATCGCCGATCGGCCACGCGGCCAATGCGACGCTTGACCTCACCATCCCGAACTTCGGCATTCAGGAATACTCGGCCTTCAACGAGCGCGTGCGCGAAGTATTCTCGGGCGTACCCGAACTCAGGAACGGCTACATCTATGTGGCTGAGGCCCCGGGCTGGGGCATTGAGGTGGATACGAAGGCTGCCGCCAAGTATCCGTTTGGCTACGGTGAGACCGGCGAGAAGAAGCAGCTCAATGGCGGTTGGGGCGAAGTGCGCCGCCGCGACGGCACGATCATCAAGCAGTAATGCGGGCGAGGGCGGCGCGCAAGCCGCTCTCCGGGCTCGACAGGATGGGAATGGGGCTGGCACTCAGTAGCGAGGCCGCCCCGGCCATACTGGCTTGGGCGAGCACCACAGCATCAAACTTCAGCAGCCGCGGCTCAATCGCCGCGGCGATTGTTTTGAAGTAGCCTTCGCGATCGCCCGCCTGCCACTGGGGCCAGGCATTCGAGATCAGCAGCATCTCCGGGGGCGCCGCCGCGCCTTCGGTCTGAATGAGCATACGCGTTGGCTCAAGCGTTGATTCGAGACATGCGGCAATCAGAACACGGCTACCAGCCGCAATGGCGGCCTGTGCCATGGGCCGGTCCACGCGGAGAACGGGTACGCGCGGATGCCGGGCGCGATCAGCAGCCTCGCCGAGCGTGGAACAGGTGCACAGCAAGACGTCATCATCCGCTGTGATCGATTGTTCGATGGCGGCAGTGGCCTCGGCGGTGAGCGCTGGCGTCATCGCGCCTGCCTCGCGAGCCCGGTCAAGCAGGTCAGCCCGGACGATGTGGCGTACGGTGACACCCGGTGCAATGGCGTGCACGAGCTCCGCAAACGTGCCTTTGTTTGACTCTGCAGTATGGAATAGGGCCAGCATTCGGCTTAGTATATCGGGATAAGCTGGAATTGATCATCTCAACAATTGGGCTTGTGCCGATATGTCCAGGGAGGAGCAAAGGGCGAGGTGTCGAATCTATCCAGATTACATCTCCGCGTGCCCTTACAGCTGGGTTTGCTGTTGATTGCCAGCCTGGGGACGCTGGCTAGCATGGGGTTGTGGTGGTTTGCGATTGAGAGCGAGATCAGCGAGGTGCAGGCGGGGTTTGAGGCTGCCGCCGGTAGCCGCTCGCTGGCGATTTATCGCGAGATTGACGGGACGCGGCGCATCACGCAGGGCATATTCTCAATGCTCAACTCTTCACCGACGATGGGGATGACCGAGGTGGAGGATTTTGTCGAAGCCGTCATGGGGCAGCGAGTTTCGCATTACTCGCTTGACTATGTTTCAGGCCCGCGACATCTTGAGGCAAATTACATCGGTCTTGACCCGTTACCCGCAAGAACTTTGAAGCAGGGCCGCGCGATGACACTGGTGGATTGTCCCGACGGCCCGCGAGCCTGCCTCCGCATCGAGATCAACGATGGCCGCAGCCAGATTACGATGACCGTGCGCATGAGCGGCATCGCCGGACAGACCGCACGCTACATCGTGGATGGCGGTATTCGCTTCACGCTGCGGCATGAAGGCAAAGTGATTGTGCAGTCTCCCGCCCGCGCGGCCAAGCCGATGCCAGTGGGCTGGACCGAGCGGATGTTTGGCGGACTTGAGCCGCTTGTGCGTGAGGCGCGCTTGGACGACCTGCGCATCGAGGTAGTGAGCGAATCAAACCCCGGCTGGATGACGCGCTACCTCACCTGGCAACCCTGGATTCTTCTTGCCAGCGGATTGTTGATCACATTGCTTGTCGCCATGCTGTACGCCGCATTGAAGCGCTATACGTTGACGGTGGAACAGAAAGTGGCCAGTCGCACAGCGGCACTACGCGCGGCGCGGGATGAGGCGGGGCGGGCGTCGATGCTCAAATCGCAGTTTCTCGCCAATCTCAGCCACGAGGTGCGCACTCCTTTGAACACCGTGCTCGGCTTGACCGGGCAATTGCTCGACGGGCCGCTCACCGGCGAGCAGCGAGAGCACTGCCTGCTGATTGAGCGTTCGGGCCGGATGCTGCTCGATCTGATGAATGACATGCTCGACCTCTCGCGCATTGAATCGGGGCACATGAAACTCGAGCAGCACTGGGTGGATCTGCAGCCCGTATTGCAGCACGTTATCGACACAGTTCATGAGATGGCGTTGCAGAAGAACCTGCGTTTTCTCGTGTCCATCGAAGGCAGCGTGCCTGCCTGGTGCTGGATCGATCCGGTCAGGCTCAAGCAGATCGCCCTCAACCTCTTGGGAAATGCGGTGAAGTTTACGGCTGCAGGTGAGGTGCGCCTCGAGATCGGAGTGCGCGAGCAAACATGGTGGATGCGGGTGACCGATAGCGGGCCTGGCATTGCGCCGGCCGACCAGCAAAGGATCTTTGAACGCTTTCTGCAAACCGACGGGGGCAGCGAGCGGCGATATGGTGGTGCGGGGCTGGGGCTTGCGATCACGCGGGAGTTGTGCGAGTTGCTGGGCGGAGACGTGAGCGTCAAGAGTGAGCCAGGCAAGGGCGCGATGTTTGAGGTGGTGCTGCCGCTTCGCCCGGATCCGCCGACGGCGGGCTCGCTGGTGCTCCATGTTCCGAGTCAGGCGATACGTAGCCGCTCGGGGGAGATGCCCGCTTTACGAGGCCTTGCGCCGGTCCTTGCCAGTGCGCGCATTCTGCTGGTGGAGGACAACCCCGCCAATCAGTTTGTGGCCGCGACGATGTTCTCGCGTCTGGGCTGTAAGGTCGACATTGCCGAGAATGGCCTGGAGGCACTTAAGCTGTTTGAGCCAGGCAAGTACAGTCTGATCTTTATGGATTGTCAGATGCCCGAGATGGACGGCTTTGAGGCGACACGCCAGATTCTCAATCGTGACAACACCGCCATGCCCGTGCCGATCATCGCGCTGACTGCCAATGCCATGGCCGAAGACCGCCAACGCTGCCTTGATGCCGGCATGGTGGATTTTCTGTCAAAGCCCATCGAGAAGGACCTGCTACGCGCGGTGATCGAGCGCTGGGTGGAGGACGCGGGAAAAGCAAAAGGCCCGGCTTCCCACGAGCCGGGCCCTTCGCATGAAAACTGGTCGAACTAGCTGAGCACCTTGCTGACGGCAGCCTTGAACTTGTCCATCTCGGCCTGCGTGCCGATCGACACGCGCACCATCGTCGGCCATACCGGCCAGGTGCGGCCGATGTAGACTTTCTCCTGCTGCAGCATCCGCGTGAACTCGGCGCCGGGGCGATTGACCTCCATCATGAACTTGTTCGAGACGCTCGGGACGTACTTGATGCCCTTCTTGTCGAGGAACTCAAACACGTCACCGCGAATCTTCGAGTTGATGGCGCGCCGCTCGGCCACGAGGCCCTTCGAGCGATAGCTGGCGGTACCCGCCACGAGGCCCGTGATCGGCAACATGCCGCTGCCGTAGGGGCGCATCTTGGCGAGCAGATCCGGACGGCCCATGGCCATGCCGCAACGAATACCCGCCATGCCAAAGGCCTTTGAGAACGTGCGCAGGACGATCACGTCCTTATCCTTGGCGACGAGGTCGCTGCCCGGCATCTCTTCGCTGAAGTGAATGTAGGCTTCGTCGAGCAAGAGGATCGAATCCTTGTTCTTGTTGGCGAGCAGCCATTCGATGTCTTCGCGCTTGGTGATCGTGCCGGTGGGGTTGTTCGGGTTGCAGATGTAGTAGACGCCGGCGGTCGGGTCGGCGGCAAGCATCGCCTTGACGTCGTGCGCGTAGGTGGTCTTGGCCAGCGGCACGCGAGTCACCTTGACGCCGACAAACTTCGCCGAGCCGGCGCCCGATTCATAACCGGGGTCCGACATCACGAAGCCCTTGGTGGGCGAGGTGAAGGCGAGCACGGCGCGGTGGAGCGGGTCGCTCGAGCCGGCATAGGGCGCGATGTACTCGGGCTTGACGCCTTCCACTTCGCTTACGGCGCGGATGAAGTCGCCCTGCTCGTTGAACGGGTTGTAGCGGCCGCCGTACTTGGCAATCTTGGCGATGGCCTCGCAAGCCTCGACGCAGGGGCCGAGGGGATTCTCGTTCGAGCTGATGCGCACGGCATCCGCAGGCAGCGCCATGCGCTGGCCACGGGGACGCTCGGCGGCGTCCTGCGCCATGGCGAATTCGTTATAAAACGGCAGGGCCGCACCGGCCGACAACAAGCTGGCTGCACGGAGTACGTGACGCCGGGAGAAGCCTTTCATCTCAGGCAGATCGTGAAGCATGGGTATGCAACTCCTCAAACAATTAGGTTGGATGGGATGAGCGGCCGAGGCAGGAAGTGGCGGGCCAGGAGTACTCGCGAACGTGGAGTGTTACTTACTATACATCAGTTTGCGTGCCGGCCAAACGGTCAAGTGCATCGCCGGTAAGCCGGTAGATGAACCATTCCTTCTTGGCCACCGCACCAAGGCTTTCGTAGAACTCGATCGAAGGCTGATTCCAGTCAAGCACCGACCATTCCACGCGCCCGCAGCCGCGGATTTTCGCAAGGCGCGCCAGGTGCACGAGCAAGGCCTTGCCGATACCCTTGCCGCGATACTCGGGCTTGACGAAGAGGTCTTCAAGGTAGAAGCCCGGCTTGGCGAGGAACGTCGAGAAGTTGTGGAAGAACAACGCGAACCCTGCCACCGCGCCTTCCCATTCCGCGATCACCACTTCCGCCTTGGGCCGGTCGCCAAACAGGTGCAGCTCAATCGCCTCGGGCGTTGCGACGCACTCGTGGCGCAGCTTCTCATAATCGGCGAGCGCCTCGATCAGCTCAACAATCACCGGTACATCCTGGCGGGTAGCGGGGCGAAGATGCAGGCTCATGGCTATACGAGCTTTCCGCGAGCAGCCACCGGCCACGAAGTCTCGACCTCGCCCTTGCGATGGCCGTGCACGCGTTCATGCAGGTTCATGACGACGCAGACATGGTTCATCAGGATGCGCAGCTTCTCGCCCACCTTGAAGGTGCGGTCGCACTTGCTGACGTCGATAAACCCGTGCTCCTCATTCATTTTGTGAAAGTGAGCGCCGGGGGCATCGAGCACCATGCCGAAGCTCACGCCGGTATCGCCATTCAGGCGATCGCTCGAGAACGTCTTTGAGCCGCCGTCGATCAGGATCTGCCCCGGCTGCGCCGTTGAAACAACAGTGGCGATCACCGTGGCCGCACAGTCTTCAAGCTTGCAGGCGCCGGAGTTGATCGTGTTGCGGTCGTTGAAGATGTAGGTGCCGGGGCGCATTTCAGTCATGCCAAAGATGCGGTGCGATTCCCACATGGTCGGCGTCGAGCCGCCGGAGATGACATTGGGCGTCAGGCCGGCTTTGTCGAGGTCCTCAAGCACGGCGTTAAGCCGCGTGTTGAGCACATCCATCTGCGCCAGCCCCTCGGCGCCGATGTCCTTGATGTGGCCGGGGTAAAAACTGATGCCGTCATAGGTGAGGTGGGGCAGCTTCTCAATGCGCTGGATGAGCGGAATCAGATCCACAGGCTGCACGCCCACCCGGTGGAGCCCCGCGTCGAACTCGACGAAGATCTTTGCCTTCACTCCGGCATCCGACAACACCTGCGCCGCCTCAAACGAATCAACCGCCACCGTCAGCGCCGTACGCCGGCCGATCTCACGCAGCCGCGCCATGCGCTGCTCGCCGCCAAAGGTGGGGAAGGCGATCAGCAGTTCAGTAGGCTCGGCCTCGAGCATCACTTCGGCCTCACCAGCCTTGGCAACGGTTATGCCAATTGCGCCGGCCTCCATTTGCTTGCGGGCGAGAAGCGGGCTCTTGTGCGTCTTCGTGTGCGGACGCAGATTGATCTTGTGCTCGTCGGCGTAATCGGCCATCCGCTGGATGTTCGATTCCATGATGTCCAGATCTACAACGAGGGCGGGGGTATCGAGTTCGAGAATGTTCACGGTTACTTATTTGAATTCCACATCAATGCGGCCACCGAGGCCGCGGTACATCAGCATGAAGTTTTTCGTCTTGTGCTTGCCATCGATTGGGAAATAAAGCAGCCCCTTGGTGGGCGTCTTGATCTCCCCGGCGATGAGTTCTTTTTCGATCAGCTGCTTCTTGAGCGGGCTGTCCTTCTCGGGCTTGGTGTCGACGGCTTCGGTCTGATTCGTCGCCACCTGCGTCGGGGCAGTGCCGATGCCGCCACCACCGCCAGGCAACTGGCGCGGGCGACTGCTGCCCACCGGGCCCGACCACACCGGGCCATTGTTCTGCCCCATCACGCCCGAGGTGGGCCCGAGCGTCGTCTTGAGCACGAGGCCCGCCGTGCCGACAATCTGGGACGGCGCGAACGGCTTGGTGCGCTGGCCGTCGTTGCTGGTCAGCAGAATGAAGTCATCACGATCGATCTTGACGCCTTCTTCCATACGCGGCTTGATGGTGACTTCCACCACGACGATGTAGCCATTGAGATCATCGCCAATCACCTGCTTGACGGCTTCGCGATTGGCATGAACAGTGGCCAGGATCTCCATACGATCACTGGCGCCACGGGAGGATGCGGTTTTCGGCTCTTCGGCGGCGACCGCGAGCAGGGAAGCGATGGCAAGTAGGGCGAGCGGTTTCATTTGTCTCTCTCCAACCATGATTTGACGCTGCGATTCACCTTTTCGGTTGCGTCCTGTTGCACGAAGTGGCTGGCTTCGGGGATGGTAACGAGCGTCAGGTCGTCCACCCAGTTCCAGGTGCCGTTGAGGGCGGGCGCGAGCAGTGCGGTGTCCTTGAGCCCGTGGATCAGCAGCACCGGCATGGTCAGCTTGCGCGGGTCGTTGGATTCCTGATAGGGCGGGCGAGGATAGTTGCGCTGGTAGTAGGCCATCATGCCTTCGAGCGAAGAGCGCTCAAAGGCCTCGATGTAGAGCTTCTTTGCTTCCGGATCGCGCACCCAGCCAGCTAGAGCGGCGGGCGTGAGCTGCTTGTGTGAATCGGGCTGCTGAAAGCGCCGGGCGTATTCGCTGGCCTTCTGTTGTTCGGGGTTGTTGGCCAGCTCGCGGCTCAGCCCGCGCGGATGCGGCAGATTCAGAATCACCAGCTTGTCCACCATCTGCGGAGCATTCAGCGCCACCTGCCAGGCAATCGCGCCACCCCAGTCATGCGCCATGACGATTGCCTTCTGGCGACCATTCGCCTTGATCACGTTGAGCACGTCGCCCACCAGCAGGCGCATGTCGTAATTCTCCAGCCCGACGGGCTTGTCCGACAGATTGTAGCCGCGGAGGTCCATTGCGACACAGCGGTAGCCGGCGTCGCCAAGCGCCTGCATCTGGTGGCGCCAGGTATACCAATAGTCGGGAAAGCCATGCACCATCACGATCAGCGGGCCGTTGGCAGGTCCATAGCTGGCGTAATGAATTTTGACGCCGGCGGAATCAGCGGTGCCGTGAGTGACTTCGAGGGCGAGGAGGGCGGCGACGAGCAGCGGCAGCATGTGCCCGCTATTTTAGCTCTTCGTCGAGGAGGGAGAGGAGATCGTTGATCTTTTGCTTCTTGTCGGGCGTGGCCTTGGCGGCAGCCACTTGCGCTTCGAGCGTTTCCACCCGGTCAGCAAGGTGCAAACACGCGAGAACCGCGGCACGCTGGGTATCCATAATGCCGCGGTTCGCAATGTCACGCATCACGCCGTCCACAAGGGCGGCGAGTTTTTCGACACGCTGAGGGTCTTCACCGGATCTGACGGTGTACTGTTGTCCGTAAATGGTTACTTGAACCGGCTTGGACAAGGCAGTCGTTCCCTCTAGTCGTTGTCGGGGAGTTCCAATTGGTCGAGGAGCTTCGAGATGCGGCTGGCCGCGGTCTTGTTCTTCGACTTGGTGGCGGCAAGCTCGGCATTCAGCCGATCAATTTCCTGCTGCAGGGCGGCCTTTTCCTTGCGGAGGGTGGCTACTGCTTCAAGGGCCTTGACGACGCGTTCCTCGAGTTGAGCGAGGAGGTCGGCTTCCTGTTCGGTGAAAAGTTCTTCCGCCATTGGAACCTACTAGACCGTCGCCTTCTTCGGCAACGGGGTGGACGCCGGCAGGGCGGCCTTGGCCTTGGCGACGAGCGCCGCGAAACCGGCGGCATCGCGCGTAGCGATATCCGACAGCACCTTGCGGTTCAGGTCAATGCCAGCCTTCTTGAGGCCATCCATAAAGCGCGAGTAGCTGAGGCCGTTGGCCTTGGTGGAGGCGTTGATACGCACGATCCACAGACGGCGGAAGTCACGCTTTTTGCGACGACGACCGACGTATCCGTACTTCAGGGCCTTTTCAACGGCTTCCTGAGCGGCGCGATTCAGCTTGGATTTGGTGAGGAAGTAGCCTTCGGCTAATTTCAGTGTTTTGTGGCGATAGTCTCTACGACCTGTACCACGTTTGACTCTTGGCACGTTTGTCTCCTTCTATTTCGTAATCATCAATTTCCGGGTCTTGCGGGCACGTGCATATGGCCTCGCGTACGCCGGTGGAAAACGCCTTACCCTATGCGATTAAGCGTAGGGGAGCATGTCTTTAACAGCCTGCTGGTTGGCGGAATTCACCGAACCAGACTGGCCGAGACGACGCTTGTTGGCGTTGGACTTGCCTGCGAAAAGGTGGCGTGCGCCAGCCTTGCCGCGCTTGAAGGCGCCAGAGGCGGTCTTCTTGAAGCGCTTCGCAGCGCCTTTATGCGTTTTGAGCTTCGGCATCGAAGTTTTTTCCTTTTGGATTCAGTAGACAAGAGAAAGGGCCGCAGGGGGCTGCGGCCCTCGTCTACCTCACTAAATCTTAGCACGATCGTTTGCGAGGCGGCCAGCCAGACGGCTTGCCACTTCGGGCTGCCGCGCCACGACATTGTATTGCTCGCCGGGGTCCTCATCGAGGTGAAACAGCTCCGGCTCGCCTGGGGTGACGTGGCGGTACTTCCAGGGTCCCTCCCGAATGGCGTGCAGGTCGGGCCCGAGAAAGTAGTGGTAGCTCGTGCGGGGTGAGACATCCGTTTTCCCCGTGAGCAGCGGCAGCAGATTGTGACCGTCGTAGACCCGGTCTTTCGCCATTTCTCCGCCTGCCGCAGCGGTAAAGGTGGGGAAGAAATCGAGCGTCGAAACCATCTCTGAACTCACCCGCCCGCCCGGAATCGTCCCCGTCCACCGCGCGATAAACGGCACGCGGTGGCCGCCTTCATACGTCGTCCCCTTAGCCCCGCGCAGCAGGCTCTTGCTGCCGGTATGCCACGGCTCCACGCCCCCGGCCAGCATGCGCGGCGGCAGATCGTGCCACGGGCCGTTGTCGCTGGCGAATACGATCAGCGTGTCGCGATCGAGGTTGCGGGTCTTGAGTTCGGTGAGAATCTGCCCGGCCGACCAGTCAAGCGTCTCGATCGTGTCGCCATAGAGGCCGGCGCGAGACTTGCCCCGGCGCGACGGCGGCGCGCTGACCGGCAGATGCGGCATGGCGTAAGGCATGTAGAGGAAGAATGGCTGGGTGCCGGATTTGCGGATGAAGTCGACAGCTTCGTTCGTGTAACGCTCGGTGAGTAGCGACTGGTCGCTGACGGGCTCGATGGCGTCCTGATTGCGCCACAGGTGTAGCGGCACCTCGGTCTTCACCCACGGCGGGATCATGTCGTTCGAGTAGGGCAGGCCGAACCACGAGTCAAATCCGCGGCTGGTGGGCAGATAGCTGGCCGGCTTGTGGCCGATGTGCCACTTGCCGATGGCGGCGGTGCGATAGCCGGATTGCTTCAACTGCTGGGCGAGCGTGATCTCGCTCAGCGGCAGACCACCCGTCGATTCAGGCCCGAGGTTGGTGGGCAGACCAGCGCGCTTGGCATAGCGCCCGGTGAGCAGGCCGACGCGTGACGGCGTGCAAACGCTCGCCGCCGCATAGCCACTGGTAAATCGCATCCCTTCGCCGGCCATGCGGTCGAGGTTGGGAGTGCGGATGTTCGGATGCCCGTAGCAGCCGAGGTCGCCGTAGCCCATATCGTCGGCGAATAGAACAATGAAGTTGGGTTTGCGTCTGGGTGGGGTCTGGGCGGCGAGAGCTGCAGCGCCGCCCAGTGCGACAAATTGACGACGATTCACCTCATCAGTTTATTCGTCATCGTCGACGTTGGTATGTGTCGACGATGCGATGATCTTCTCGGCCTGCAATTGCGGAACAAAATCATAGTGATCAAATTCCATCGTGAAGCTCGCGCGGCCCTGCGTCATCGCCGTCAGATCGTTCTGGTAAGTGAGCATTTCGGCCATCGGAACGAGCGCCTTCAGGCTTTGCATGCCGGCGTTCACTTCCATGCCGGCCACCTTGCCGCGTCGTGAATTGAGATCACCCAGCAGATCCCCGGCAAATTCCACCGGCGTCTGCACCTCAACCCGCATCACCGGCTCGAGCAATGCCGGCCGCGCCACGGCCATGGCTGCCTTGAACGCCTTGCGGCCGGCCATCTTGAAGCTCATTTCGTTGGAGTCCACTTCGTGATAGCTGCCGTCGTAAAGCGTCACTTTGAAATCCACCATGGGATAGCCGGCAAGCCAGCCATTGGCCGCCGCCTCGAGAATGCCTTTCTCGACGGCGGGGATGAATTGCCGCGGCACCGATCCGCCGAACGTCGCGTTGACGAAGGCAAACGCCTCGCCCCGCTCAAGCGGCTCGATGCGCACCTTGCAATCGCCAAACTGCCCATGGCCACCGCTCTGCTTTTTGTGCCGCCCCTGGACATCGGCCATGGCGCGAATCGTCTCGCGGTAAGCGATCTTGGGGGCGCGCAGTTCGATGTCGACATTAAAGCGCTTGCGCAGCCGTGCCACAACGATCTCGATGTGCTGTTGCCCATTGCCGGCCAGCAGAAACTCGCGTGTTTGCGGATCGCGATAAAAGCGCAGGCTCGGGTCTTCTTCAAGCACCTTGTGCATCGCGGTGGCTAGCCGGTCCTCGTCGTTGCGCGACTTCGCCACAATGGCAAACGCTATCGCGGGTTCAGGCAGTTGCACGGCCGGCCAGGTGCGCGGGTTGTTCTTGTCGGCCAGTGAGTCGCCGGTGAGAGTGTCCTTGAGCTTGGTGAGCACGCCAATGTCACCGGCGGCCAGCTCGGCCACTTCGTTCATCTGTTTGCCAAACGGTGTGGCGAGATGCGCAAATCGCTCGTCGTGATGCGTTCTCGCGTTGATCAGATGCGCGTCATTGCGCAGCGTGCCGGCCATCACGCGGAAGTAGGAAATGCGGCCGGAGAATGCGTCATTGAGCGTCTTGAATACAAAAACGCCGGGGCTCGCGCCGGCGTCAACGCCGCCACGATCGAGCGGGGAAGGAAGCGATTCCGATATGAAGTGCAAGAGTTCGCGGATGCCCTGATCCTTGAGCGCGCTGGTGCCGAGGATGGGGAACAGATGGCGCGAGGCGATCTCGTCATGAATGCCCTGGTTGAGATGTTCGGGGCTGAGCGTGCCCGACTCAAAGAATTCCTGCATCAGCGCATCGTCGTCTTCGGCGACGGTTTCGGTGAGTTCTTCGGGGGATTCGATACTGCAGCAACGGCGACCAAAGCGCTCGCGAATCTGGGTAACGACATTGTTGTAGTTGGCCCGGTCATGATCCAGTTTGGTGACGACAAAGACCACGGGCAGTTGGCATTCGGCGGCATAGTGCCAGGCCTTCTCGGTCTGGATCTGCACACCGGCCACGCCATCAACGCACAGCAACATGGCGTCGGCGGCGGGCAGGCACAGGCGGGCATCGTGCATGAAGTGATTGAGCCCGGGTGTGTCGAGGATGTTGATTTTGCGTTTGGCGTACTCAAGCGCGGCGATTCCGGTTGAGATGGTGTGCTGGCGGGCGATTTCTTCTTCGTCGAAATCGGTGACCGTGGTGCCTTCTTCGGTGCGAAGAAGGCGGCTGGTTGCGCCGCCGGCAAAGAGCATGGCACTGGCGAGCATGGTTTTGCCCGCATGCGCATGTCCCGCCAGCGCTACGTTCCTGATATCGGAGCTGGTGTAGAGACGCATGGTCGGGTCCCCTCCTTGAGGACCTGCCTGACACCTATCACAGCGAGTGTTGCGTGTATAGCCCGTTCTGAAACGAATTTGCCACGCCCTGAATCTTATGGGTGTTATGAAGAAACTACTCTTTGCAATGGGGCTCGCGGTGGCGATGTTTGCCCAGCGCATCCCCGCCGAAACTCCCATTACCGTTCGCCTGATCGATTCGATCGATTCTTCCAAGTCAAACGAGGGCCAGACCTTCCGCGCCAGCGTCGATGAAGCCGTTGTGATCAATGGCCGCACCGTCGTCACCAAAGGCAGCGACGCGCTGGTAACGCTCGTCAATCTCGACCCCAGCGGCAAATTCAAGGGCTCGACGACGCTCGGCGTCAAGCTCACCAGCCTCACCATCAATGGCCGGCAGGTGGCCGTGGAATCGGGTGAGGTCACCAAAGTGAGCTCGGGCCAGGGCAAGGATACCGCTGTCCGCACGGGTGTTGGCGCTGGTATCGGCGCGGCGATTGGCGCGATTGCCGGTGGTGGCAAGGGCGCCGCGATCGGGGCCGCAGTGGGTGGCGCCGGTGGCGCTGGTCGCCAGATCTTCTCCAAGGGCAAGAAGGTGCAGATTCCCAGCGAGTCGATTCTCCGCTTTCAGACCACCAATGCGGTCCGCCTCGGTGGCGGCAATCGCTAAAGCCAAAGCACCTTTACAAAACTAACCAAACGGCGAGGAATCCTCCTCGCCGTTTTTTCATCCAACCCATAAGCGAATATGGAGTGTGATGGATCCGAAAGCCGGTAAGAAGAAAGTCAACTACTCAAAGGCCTTTGCCGAAGCGCGCCAATTGATCTGGCATCACCGCTGGCGGCTGGCCGCCGGCCTTTCGCTGATGTTGATCAGCCGCGCTCTCAGCCTCGTGCTTCCGGCTTCCACCAAGTACGTCATTGATGAGGTGATCGGCAAGGGCCGCGCCGACATGTTGTTTCAGGTAGCGGCGATCGCGCTCACCGCCACCATCGTGCAGGCGCTGGCTGCCTTTGCTCTTTCGCAGGTGTTGGGTGTGGCCGCACAGCGCGCGATCACCGAGATGCGCAAGCGCGTGCAGGCGCATATCGAACGGCTGCCGGTGAGCTATTTCGACTCCATGAAAACCGGGCAGTTGATCTCGCGCATCATGCAGGATGCTGAAGGCGTGCGCAATCTCGTAGGCACGGGCCTCGTTCAACTCACCGGTGGCCTCGTCACCGCGACGATGTGCCTCTGCGTGCTGCTCTATGTGAATTGGAAGATGACGCTGATGACCATCGCCGTGCTGGCGGTCTTTGGTGGCGTGTTGTCGTTTGCGTTCAAGCGGCTACGCCCCTTGTTCCGTGAGCGGGGCGAGATCCAGGCGCAGGTCACGGGCCGGCTTACGGAAAGCCTCGGCGGCATCCGCGTCGTCAAGGCCTACACGGCGGAGCGGCGCGAGAAGCTTGTCTTCGCCAAGGGTGCGCACAAGTTGTTCCGCAACGTGGCCAAGTCGATGACGGGCGTCTCGTTTGTGATGGCGTTTTCGTCGATGATTGTGGGCGCGATCGGCATGGTGATTTTCCTTGTCGGTGGCTCCGCGGTGATGCGCAACGAGATGACGATCGGCGACCTGTTTATGTATGCCGCTTTCACGGGCATGATGGCGATGCCGGTGGTGGAGCTGGCCTCGATCGGCACGCAGCTAACCGAGGCACTCGCCGGCCTCGATCGAATCCGCGAAGTGCTCGACATCAAGAACGAAGATGCTGAAGATGCCGGTCGCGCCACCGTGGGCGAGGTGCGTGGTGAGGTGACATTTCAGGATGTCTCCTTCAGCTACCAGCCGGGGGTGCCGATTCTGAAGGGCATTAACTTCCATGCCCCGGCCGGTTCCACTACAGCTCTGGTTGGCTCCAGCGGCTCCGGCAAGAGCACCCTGATTAGCCTCGTGATGAATTTCAACCAGCCGCAGTCGGGGCAAATCCTCATCGATGGCCGCGATCTTGCGGGTCTCAAAATGCGCGAGTACCGTTCGCACTTGGGCGTGGTCTTCCAGGACAACTTCCTCTTTGATGGCACAATTGCCGACAACATCTCCTTTGCCAACCCAGGCGCGAGCCGGGCCGAGATTGAAGAGGCTTGCCGTGTCGCCCACTGTTCAGAATTCATCGAACGCTTTGAAAAGGGCTATGACACGATTGTCGGCGAACGTGGCGTCAAGCTCTCCGGTGGTCAGCGCCAGCGCGTTGCGATTGCCCGAGCCATCCTTGCCGACCCGCGCATTTTGATTCTCGACGAAGCCACCTCAAGCCTTGATAGCGAGAGCGAAGCGATGATCCAGCAGGCATTGCACACCTTGCGCGAAGGGCGCACGACGTTCGTCATTGCCCATCGGTTGTCCACCATTCGCAGCGCCGATCAGATCCTGGTGATCGAGGGCGGGGAAGTGGTCGAACGTGGGAATCATGCCTCCCTGATGGCGCTCGGCGGCCGCTACCGTGAGTTGCATGACCGCCAGCATGCCTTCGAAAAGAATCAGTTCATCAATCCTGGCGAAGATTTCACCGTCGCTCCCGTTACGCAATAACGGTAATGCCACTCTCGGTGACGGTGAAGCCGCGCAGGCGATCGGCCTCGGCATCAAAGCCGGCGCGCGTGCCCTCGGGCACCTTCACGTTGGGGCACACGATCGTGCGACGCAGATGGCAATGGCGACCGATCTCGGCGTTCGAGAGCAGGATCGAATCATCCACCGCCGTATAGGAGTTCACACGCACACCCGGTGAGATCACCGAGCGCTGGATGCGCGCTCCCGATACGATCACGCCGGGCGAAACAATGCTGTCGATGGCAACGCCCATGCGGTTGCCCTCTTGCGCGAAGACGAATTTCGCCGGCGGATACATCGGGGGATTCGTACGCATCGGCCAGCTCTTGTCATAGAGGTTGAATTCGGGGATGACGTTCACGAGGTCGATGTTCGCGTCGTAGTAGGCATCGAGCGTACCGACATCGCGCCAGTAGCGGACCTTCTTCGCGTTGAGGTCGTGAAAGTCATAAGCGGTGACTTTGTGCCGGTGGATCATCTTCGGCAGGATGTCCTTGCCGAAGTCATGAGAAGAATTGGGGTCGGCGGCGTCTTCGCGCAGGGCCTTCAGCAAAATGCCGGTATCAAACAGGTAGATGCCCATCGAGGCCGAAACCATCGTCGGGTCAAACGGCGAACGCGCCGGGTGGCCGTGCTTGGGCTTCTCTTCGAAGCCGATGATGCGGTAGGCGGGGTTGATCTGCGCCACGCCAAAGCGCGAGGATTCCTCGGGGGGAATCTGGATCGTGGCGATCGTGATGTCAGCGTGCTGGCGACGATGCCAGTCTTCCATCTCGCCGTAATTCATCTTGTAGATGTGATCTGCCGAGAGGATCAGCACCCGATCCGGATTTTCAATCTCGATCGACTCGATGTTCTGGTAAACCGCGTCGGCGGTGCCGAGATACCAGTCGTCATGCATGCGCTTCATCGGCGGCATGGTTTCGATAAATTCCCCGATTTCGCCCGGGAAAATCGACCATCCATCGCGGATGTGACGCGTGAGCTCCAGGCTTTTGTATTGCGTCAGCACATAGATCTGGCGCAGGCCCGAGTTGAGGCAATTGGAAAGCGTGAAGTCGATGATGCGGTAGATCCCGCCGAATGGCACCGCCGGTTTGGCGGTATGCAACGTCAATGGAGAGAGGCGCTCACCTGCACCCCCCGCCAGGAGAATGGCGAGAGTCTTTTCCATGCTCTAACTTTCAGCTTAGCCAAAAGTTAGCGGCTCGACTTAATAATTACGAAGACCAGCACGAGGATCATCACAATGATCACCACGCTGCCGATCAGCACCCACGGGTTGGTGTTCTTGAGCGCATTGCCGGCGCCACTGCCTTGCGGTGCTGGAGCGGCGGGGGCAGCAGGCGCGGGCGCCGGTGCCTGTGGCGTGCCAGAAAACAATGGCGGCGGGTTGCCTGCGGGTGCATTCGCCTGCGGCATTGGCACGCCAACCGCCGGGCCAGAGGCTGGCGGCGGCGCCTGCATCATGCGGGTAAATTCACCGGGGCCGGGGCCCGCCGGTGGCGGTGCTCCTGCCGGCATGCCGGCAGGGGTGGGCGGTGCTTTGAAGAAACTGGTGGCGCCATCACCACCAAGGCCCATCGGGCTCGGGGGCGGCGGGGCTTGCGACAACGGGCCGGCGGGTGGCGGAGCAATCGGTGGCGGCGGAGCACTGGGCGTGGCGCCGAAACCCCCGGTAAATCCTCCCGGATTCACGTTGCCAGGGTTGAAGCCGCCGGGGTTGTAGCTTGGCGCGCTAAACGTTCCACCACCAACGGAAGGCGGCGTCAGCGAGGGCGCGGAAAAAGAAGGAGCCGAGACAGAAGGCGGCGCCACGGCAGGCGGCGTAAAGGATGGACCTGAAAACGAAGGCGGCGTCATCTGCGGGGCCGTGGGCGGCGTCGGCATCGAGGGCATGGCCGGCGCGGCGGGGGGCGGTGCCATCGCAGTGCCACCGGCTGGGGGTGTTTGCAGCAGCCGTGTAAAGTCTCCAGGTGCGGCCGCTGGCGGCGGAGCGGCGGGTGTCGCTGGCATGCCTTGTGAGGGTTCAACCGATTTGAACATGCGGGTAAACTCACCGGCCTGTTGCGACGGAGGCGGTGGCACGGGGTTGGTGATCGGGTTGATCGGCGTCGGAGAGGACTGCGCCAGCGGCGATTGGAACATCCGCGTAAACTCGCCCGGTTCCTGTGCTGCTGGCGCGGCAGGAGGCGGCGCGGGCGCAAAGTTCATGGGCGGTGGAGCCACCGGGGTGGGCGGGGCTGCCGGGGATGCGGGCTGCTGGGCCTGAAACATGCGCGTGAACTCGCCGGGACCCTGCTGGGGCGCGGGCGGTGGAACCGCAGCTTGAGGAATGGGGGGCGGCGCGATCGGCGGCGGTGCCACCGGCTGCTGGGCCTGGAACATCCGCGTGAATTCACCCGGTTCCTGCGCGGGCGGTGCGGCAAATGCTGGCGGGGCGGGGACCGGTGGGGGAGCGCTGACTGGTGGGGGAGCGCTGACTGGTGGCGCTGCAACAGGCGGCGGGGCCACCGGCTGCTGTGCCTGGAACATCCGCGTAAACTCACCAGGCCCCTGCGGCTGCGGCGGTGGTGCGGCTGGCGCCTGCATCGCCGGCATCTGCATCGTCGGCATCTGCGGGACTGGCGGTGGCACTGGTGGCGCGACTGGCGGTGCCACTGGCGGCGCACCGAATGAAGGCATCTCCATCGTCGATGCCATCGATGACGGGGGCGGGGCCATTGGCGGAACCGCCGACACAGAGGGCGGCGGAGGCGGAACAAACCCCTCAAACTTGAACGCGCCAGCCGTCTGCAACGGATCTGGCGTCTTGACAGCCGCCAGACTCACCAACCAGTCGCGAAACGTTGCATTTGCCGGCAAGGGACGCGTAACGATGTAGGCTTTCGCACCTTCCTGTACCACCTCCAGGATCGGCTTTTCTCCAAACCCGCTCGCCCCCATGTGCTTCTTTGCCATCTCGAAAAGTCCCTGGGAATCGGTACGGATAATGTGAATCCACACCTCTTCTCCAGTCATTTTCATGATGGCTTTATACGTCAGGGCATCCGCAGAATCAGCTATGGGAGCGACTAGTTGATAGGTGGCTTCAAATGACATCTGTTAAGAATCCCTATGAATTCGTGCCTTTATGATAGCCTGAGAACTCATTGGCGATGAAGCAACTTTCTCGCGTAGTTTGGTCTGAGGGAATGCATCTTGCGCCTCATCATTTTCAGGCGCAAAAACGCTATTTTGAAGACCTTATAGACTTCACATCGCAGGCCTTACACTTTGCGGCATATGGCTTTGCCGGCATCGAGTGGAGCGAAGAAGCGCTCCGTAATGGCAGGCTTGAGTTGTTGCACGCCCGCGGCTTCATGCCGGACGGGCTCGCTTTTGTTATGCCCGAATCGGACGCTCTGCCAGAGAGCCGTCCGGTGGCCGAATTGCTCAGCCCCGTGGCCCGTTTCGCGACCGTCCACCTGGTTTTGCCACCATATATATCGAACGGCGCCAATTGCGCCGATCAAAGCACCCGTTTTCGTCCCGACGAGCGCACAATCATCGACGAGAATCACGGCGCCGAAGAACGCCCGGTCGTGCTTGGCACCAAGAACTTTCGCCTGCTGCTCGACTCCGAATTGACCCCCGGCGTCACCTCGATGCCCATTGGCCGCATCATGCGTGACGGAGCGGGCAATCTGGTGTTTGACGCTGATTTCATTCCGCCCGTCATCACCATCCAGGGCTCCAAGCGCATCATGATCCTGCTCAATCGCCTCGTCGAAATCCTTGGCGCCAAGGCGAGCGCGCTGCGGCCCGAGCGTGCCTCGAGCAAGCTGGGCGGCATGAGCCAGCGGGATGTTGCCAGTTTCTGGTACCTCCACTGCATCAATTCGGCCCTCGCCGACCTGACGCACGAAGCGACCGTAAAGAAGGGCCACCCCGAGGAGCTCTACCGTATGCTGCTCAAGCTCGGTGGCGCGCTGTGCAC
>CAZBTA010000070.1:0-21882 GCA_964494515.1 uncultured Bryobacter sp.
GGCGAAGGGGGGCGGGCGGACGCCGGTGCGGTCGAGCGAGACAGCGGCGCGACGACTGTTCCCCGGGGTGCGCCCGGTGGGGCAATTGCTCGAGAGTCAATACCGGAGCCGCGGGGTGATGGAGGTGGTGGGGGTGGTGGAGGATTCGCAGCAGTTGGGGCTTGAGGGCAAGCTCGAGGGGCAGATTTTGCTGGCGGTGGACTATGGCGCGCCGGGGATGCTGGCGGTGCGGACGAAGGGAGCGATGGGAGTGGGTGAGCTGCAGCAGTTGTTGGCGCGGGAGGGCGGAAAGGGGTTTCGATTCCAGGTACAGACGGTTGAGACGCTCGAGCGGCGGGAGTTGGCCCGGGAGTTGTTCCACCAAAGGTTGTTGCAACTGATAGGCGGAACGGTATTGGTGGTGGCGGGGATTGGCGTGGGCGCGGCGGTTTTCTGGCTGGTGGCGAGTGGGCGCAAGGGCATGGCGATCCGGATTGCGCTGGGGGCGACGGCGGAGCGCGCGCTGGGAGCGCTGGTGATTGGGTTTGTTTGGCCGGTGGTCGGAGGGCTGGTTTTTGGGGCGTTTTTGACGATTCAGAGTGCGGAGATGCTCGATTCCTACCTTGCGGGGCTGGATTATGGGTGGCGGTGGGACTACCTGGCGCCGGTGGGTGTAGTGGTGGGTTGGGTGGTGTTGAGCCTGGCGCCGGCATGGTGGCAGGCGCGGCGGACGGATGCGGCGCGGCTGCTGACGGCGCCCGAAAATTAGCGCAAGTTGTTTGCACAACTTGAGTTAAACGCTTTTGAATCGGTCCAATAGAATCAAGAGTTTTGTAAGGATTTTGTAAAGGCGTCCAAATTGGTCCGTTTTCTTGTTGACAGTCATTTGCAGCTACTCGTACATTGAGATTCATCAGTGATCGAGTCGGCCCGGCGCTGAAAGCAAAGATTAGTACCAAGAAGTGGGGGAATATCCCGAATGCGAGTAAGGATCCGGATCAAGAAGGGCAAACGTAAGAATCAGGCGAGCAAGTGGCTTGCAGCTGGAGCATTGGCGGCGGTATCAGCAACCGGCGGTGATTTTGTTTCGCTGTACGGTCAGCAACCGGCGCGGGTAGCGCAACAGCAGGGGGCTGCGCATCGCTTTACGATTGCCGCGGGTCCGTTGAAGGACGTGCTGGAACAGTTTCAAAAGGTGACGGGCTGGCGGGTGGAATTGCCGGATGCCCGGATGGAAACGCTGCCGAGCAATGGGTTGACGGGATCGTTTCGTGCGGGAGAAGGGCTGCAATCGCTGCTGACTGGAACGGGGCTGGTGTTTGAGACCAGCGCGCCGGGCAAGGTGGTGTTGCGGTTTGAGGCGGTGCGCACGACAGTAGACGTGGTGGATCGGGCGCCGCTGGCTTCGCCGCGTTACACCGAGCCGCTGCGCAACATTCCGCAGACGATCACGGTGATCCCGCGACAGATCATTGAGCAGCAGGGCGCGACGACGCTGACCGAGGTGATGCGCAATGTGCCGGGGTTGACGATTACTGCTGGCGAAGGTGGCGTGGCCGGCGGGGATAACCTCGTGCTGCGTGGCAACTCGGCGCGTAATGACATCTTTGTGGATGGTGTGCGTGATTTGAATCCGCAGTCGCGCGACCCGTTTAACCTCGAATCGGTGGAAGTGACGAAGGGCCCGACGTCGGCGATCACCGGGCGTGGATCGAGCGGCGGGGCGATCAATCTGGTGAGCAAGGCGCCGGGGCTGAGCCGCTACCTGACGGGTTCGCTGGCGCTTGGCAATGCCGACACGCGCCGGGGAACGATTGACGTGAACGTGCCGCTGCGGGATCGCATCGCGTTTCGCATGAACGGGTTGGTGCACGACTCGCATGTGGCGGGGCGCGATGTGGTGAAGAACGACCGTTGGGGCCTCGCGCCGTCGCTTGCCTTTGGTCTTGGCACGCCAACGCGCTTGACCCTGGGCTACTACAAGCTGAAGCAGGACAACATTGCGGATTACGGGATTCCGTGGGTGCCGGCGACGAACAACGCACTGGCCGCTTACCGGGACAAGCCCGCGCCGGTGCCGCGCGAGACGTTTTATGGTTATGCCGATCGCGATCGCGAAGTGTTGAATCAGGACACGGCGACGGTGCGGGTGGAGCACGACTTTGATGATGTGAACAGCCTGCGCAGCCAGTTGCGCTATGGCAAGTCAGGCCGCAACTCGGTGGCCTCGCCGCCCCGGTTTGCCTCGAATGATTCGACGGTAATCAATCGCGAAATGCGCGCCTGGGTGGCGCAGGACCGGATCTGGGACAGCCAGACGGACGCTCGCTTGCAGGTGAAGACGGGCGCGGTGCGCCATAACGTGGTGACAGGCTTTGCCCTGACCCGGGAGAACAACCAGCGGCTGACGCGCAGCGCCGTGAACTCGCCGACGACACTGCTGAATCCGAACCCCTATGACGTGTACCCAGGGGTGATCACTACCAACCCGAATCGTGGCGACATTACGGCCAACACCCAAGCAGTATGGGCTTTTGACACGGCGAAGATTGGCGAGAAGCTCGAGGCGACGGGTGGTTTGCGCTGGGAACGCTTTAATGTAAACGGCGTTAACACGACGCCGGCGAATGTGGCGCAGTTGGTGAACTACACAAGCCTGCGTGGCGGCCTGATCTACAAGCCCACGCAATCAGGCAGCGTCTACGCTAGCTATGGCAACTCGGTGAGCCCGTCGCTGGAAGGATTGAGCTACAGCACTTCGAATACGGCGATTCCTCCGGAGAAGACCTACACCAGTGAAGTGGGGACGAAATGGGAGCTGGGCAATGGCAAGCTGCTGCTGACGAGCGCGCTGTTCCGGGTGGCGAAGGACAATGCGCGGACACCGGGCTTGTTGCCCACGGATCCGCCGCAGGTGCTCGCCGGACGGCAGGTGTCGCAGGGGTTTGAATTCTCGGCGACGGGCGCAATTACACGGGCGCTGCGCGTGCTGGGATCTTACTCGCTGATCGACGCGCGGATTCGCAATTCGAATACGCCGGCGGAAGTGGGCCGATACTTCCAGAACACGCCGCGCAACTCGGCGACGGCCTGGCTGACGTATACGGCGCAGAAGTTCATGTTTGGCCTGGGGCCACGGTTTGTGGGCAAGCGGTTTGGCAACAACACGAACACGCGCTTTGTGGATAGCTACGCGACGCTCGACGTGATGGCGAGCTACAAGGTGAACTCGCATGTCGAGCTGCGGGCGAATGTGTCGAATCTCAATAACTCTTATTATTTCGAGCGATTGGGCGGCGGCCATCTGGTGCCGGGAGCGTCGCGGTACGCGCTGGTGACGACGAATTTCAAGTTTTAGGAACGTAGATGTTGTTGCATATCGAGAATGTTTTGAGCCCGGCGCAGGCCCTCGCCTACCGGGAGGCGCTGGAGGCGGCCGACTGGCTGGACGGCAAGGTAACTGCTGGCTACCAGTCGGCCCGCGCCAAGCATAATCTGCAACTGGCGGAGGATCATCCGCTGGCCGTGGAGATTGGCGACGAGATCCTGAAGGCGTTGCATCAGAACCCGCTATTCATGGGCGCGGCGCTGCCGTACAAGATCTTTCCACCGCTGTTCAATCGCTATGACGGGGGCCAGTCGTTCGGCCTGCATGTGGACAACGCGGTGCGGCAGATCAAGGGTACGGGGCACCGGATCCGCACGGATCTCTCGGCGACGTTGTTTCTGACGCCGCCGGATGAATACGAGGGCGGCGAACTGCTGATCGAAGATACTTACGGGACGCAATCGGTGAAACTGCCGGCGGGGCACATGGTGCTGTATCCGTCGACGAGTTTGCATCAGGTGCGACCGGTGCTCAAGGGGTCGCGCATCAGTTCGTTCTTCTGGTTGCAAAGCATGGTGCGTGATGACGGGCAGCGCACGCTGCTGTTTGATCTCGATATGGCAATCCAGCGCATTAGCGCCGAGGCGCCTGATCACCCGAGCGCGGTGCAACTGACCGGGGTTTATCACAACCTCATCCGCATGTGGGCCGAGATGTAGGCGATGGCACTTGCGGAGAGAAGCCAGCGGGCGTTCTGGATCAAGCAGATTACGTTGTGGCACTGGGTGAGCTCGGCGGTGTGCCTGGGCGGGATGCTGCTGTTTACCCTGACGGGCATCACGCTCAATCACGCCGGGCAGATCACCGCAATTCCGGTGGTGACCCGCCAGGAGCAGCTCTTGCCCGCTGTACTGTTGAACGCGGTTCAGCAAGGGCCGCGCGAAGGCAAGCACATGTTGCCAGCGCAGCTTGCAAACTGGATCAGCGAGCAACTGAAGGTGAGCCCGCCGGAGCAGCCTGGTGAGTGGAGCGAGGAGGAAGTTTACATCTCGCTGCCGCGGCCGGGCGGGGACGGGTGGGCGACGATTGACCGCGCGAAGGGCGTGGTGCAGTACGAGCGCACCGATCGTGGCTGGATCAGTTATGTGAATGATCTGCACAAGGCGCGGCATACAGGCCCGGTGTGGATGTGGTTTGTGGATGTGCTGGCGGTGGCTTTTCTCGTGTTTACCGTGACGGGTTTGTTGATCCTGCAGGTGCACGCGGCCAAGCGGCCATCGACGTGGCCGGTGATCGGGCTGGGTTTTGTGTTGCCGGTGGTGTTGATGCTGTGGTTTGTCCATCGCTAGAGAGAGAAGTGGAGCGATATGAATAAGGTTCTGTCTGGAGCAATGATTTCGGCTGGCGCGCTGGCGGCGGCTGATCTGGAAGTGACGGTGGAGATCCCGCGGATCAATGCCGCCGAGTATCACCGGCCGTATCTGGCGATCTGGGTGGAGAAGCCGGATCAGACGGTGGGCGCGAATCTCGCAGTGTGGTACGACCAGCACAAGCAAGGAGCCGAGACGGGGACAACCTGGCTTAAGGATCTGCGGGCATGGTGGCGCAAGGCGGGTCGCGATTTGAAGATGCCGGCGGACGGAGTGTCCGGGGCCACGCGAGCGCCGGGCGCGCATGTATTGACTTTCAAGGCGGCAAAAACCGCACTGGCGCAATTGCCGCCGGGTAGCTACCAACTGGTGGTGGAAGCGGCCCGTGAAGTGGGGGGACGTGAGTTGGTGAAGGTGCCGTTTGAATGGCCACAGGCGAGCGCGAAGCCGCAGCAGGCCAAAGGACAGCATGAACTGGGTTTGATTCAGGTAACGGTGAAACCGTAAGAGGCGTTATGAAGATTTTCAAGATGTTGGTCGTGGGCGCGATGGTGCCCGCGATGTTTGCGCACCGGCAATGGTTGCTGCCGTCAACGACGGTGATCTCCGCCAAGGATGCGTGGGTGACGGTGGATGCGGCGGTGAGCAATGAGCTTTTCTATTTTGACCACGTGCCAATGCGGCTGATGAGCCTGGTGATTACCGCTCCGGATGGCTCGCGAGTTGAACCGCAGAACCCGGCGACGGGCAAGTATCGCTCGACCTTTGATGTGAACCTCAAGCAGGAGGGCACTTATCGGATCGCGAATGTGAACCAGATGCTGTTTGCCACCTGGACGGCGAACGGTGAGCAGAAGACCTGGCGGGGCGCGCCGGAGGCCTTTGCGAAAGAAGTGCCCCAGGATGCCACCGATCTGAAGAAGTTTGTGACGGCAAGCCGCGTGGAGACGTTTGTGACTTCGGGCAAGCCGACGACCGAGGCGATGAAGCCGACGGGGGTGGGCCTTGAGATTGCCCCGATTACGCATCCGAATGATGTGGTGGTGGGCGAGGAAGTGAAGTTCCAACTGTTGCGGGACGGCAAGCCGGCGGCCGGGATGGAGGTGACGGTGATTGCCGGTGGCATTCGCTACCGCAACAACCTGAACGAGATCAAGGTGAAGGCCGATGCCGAAGGCAAGCTGGTGTTTACGCTGAAGGAGCCGGGCATGTATTGGCTGAATGCGACAACGGGTGGTGGTCGTGGGCCGGGTGGACCTGGTGGCCCGGCTGGTGGACCTCGTCCTGCTGGCGCGCCCGCTGGTGGGCCGCCCATGCGCATGCCAACGGGCAACAATGCGAACTACGTTTTGACCTTTGAAGCCCTGCCGCAATAACGATGCGACAGGTGGCGATCCCGATTCACGCGGCGGAGGCATTTCCCATGCTGCCGCCGCGTGATGCTGAAATGCACACGATCCACGGGTTGACGATGGGCACCACGTGGAGCGTCTCTGCCTATTTGCCCGAGGACCTGGCGACTTTGCGTTTGGCGATTGAGGCACGGCTAGAGACGATCGTGCGTGAAATGAGCCATTGGGACGCTGGCTCGGCGCTGAGCCGCTTTAACGCTGCGCCGGCCGGCACCTGGCACATGCTGCCACCCGACTTCTTTGCAGTACTGAACGCGGCGGTGCGGGCGGCGGAGGAGACGGCCGGGGCGTTTGACCCTGGACTTGGTGATGTAGTGGAACGCCACGGCTTTGGGCCCGGGCTGCTGGGGGATCGTGAGCCGGAACATGGCTCATGGCGCGCGGTGGCATTGAAGGCCGAAGGGCGATTGGCGTTGCAGCCGGGCGGCGTCAAGCTTGATTTCAGCTCGATCGCCAAGGGATATGCAGTGGATGCGATCGGCAGATTGCTCGATCAGTTGGGGAGCCGGAGTTATCTGGTGGAGGTGGGTGGGGAATGTCGGGCCCGTGGCGTGAAACACGATACGCAGCCGTGGTGGGTTGAGGTGGAGCGGCCTGAGCTGGAGACGCCAGAGTTGTTTGTGGCGCTGGTGAACGCCGCGATTGCCACCACCGGGGATTACCGCAAGTTTGCGGTGCGGGATGGGGTGCGCCAGCCGCACACCATGGACCCGCAGACGGGCGAGCCGGTTGCGACCGGTGTGGCAAGTGTTTCAGTGGTGCACCGGGATGCCATGCTGGCGGACGCTTATTCGACGGCGCTCGCGGTGATGGGGGCGGAACGGGGAATGGATTGGGCGAACCAAAAGGGGCTTGCCGCCGTATTTTGTTTACGTGGAATGGAGAATCGCTGGCTACCAAGTTTTGAGTTCGCGCGTATGCTCGATTGAGGGCGTTGCAATGCTGTTGTTTTGCGCGATGACGATGATGGCGATGACGGGGCCGCTGCCGCTGCCGACACCACCGATTGTGGTTGAAGTGAGTTGGGGAGGGCGCCCACCGGTGGCGATGCTGGTGGATACCGGGGCGGAAAGCACGACGATCGACCCAGGCGTTGCGGCCGGGTGGGGTTTGAAGCCCGAGTTTGCCGTGGAGTTGGTGAATCTCCATGGCACAAGACTGGTGCCGGGGTTGCGGACACGCGAGTTGAGCATCGGCGGGACGGCTCTGGGCGAGTTGGAGGTGTTGCTTGTGGATGCGGGAGCGGCAAGGGCTAGAGCGCCCAAGGTGAAGGGCGTGCTGGGCGCCAATGCACTGCGCGGTCTCGATTACACGTTATTGCCGCGCAAGGGTGAATTGCAGGTTGGCGCGCCGCGACCCGAAGGCGTGGTGTTGCCACTTGGTTTTGCGCGTGACCGCTTGCGAATCGACGCGAAGATGGGGGCCGAAACACTGCGATTTGTGCTGGATAGCGGGGCGAACCATGTGGTGCTGTTCCGCACACCGGAGGCCATGCGCAAGACGCCGCCGGTGGAGTTTGAACTGACGACAATTGAAGGGGCGCGCTCGAGCGTGCCGACGACGTGGACCAAAGATATGGTGTTTGGCGACCGCATGACCGTCAAGATGCAACCAGCGGGGATTGTGAAGGCGCGCGGGGCCGAGCACGATGGGCTGTTGCCGGCAGGGATCTTTACCGCTATCCATGTGGATGGCAAGCGTGGCGAACTGGTGCTAGTGCGGTAGAGCGACGTTGAGCTTGGCGGCCCACCCGGTGAGGCTTTGCCAGGTGTCGTCAGCGAGGGGGATGCCATTCTTGCGGCGCTCGGCCTCGATGCGGATTTCGGGCTCGCCGGCCACGAGCACTTCGTCGTAACCCATGGCGGGGGCCGCACTCTTGATCATCTGGGTCAGGCGGGCCGCGCGCTCCTCATACTCGCCCGGGGCGAGAAAGCACTTGGGGTCGAGGGCGAGGAAGAACTGGCTGACATCGACGGGTTTGCCACGAAAGCGAATACCGCCGAGCTCGTTGGACATGGCGCCGCCGCTGAGGGCGCCGCAGAGCATTTCCACCATCAGGGCGAGGCCCGAGCCCTTGTAGCCGCCAAGGGGATTGAGCAGGCCGCGGTAGGCCTCCTGCGTGTCGGTGGTGGGAACACCGTTGGCATCGAGAGCCCAACCGGCGGGCAGTTCGGCCTTGCCAGCGCTATGGGCGTTAAAGATCTTGTTGGCGGCAACGGTAGTGGTGGCCATGTCGAGCAGAAAGGGACTTTGGCCGGGAACGCCAAAGCAGATGGGGTTGGTGCCGAGGCGACCCTCTTTGCCTTGCCAGGGGGCGACGACGGGCGAGGCATTGCACAAAGCAATGCCAATCAGGCCGGCGGCATTGATGCGCTGCACCCACCAGGCGGCCGCGCCGAAGTGATTGGAGTGGCGGGCGGAGACAATGCCGCAGCCGTATTCCATGGCGAGCGTAATTGCCTGATCACAGCAGAAGCGGGCGATGATCTGGCCGAGGCCGTTATTGCCATCGACGAGCGCAGTGCAGCCGGAATGATGGAGCAGCTCGGGCTCGATGTGGGCGTTCATGTCGCCCGATTCGATCTGTTCGAGGTAGTAACGCAGTAGCGCGACGCCGTGTGAATCGACGCCGCGCAGATTGGATGCCACGAGAGCGGTGGCGGTGTAGTTGGCCTCGCTGAGATTGACGCCGACGCCTTCGAGCAGGCGGGAGCAAAGATCCCGGAGGGCTGAGGCGTCAATCGTTGGCACTTACTTGAGCTCCGGTGAGAGCAGGCGCTGATTCTCGGGCTTGGCGACGTCTTCGGCAAAGATGACCTTGGCCGAGAGATCGATGCGGCGCTCGGGCGTCTTGCCGTTGAGCTTGTCGACGAGGGTGCGCACGGTTTCAAACCCCATCTTGAAGGGGTCTTGCACGACCATGGCCTGAATGGCGCCGGCCTTCATGTCTTCGACGAGATTGTCGCTGGCATCGAAGGCGACCACCTTGACCTTACCGGCGAGGCCACGGGCCTTGACGGCCAGGGAGGCGCCCGTAGTGCTGGGTTCGGAGGAGCCGAAGAAGCCGGCTAGATCGGGATGGGCCGAGAGCATGTTTTCCGCCGCGGCGCGGGCCTTGGAGCGATCGGACATGCCGTACTGGGTGGCGGCGATCTTGATGTCGGGGAATTCCTTCTCAATGACATCGGTGAAGCCGCGCTCGCGATCCATGGTGGAGGCGCTACCGGGGGCGTGCATGATAAGGCCGACTTTGCCCTTGCCGCCGATCAGTTTGGCGAGGGCGCGACCGGCGAGCTGGCCACCTTCGTAGTTGTTGGTGGCGACGTAGCTCATATAGTTGTCGCCCTCGATGCCGCTATCGAAGATGGTGACGGGGATGCCCTGTTTCATGGCGCGATCCACGCTGGCCACCAGCGCTTTGCGCTCGGTGGCGGCGACGGCAAGGCCATCCACCCGACGATTGATCATGGAATCAACGATCTGGATCTGGCGCGCGTATTCGGTCTCGGAGGGAGCGCCGTTCCACTCGATGTCGACGTTGAACTCTTTGCCAGCAGCCTTGGCGCCTTTCTCGACGGCGACCCAGAAGACATGGCTGGTGGCCTTGGGCACAACAGCGATGACGCGGCGCTTGTTCTGATTGCAGGAGGCAAGGGCCAGGAGGCCGAGAATGAGTACTGCCTTAAGACGCACACCAGCCTCCGTCGATCAGGATATCGGTGCCGGTAATGAAGCCGGCGGCGTCCGAGCAGATATAAGCAGCCAACTGGCCGATTTCGCTGGTCTCACCCCAGCGGCCGGCCGGGATCTTGGACAGGAAGAGGGCGTTCTTTTCCGGGTCGGTGGAGATGGGAATGTTCATCTCGGTGAGGAAGGGGCCGGGAGAAATGCCGACGACGGTGATGTTGTCGGGGGCGAGCTCAAGGGCAAGGCTCTTGGTGAGGCCGAGCAGAGCGGCTTTGGTGCTGGAGTAAGCGGTGCGCTCGGGCAGGGAAACGTGGGCCATGATCGAGGTCATGTTGATGATGCGGCCGTAGCCCTGACCTTTCATATGCGGCACAAAAGCGCGGCACAGCAGGAAGACGCTGGTGAGGTTGGTGTTGGTGACGCGCATCCATTCTTCGAGCGTGAACTCGTGGATCTTCTTGCGCAGGTTCATGCCGGCGTTGTTGATCAGGATCTGCACTTTGCCGAAGCGGGCGATAACGGCCTGCTCAAGGGCGGCGACGCTGTCTTCGCTGGTGACGTCGGCGACGAAGGTTTCCGCCGTGGCGCCGAGGGCGCGGATCTCGGCGGCGACTTCGGCAAGCGCGGCTTCATCACGGGCAACGAGGGCAATTGAGGCCCCTTGGGAGGCCAGAGCGACGGCCATGGCGCGACCGAGCCCTCGTGAAGCGCCGGTGATAACGGCGACTTTGTTTTCAAGAGTCTTCATGGTGAACCCCTCAATTGTATCCGCATGATGGGGATGGTATTCTCACCTCACTGTGAAGTGGATCTGGCTGTTGTTGATGGGTGTAGTGGGGCTGGGGGATCCGGCGGACCGGACCGCGTTTCGGATGTGGTTTACCTTTCTGGCCGAGGCGCAGTACTATACGGAACCGACGGTACGACCGCGGGAGATCAAGGATTGTTCCTCGCTGGTGCGTTACGCCTTTCGCGAAGCCTTCGCCCGGCACGATGGGGACTGGCGCAAGCGAAATCCGCTACCAGTGGTGCCTGGACTGCCGGAAATGAAAACCCGCTCGGGACCATTGTTTGTTACCCCCGAGGGGATGAGGCATTTTGCTGACGCCAGAAACCTGATGCGCAACAACTGCGTGCGGGTAGGTGATGGCCTCGAACGGGCCCAGCCGGGCGACCTTCTGTTCTACGAACAGGGCCCCGAAAACTGGCACGTCATGATCTATCTGGGTAAAAGCCAACTGGAACCGGATGGCGAAAAGTATGTGATCTACCATACAGGCCCGGTGATGAGCAGTTCTGGCGAGATTCGTCGCTTGAGCATGTCAGAATTACTGAATCACCCGCAGCCGAGATGGCGACCTGTCCGAAGCAATTTTGCGTTTCGCGGTGTCTATAGGTGGAAGATTCTGGAGGGATGAATCGCATGCGTCGCTGGATTGCGCTGCTTGGTTTGCTGATGGTGCTGCCGCTGACGGGGCAGGAAGAAGACGGGGGCAAGTATTTTGCCCTGACGTCGAATCGCACGTTTGCCCCCGGTGAAAAGGCCTCGGTGATGCTGTACGCCAATGGCTTGCGACAGCTGGATTTTCGGCTGTACCGGGTAGAAAAAGCGGGCGAATTTCTGGGGCAGCTGGTGAATGCACACTCCTTTGGCAACGAGACGGCGGAGTTGCCGAAGAAGGAAACCCTGTTGGGTAAGTTTGTGCGACTTAAGCGCAAGCTCAAGGTCGACATGATTCAGTTGGCGCGTCGGCAGTTTACGCCCGAGGCACTTGCAGAGTATCGCTTGCGCAAGGGCGACAAGCCAGCGGCACCGACGCAACCCGGCGCCAAGGGCACCGCGTATGCGGCGATCCCGGTGTTGAACGACAAGCAACTGGTGCGGACCTGGAAGGAAACCATTTCGACGAAGAACCGCTGGGACGAGCAGGCCGTGGAGGTGCCGGTGACTGAGCCGGGCCTTTATCTGGTGGAAGTGACAGATGGCAAACTGCGCGCCTACACGTTGCTGAGCATGAGCGCGATGGCGGTATTGACCAAAGCAGAGCAGGGCAAAGCGCACGTCCGCGTTGTCGACCGAATCAGCGGCAAGCCGCTCGGGGGCGTGCCGGTTGAATTCCGGTCGCACAAGAAACTGCATGCGACGATTCCTACTGACGCCAATGGCTTTGCGCAAATGACCGGTGAGGACTCGAGCGATGTGTTTGTCGTGGCGACGCAGAATCGTGACGTCGCGTTTGATGCCATCGGCGAATACACCTTTGGCGCCAATCCGCACCGGCAATCGATTGTTTACTCTTATACCGATCGCCCGGTTTACCGGCCCGGGCACAAGGTTTACTTCAAGAGCATCTTTCGGCAGAAAGCCGCCTTTGGCTACGAGTTGCCGAAGTTTGGCGAAGTGCTTGCGGAGGTGACCGACGGGGAAGGCAAGTCGATCTACAAGAAGGAACTGTCGCTGTCGAAGTTCGGGTCGGTACACGGAGAGCTGGAACTGCCAATGACAGCGGCACTGGGCTACTACTCGCTGAAGTTGTCGCAGGGTGAACTGGAGAGCTACGCAAGCTTTCAGGTGGAAGAGTACAAGAAGCCCGAGTATGAGGTGAAGATCCGTCCGTCGAAGGAACGCGTGTTGCAAGGTGATCGGGTGGAGGCCACCATTGAAGGGCGTTACTACTTTGGCGAACCTGTGAAGGGCGCCAAGGTGACTTATACCGTGCGGCGGGCGCGCTACTATCCACCGTGGTTTGACCGCGAAGAAATGGGGTTTGAGCAGACCGAGGAGGACGAGAGCGGCGGCGAATTCTTTAGCGGAGAGCAGGGAGAGGAAAAAGTTGGCAAGCTCGATGACAAGGGACAACTGACGGTCGACCTGCCGACGCCCGTCGTCGAGGGCGATTATCTGTTCCGTATCGAGGCCAAGGTGATGGACGAGGGCAATCGTGAAGTCACCGGTTATGGCATGGTGGTGGCGACGCATGGCAGCTACATGGTGCAGGTCAGCTCGTCGCGTTATGTCGTGACGCCCGACTCGCCGCACTCCTATACGGTGCAGTTGAAGGACTATGATTCGAAGCCGATCACGGGGGATTTTCGAGCGGAGCTGGTGCGGTGGACCTGGGGCAATGGCACTTCGCGGACTGAAGTCGTGCAGACGCAAGGTGGTCGCACGGGAGCCGACGGCAAGTCCATTGTTACGTTTGCGGGGGTGCCCTCGGGCAGCTACCGCGTGGTGGTGCGATCGCGCACGCCGGAGGGCCGCGATGTCACCGATACGGATTATGTCTGGGTGAGTGGCGCGGGCTTTGGCGGCAGCAATGACGCATCGATCAAGCTGATCCCCGACAAGAAGCGCTATGCGCCCGGAGACGTGGCCAAGGTGCTGATCCTGACAACCGATCCGGATGCGTACTTGTGGGTGACGACGGAGTCGCGTACGGTGATCGATTCCAAAGCGCTGTATGCCGCCAAGGCTGGTGGCGTGACGGTGGAGGTGCCGATCCGGAGCGAGTATCAGCCACGTGTGTTCCTTGATGTCAGCTATCTGAAGGCCGGTGTTTACCATCACGGTTCGGTGGCCTTGCAGGTTCCAGCCGTGGAGCGGCAACTGGATATAAAGCTGATGCCGACCAAGCGGGAGTTCAAGCCGGGAGAGCCGGCCAGCTACAACGTGGAAGTGAAGGATTTGAAGGGCCAGCCGGTGAAGGCCGAGTTGAGCATTGGCATTGTGGATGAAGCGTTGTATGCCGTCCAGCGCGACATGACTCAGACGCCGCTGAGTTATTTCTATGGCTATTCCTATAACGAAGTGCAGTCGTCGACCTCGCTCAGCTACTATTTCCGTGGCGAGGCTGGCAAGCGGGCGATGCGGCTCGCGCGGATTCGGCCGTCGCTGGGGCAGTTGAAACCGGAAAATGTGGGCGACCCGCGGGTGCGCAAGGCATTTCCCGATACGGCATTCTGGACGGCCAATCTCGAGACGGATGCCAATGGCAAGGCGAAGGTGGACCTGACATTTCCGGATGCCTTGACCATGTGGCGCGCAACGGCGCGCGCCGTGTCGGCTGACACTAAAGTAGGCGCCTCGCTTGACCGCGTGATCGTGCGCAAGAATCTGTTGATTCGCATGGTGACGCCGCGCTTCCTGATGGAGGGCGACGAGGTGACCCTGGGCGTGATCGTGCAAAACTACCTTGCCACGGCCAAGGACGCCAAGGTCAGCATCAGCGCAACCGGAGTTGACTGGATCGGCCCGACGGAGCAGACTTTGCGAGTGGATTCAAAGGGCATTGCGAAGGCCGAGTTTAGAGCTCGCGTCCGTCCCGGCAGCGAGAGCGTGATTACTGCCAAGGCAATTACCAATGAGGAATCCGACGCCGTTGAACTGAAGCTGCCGATGTATTCCTACGGCACCCTGTTCTCGAGCGGTCGAGGGGGATCGTTGACCGATGGCAAGTCGGCTGCGGTTGTGCTCGATGCACAGGGTACGGGTAACCGCAAACTCGAGGTGCGCGTGTCGCCTTCGCTGGCGGGTAGCATGTTTGGCGCGCTTGAGTATTTGACGCAGTTTCCGTACGGCTGCACGGAGCAGACGATGTCGAGCTTCCTGCCGAATGTGATCGTCAGTGAGGCGCTGGATGCGCTGAAGCTGAAGTCGAATGTGCGGCGCGAGGATTTGCGGGCGAAAGTGCAGGCGGGGCTGGAGCGCCTGTATGACTACCAGCATGGCGATGGCGCCTGGGGCTGGTGGAAGGATGATGCTTCGCACCCCTTCATGACGGCCCACGTGATCTCGGGCCTCAAGCAGGCCCGTCGCGCCGGCTATGGTGTTTCGCCGGAGGTGCTGGAGCGGGGTGAGGAGTGGTTGCGGCAGGAGTTTCGGCGGCAGAAGGATGCCCGTCCGGATCTTCGCTCCTATCTCGCCTATGCGCTTGGGACAAAGGCCGAAGTGGAGCAGGCCTGGGCGCTGCGGCCGCAGATGACGAGCTATGGATTGGCGTTCCTGGGCCTTGCGCTGCAGGAGCTGAAGGATCCGCGTGCGCTTGAGATCGCACAATCTCTCGAAGCGGCGGCACGCCAGAGTGACAGCGAGGCGTGGTGGCCGGCCACGCGGGATCCGCTGCTCGACTTTGAAGACGATGCGACGCCCGAGAACACGGCGTTTGTGCTGAAGTTTCTGACGGCCACCCGGCCCGATTCCCCGCTGCTGCCGAAGGCCGCCCAGTGGCTGGTCTTGCATAAGAACCAGGGCGCCTGGTGGAACTCGACCAAGCAGACGGCGATGGTGATTTACGGCTTGACCGACTTTGTCCGCAAAACCGGTGAGCTGTCCCCGGACATTTCCGTTAGCGTCACCGTGAACGGCAAGACTCTGGTCGACACGAAATTTGGTGGGGGGGATGCCACGGGCATGGGCGAGTTTACCGCGTCGGCACCAGCGCTCGACCGCAACCAGATTGAGGTGAAGGTGAATGGCAAGGGACGCGTTTACTGGAACGCGCAGGCCACTTACTACACCACTGCTGAGGACCGGCAGCCATCCTCGGGCGGGTCGATGAGCGCCTCGCGCGAGTACTTCCGGCTGGTGCCACGCGAGAATGCGGGCGCCACCAGCTATGCGCTCGAACCGCTGAGCGGGGATATCAAACCCGGCGATTCCATTGCCGTCTTGCTGACGGTGAAGGCCGCTGACTGGAAGTATGTGCTGATCGAAGATCCAATCCCGGCGGGGATGGAACTGGTGACCAACGACAACACGATCAACCTGACGGGCAAGCCGCTCTGGTGGCGTTACTCGTGGGCGCAACGCGAGTTTCGCGACAACCGGGTCGGGTTCTTCCGCACTTACTGGAACCATGACGACAAGCAATATTTCTACGTGATGAAAGCGGTGAATCCGGGCAAGTTCCGGGTGCCACCGACCAGAATCCAGCCGATGTACCAGCCGGACCAGACGGGCACCGGCAAGGCCAGCGTAATCGAGGTGAAGCCGTGAACTGGAAGAGCTATTTGAAACCCGTGGGTGTGCAGGTGTTGGGCCAGGCTTTGCTGGCGGGACTGATCTGGTACTGGCTGGGGCTTGGCGTTGCGACTACGGCGCTGGTGGCGGCCAATGCCGCGCTGGCGCTGGTGGTGCTGGCGGGCTTTAGCGCCCTGGCGGCCTATTGCCTCGAGGCACCGCGACGCTGGTGGTGGCTGGTGCCGGTGGTTGCCTTGCCGGCGCTGGGGGCCGTGCATGTGGCGCTCGTGATCCTGGTCGTGTTTGCGTGGGTGATCGTGTTGCTGCCGTCGGTGAGTGCGGGCAAGCTGAAGGTGAACTACGCACCCGGCTACGTGGCCGTATGCCTCGGGATACTGCTTTTGATGGTGGTATTGCCGATCGCCTTAATAAACTGGGTGCCGGCGGTGGGTGGATTTTCCTCGCAGGCAGCGAGCCTTGGATTGCGGGCTGGATTGGCATTTCTGCTGTTTGCGGGAGGGTGGGCGAGTTTACTGAAATTCATTGGTTCATCAAGTCGAGCTGAAATCGTATAGAACGGCTGCGATGCGCCGATAAGCGCATTGATGAGCGCCCTTCCCATGCGCGTCCTGATTGTGGACGATGCGCCAGCAAACGTTGAACTGCTGGATCAGCTTTTGCAGATGGAAGGCTTTGAGACAATCACGGCTGCCGATGGCACGGCTGCGCGTGAGCTTGCCGCCAAGCACCGGCCAGATTTGATTCTGCTGGATGTGGTGATGCCGGATGAGAGCGGCTTTGAGACCTGCGCGAAGCTGAAGTCCCACCCGGAGACGGTGGATATCCCCATCATTTTTCTGTCAGCTCTCGACGACGTCTCCAGCAAGGTGAATGGCTTCAAGGTGGGCGGGGTGGATTACGTGTCGAAGCCCGTCCACGGTGAGGAAGTGCTGGCGCGGGTGCGCGTGCACTTGCGAATCCGGGAGAGCAATCGGGCGCTGGCGCGCGAATTGCAATTGCGGATGGAAGAGTTTCGCAATGCGCAGAACGCCATCTTTGTCCGGCCGCAGGACTATCCGGCGGCGAATTTCAGTGTGTGTTACGTGCCGCTTGATGCGGCGGGCGGCGACTTTTATGATGTCGTGGAATTGAACGCGGACGTCTACGGGTACTTTGTGGCTGACGTCAGTGGTCACGGGGTGAGCGCGGCGTTTTTGACCTCGGCGATCAAGGCGCTTCTGCGCCAGTACTCTGGGCCGCTTTATTCGCCTGAGGACACCATGCGTGGTGTCGATCGCGTCATGCGCGAAATGCTGGGTGAAGAACAATATCTGACGGCCTGCTATGCGCAATGGAACCATCGCACGGGCAAGTTGTCGGTGGTGAGCGCTGGTCATCCGCCAGTGATTGTGAGTCGGGCGGGTGGGGCCGTCGAAGTGGTGCGGATCGACAGCGAGCCAATCGGGATTTTCAGTTCGCTGGCATTGCAGCGCAAGGACCTGTGGCTGAATCCGGGCGACCGGTTCTTTCTTTACACCGATGGCTTGATCGAGCTCGACGCGGTTGGTGGACGCACGAAGGGCATTGAGGATCTCTGCCGCTGTTGCGTGGCTACGCGGGAATTGCCATACAGTTTTGCCACATGTGAGATCGTCACGCTGCTGCGGGCGCAATTGGGAAGCAGTGTGAAAGATGACCTGCTGCTGCTGACGGTGGAGGTGCAAGAGTGAAGGCGAATCTTGCGGCAATGCTGCCGCCACGTGTGGAAGCTGTGGATGAGTTCTGCCTGAGCTTTCGGGATTGGCTTGGGGCGCGCGTCAGTTCGCGGTCGGCATTTGCCGCCGAACTGCTGCTGCGGGAAGCTCTGGCAAACGCTATCAACCACGGGGGCCAGAACGGGCGCCTGGCGCCGGTAAAGTGTCGTGTGCGGGAACGGGGACGCCTGCTGTGGATTGGCGTGGCCGACAGCGGCCCCGGCTTTGACTGGAAGCGTCAAATGCACGAGGACGTCGCCGATGATGCCCTGCACGGACGTGGCCTCATGATCTATCAGAATTACGCCCATCGCGTGCGCTTCAATCGGGCTGGCAACGCGGTGGTTCTCGTCCTGGAGCTCGAACGGAATGCTTGATCGGATGGAGGATAGAAATGACTAACGCCAATGGCTCGCCGGGCAGCACGGTGATTCCGGTGGACTCGGATGTGGTGGCGAGCAAATGCGGTGAACTGCGCGAGCGGCTGCGCGTGCTCGCGCTGAACGGGGTAAAGGATGTCACACTCAGCTTTCGCGGGGTGCGACTGATTGATTCCGCCGGAATCGGCATGCTGATTGCCGCGCACAACACGCTACGAAAATCCGGCGGGACACTGGCAGTGGTGGAGTGTTCAGCGGATATTCTCGAGTTGTTGCGCTCGATGAGAATTCATCAGCACATGAGGCTGGAAGGCGCGGGAAGCAACTAGCGGAGACCAGCAGTGGCCTCTCAATCCGCAGCGCATGGTCGCGTCAGGACTCTGGTTGTTTCTGACGACAGCGCGAGCCGCCGGCTCGTCTACCAGGTGCTGGCTCGCATGCCGGAACTTGCCGTTGTGGGAATGGCGCGTGATGAATATCAGGCGCTGCACCGCATTGCGGAGTTGCGCCCGGAACTCATGTTCATCGATGCGACGGGCAGTTTGCCCGAGGTGGTGTCGCTGGTGGAGAGGCTCGGGGAGCAAGAGCCGCCCGTAGGGGCAGTTGTGATGTGCCCTGATGATGCATATGGGGAAGAGGTCGCGCAGGATTCCATTGCGGCGGGGGCTTTTGATCATGTTTCCTTGCCACGCAGCTGGCAGGCTGGAGACATGGGTCAACTGGTGCAACGGCTGACCCCCGTCGTGCGAGCTTATGCGCGAGTGAATCGCAAAATGACGCAAGAATCAACAAAGTGGAACGGCAAACTGATCGTGATCGGTATCTCGACTGGCGGCCCGCCGGCGCTGTCGCGGATGTTGCCGCGGCTGCCCGCCACCCTGGGGGCGCCAGTGCTGATTGTCCAGCACATGCCGGCAATGTTCACGCGGACCCTGGCTGAGAGCTTGAACCGTTCCTGCGAGTTGGAAGTTAAGGAGGCCGAATCGGGTGAGGTAGCCCTGCCGGGACGCATTTACATCGCCCCCGGCGGGCGACATCTGATGGTGCGCAAATCGGTTTACGGCGAGGTGCAAATGGTGCTAACGGATGATCCGCCGGAGCATCATTGCCGTCCGGCGGTGGATTACCTGTTTCGCAGCGCGGCCAAACACTTTGCTGATATCTGCATCGGCGTTGTGATGACTGGCATGGGATGCGATGGCGCGGAGGGGCTGAAGGCGCTGAAGCAGGCGGGTGCGATCACCCTTGCGCAGGATCGGGCCTCGAGTGCGATTTATGGAATGCCGATGGAGGCATTTCGGGCGGGGGCGGTGGATGAAGTCTTGAGCCTCGATGCCATTGCGCCTCGGCTGGTGCAGTTGGCCGGGGCGGGGAAAGGGACGATGGCATGAGGCGGCGTCTTGAATCGATTCTGCTGGTGCATTACGGCGGCCTGGGGCGTGAGCGGGGCCGTTTTGGGTTTCCAGCGCGGGTTCCGCTAGTGAGCGTTGAAGGTGCGGCCGAAACCGTGCGGGCGCTGTTGAGTCGGGAATGGAGCATCATCGCCTTTGACCTGACGCAGGCTACGGCAAAGGTGCTTGAACTGGCGGCGGCCGTTGACACCACCTCGGCTGGACCGCTGGCACGACCGCAGATTCGCGTGGGGGTGATTGACGGCAACGGCGCCACGCTGCTGGGTGAGTTGGCGGGGCTTGATCGCATTGTGGACCTGGCCGAGGGGGCTCCGGCATGGGGCCCGATCTGTGGCTATGAACCGGAGGATGACATGAACTTTGAAGCCGCAAAACTGGTGGAGCGCATGATGGGCAATGAGAAGCTGGCGCGGCGTGTGGTCTCGGCATTTCTTGCCGATACTCCGCGGCAACTGCTGGCACTTGCCGATGCCGTCGAGCGGGCCGATTTTGAACGTGGGCGCCGGGCCGCGCACTCGCTAAAGGGATCTGCTTCGAATGCCGGTGGGGAAGGCATGGTGGATACGGTCAAGCAACTGGAAGCTGCCTTTGCTGAGCAGCGGATCGAACAGGCGCGACGCCTGGTCCCGGGAGTCGTGGAGGAGTTTGCGCAGGTGAAAACGGAGATGGAGGACTACTTGGAGTCGAGCAAGTAGGTGGCGGCGACGCCTTCCATGGTGGAGAAGCCGGCGTTGGCGGCCGTGAGCTGTGTTGTGCAGGACTTCACTTCACCCAGGAACATGTGTGGGTGGACGTCGACGTTCATCTCGCGGTATTCCATCGAGCCGTAGAAGAGCACCGGGAATTTGCCGGTGACCGTGGTGGAACGTTCCTGAACAACGTAGCGCTCGCGAATCGCCGTCTTGAGCGCGCGATCCCAGGCATTCTGTTCGGTCGTGGGGCCATCGAAGACCGGCAGCGCGCCAGTTGAATCGTTGGGCACGAGCATCAACGAATCCTTGTTCGCCGAAATGTATTCGGGCAGGTCGATCGTCTCGCCGCTCTTGATGGTCTTTGAAGGGGTGACGATGCGCGTCCACGGGATGAACGTCGCGATGGCCTTCTTTTCGGCTACCGGGAACTTCGCCGTCAACTGCTCATCGGTGAGCAGGCTGAACATGGCGCGCTTCTGCGCCAGCTCGGCGCGGAAGGAATTGACCATGCACACCTTGCCCTCGCGGTAAGCCTTAACCAGCGGGTGCGTCAAATCAAAGCGGAGCAAAAACTCCTGGAGCGACGAGGCCCGGTATAGCAGATCAATTGGGAAATCACCCTTGGACAGGGTGGAATTGCGGTAATCGAGCTGCTCGGGGGTGACGAGCTCTGCCTGGTAGCCAGCCTTGCGGATCAGTTCGACCAGCACCATGTACTCGGCGCTGTCCACTGTCTGGAACGGCTGCTTGAACTCGAGCACGGCAATGTTCGGCTGCTTTTTGCCGCCGTAGGCCTTGTAGGCCTTGAGCATCGCCGAGAGCAGATACTTCACGCCGCCAAATTTGGTAAGCGTGTGCTTCTTGCGAAACTCCTTTACCGGCGCTGCGTCGTAAAACATGTCGGACAGCATTTCGCCGTATGCAATGCCATTGGCCGAGGAGGCTTGGTAATTGCGGATGCGAAGTGAGCCGTTGTTGACAACTGTATTCAGCAGGGACGTAACGTGAAGAAAGTTGTAGCCCGGATGGATCGAGGCAAGCATGCGCTCGGCAGGCAGAAGCTCCATGCGCTGCAGCAGGGAAGGCGTTGCGAGAGCGTGCGTTTCGATGCGCTCGATCGCGGTTTGTAGCGCCTGGCCGGCCTTGACGATTTGGTCAAATTGTTTACGCGAGATGAAATGAGGCCGCAAAAATGGCGAGGCGAGACGTGTTCCGACAACCATCCCGTTGGCCTTCATCTTCTCGGTGAGAGTGTCGGTCCATTCGAGATTGGAATGGGGTTGGCTTTCGAGGATTTTGTGGTAGCGGACGATCGCGTCATCCACAAGCTTTTGCGCCATCTGCTTGAACTTTGCTATCAGTATGGCATACGAGTTGCAGGAATCAAAGCAAATCGCGAGATTTCGCTTGGGTAAGCTGTTGATACCAATAGACTTGCAGAAGTGACTCGAATCATGGGGAGAAATGCAATGAAAATCAGCCGTTTTTTGATCGGGTTTGCACTATTGGTGCGGTTTGGCGTGGCGGATGACGGAATCTGGCTGTTGAACGAATTTCCGCGGGCGATGGTGAAGGCGAAGTACGGTTTCGACGCGAGCGACGAGTTTTTGAAGTCGCTGCGGCTGGCGAGCACGCGCTTCAATAATGGCGGCTCGGGCAGTTTCGTTTCCGCTGATGGCCTGGTCATTACCAATCACCACGTGGGCAGCGACTGCATCCAGAAGCTCAGCTCCAAAGAGAACGATTACATGAAGAATGGGTTTATGGCGCGTTCCCGGGCCGAAGAAAAGCGCTGCCCCGATCTTGAATTGAATGTGTTGCTTAAGATTGAAAATGTCACCGAACAGGTGAAGGGATCAGTCGCGGCTGGCGCCAGTGTTGCCGAGGCCGGCAAGGCGCGCCGCGCCGC